>NZ_JADEXO010000094.1 GCF_015207105.1 cf. Phormidesmis sp. LEGE 11477
GAAGAAGAGATGGTGCTACCCACCGGAACCACTGCCGGAGAGGTGCGCGATCGCCTAATTACCGATCACCCCACCCTCTCTAAATGGAAAGAACTCACTCGCTTTGGCATCAATCTACAGTTCGCGCAAGCCTCCACAACTCTTGAAGACGGCGACGAACTCGTTTTGATTCCACCTGTTAGCGGCGGGTAATGCTTCTACTTACAAGGGTTGTTGACTAGATTGAGGTCAACTCTAAATAAAAACGCCTCGTAGTCCTGATTCTCTTGGAACCAGACCTGTTGCTTCTGAGCGTAAAACCAGTCGTAGATGGTTTCTCCCCATGTACTTTCTACTTTATCGGTATTGCCCTCGCCCCCACCTGCTAGATGGGCAAACCAAGCTTTTATGGCCTCATCCGTCGCTGCAAATCCGGTTCCCGTTACTAGCTCTCCTGTCTGTAGCTGAGGAATATTGTTCAAAATCATACCCACAACCCCAGTTACTCTCTCTTTATCCGTAAAACACAAATCCTCGAGATAATCTAGTTCGTAAGCATCATATCTTTCTCTCGTCCAATTGTCAGAGACCAAATTCTCGAAGCCTTCGACACTTGTAGAGAAGTTTGTATACGCTGCTAATTTCTCGCTACGTCCGATGTTGGCTGGATCAGAGAAAACTTGTGGAGTGGAAGAAACTGGCTTGTTAGGCTTGTTAGAAACTATAGGATCAGAGAAAGCAGAATTATCTGGAGAAACAGGATCAGGTGTATCAGTCGAGATCTGCTGTGGTTCAGAGGTTAGGTCGGGCACTGTTTGTACTTGAAGCTGTGGGTCTACTTCTGATGCTGGCAGCGGCTCGGCGACGGGTAATTCGGCAGTAGGGGCTTCTAGTAGCAAATCCGACTCATCTGGCAGATCTGGTACCGACTCAGCAGGCAGTACCGACACCTGAATAGAGTCTAGTGTCAGCTCCTCTACTTCTTGGGGAACTTCAGCCTTTCGAGGTACGGGTACAAACAGACCCAGCGCATGCAAACCCAGGGACAATAGGAGCAGAGGGCTGAGCCAGCGCATTATTTTTGGACGTTGAGGACTAACTGAAGTCATGCCTTAGCTTGACATAATCCAAAAGAGACGGCGACCGGCAAATGGCCAATTGCACAACTGAACCTTGCACTATCTGAACCTTGCACTATATAGATCCTGCACAACTGGATCCTATACAGCTAACAGGGAATTCAGACCCTTGAGCTTTGTATAGCCTAGAAGTTTGCCAACCTGCAAATAAGCCTACAAATAAAGAGTGCTCTCCAATACATTATCAGATGTACTATCGCTACCCAGGGAAACTTTTCTCTATGATGAATGCTGGCTATGGGTAGTTAGCTATGAGAAAATCTCGCGCGTTTCTAAATTTCGTACTGGCCCTATGCTGCTTACTCGGCTTGCTGACCATACAGCAACCTGGTTTATCCATACGTCATACAGCCAGCGTCGCTATCAAAGAAATTGCACAACTCCCCGACGGTCCTACAAGACCCACGCAGCAGATGTCTACTCAAACAGAGCTTACTCAAACAAAGCTACTAAGCGATCCCTTTTTACAGTCACCAACGGCATCTTCTGTACAGGTCGTTTGGTTTACTGAGTTCGAGGGCGTACAGAACTTTGTAGAATACGGTCGTGGCAATAGAGCTGATGCAGTGACAATGCCGCTCAGCCAAGCCTATGAAGATAGCGCTTCTCAGGTGGAAGACCGGACGTATGCGGAACTGACTCGCCGTGATATTTGGAAACATGAGGCCACGGTCAAAGACTTGGCACCCAATAAAAGGATTCGCTACCGAGTAACCAGCGTACCTGCCGACAGGCAAGCCGTACACAGCGACTTTTTTACGCTCTCACCAGCGCCTACCACAGGGCAGCCGATCAAAATTCTACTGACCTCTGATCATCAGCTCAAGCCGATGGTCCCCGCTAACTTACAGAAGGTCGCAGGGACGGTGGGCCGAGTCGATGGCGTGTTTTTTGCGGGTGATCTAGTCAATGTGCCAAATCGCGCGTCCGAATGGTTTGATAGCGCGAAGGGACTAGCGCTTTTTCCTGGTTTGCAAGGGCGATCGCAGTACGCGCTAACCAAAGATGATGTCACCACGATATACGAAGGCGGTGAGATCATTCAGCACGCGCCGCTTTTCCCCGTCATTGGCAATCACGAGGTAATGGGTAGATCGTCTGGTACAGACTCGCTTAACCAACAGTTTGAAAACACGCTACCTCGCGAGCTAGTCAACCAGTTTTATCCACCACCTGAGAATGTGGAAGAGTCAGGCTGGATAGAGGATCATAGCTACAATACTCGAACCTATGAGGAAATATTCTCTCTACCGACAGCGCAGATACCGAATGGAAAAGAAACCCAAAAGTACTATGCCGTGTCTTTTGGGGATATTCGGCTGGTGAGCTTGTATGTGACGCAGATATGGCGATCGCCCGCCCTCAGACAAAACGCCAAAGGTCGCTATCGAGAGCGGGCAGCAGATCTAGAGTCGCCAGAAAGCTGGGGCTACGGTCAGCACATCTTTGAAGATATTCGCAAAGGCAGCGTTCAATACCAGTGGCTGCAGCAAGAGCTCGCGAGTGAAGAATTCCAGCAAGCCAAATACAAAATTGTGATGATGCACCATCCGCCCCATACGCTAGGCGGCAATATTGTCCCAGCGTTCACCGATCCGGTGATGGTCAAAAATGTGGCAGAAGACGGCAGCTTGCGCTCAGTACAGTACGAATATCCGATTGAAGAAGATTATATTATCCGCGATTTGGTGCCGCTATTGGATGAGGCGGGCGTGCAGCTTGTCTTCTACGGTCATTCTCATCTATGGAATCGGTTTGTCAGTCCGACAGGGATGCATTTTCTAGAAACGTCTAATGTGGGCAACAGCTACAGCGCGCATTTGGCTGGAGATCCTCGGGCTGTGCCAACCGATGAAGCGGTGGAAGCAGCAGGCGACCTCATGCCTTTTCAGTCGGTCTACAGAGCGACGGGCGATCCTAACGGTTTGACACCAGTTGTGCCGACAATTGCGCCTTTGGAAGACGATAAGGGGAACCCGCTGCCGTACATCGCCAGTAATGATATCACCAGCTTTACTATCTTCGAGACGCAGAGCGGTGTGCTGAGTAGCTATTACTTTGATACTCGCCTACCCGAGTCTGAGGCTGTGAAGTTCGATGAGTTTAGGCTAACGCCACGGAACGAACAAGGCTCATTAGAATAGAGAGAGTCTATGCACGGGATAGAAGATGAAGTCTTTTTACAGGCTGGCAGTAGGTGTCTGTATAGCTTTGGTGATGCTGAGTCTGATGGCAAATCTATGGTCAAACCCGGTCAAGGCGTCGTCTCCACTGAATGAGTCTAGGATTCGGCAGCTAGAGTTTCAAGTGCGATCGCTCCAAAATCAGATCAGCCAAATTCAATCGCGTCCTACAGGTGGATCGACCAGCGCTCCGCCCGTCGCCCCCATACCTGCCGAGGTCTTCGATGGCCCTTCGCCCCAAGAGCAGTTTGATAACTTAGCAACGCTAGTCATCGAGATCAACCAGCGAGTGCAAGCGATAGAACAACAGCTATCCAATTAGCCCTATCCAATTAATCCAAGAGCAGCAGCAGGGTTGAGGTTGGTTCAGCTAGTCTTACCACTCACAGACTTTTCTCTCTTTTCACTTTTCAAAAAGAGCCTAAAGTAGATTGCCTGAAAAATCTCTTTGATCGGAAAGAAAAAATAGGTCAGCGGGTTGATGGTGACAATAATATTGCGAATATCCCGCCTAGCTAGGAAAAGAATCATCCGAGCGATCGCACTCGCACTCATCACGCCATAGGGGTTCAAATTACTCTTGAACGGGCCCAGCACCAGCTTACGAATCACACAGGGGGCATCGGTTCGGCGCAGGTTGATCAAGTCTCCGATCAATCGCTTAGAAATCTCATACAGCGGGCTAAAAGCAGGATTTACCTCCGCTTCTGATGTGTTCACCCACACTTCTTTAGTCGCTCTGCCCGTGCGGTTATCGACCGTTTCTAAGAAAGTCTCCATCAATCGCCAGGCCGAAAGCGCATTGACTTCTAAAGACTGTTCAATCGCCTGAGCAGAGCTTGCGCCCATGACGTTGACGCCGTGGTTGATGATCAGGATATCTATCTTCTGCAAAACTTCCTTAAGCTCGCTTTCTTTGCCTGCCTGCCAGGAAAAGACTTTCACCGCGCCCGGAATCTCTCGGTTCGAGGTCGTCAGCGCAATCGGTTTTGCGCCAGCTTGGGCTAATGACTGAATCAACGCCCGGCCCAAAGTACCCGATGCGCCAGTGACTGCAACAGATTTACCCTTGAGCGAAAGCGCCGTACCGAGAATCTTGTCGCTGATCGGGAAAAGACCCGCGTAGTAGGCGCTAGTATCATCAAAGTGGTGCCGCCAGTGGTAGGTACGATTCACTCGCCAGTAGCCAGGAATGCCCGTCAGCGGGCCGGGCTCGTGGGTGAGATCGGTTGCGCCAAACAGACCGCGCGATCGCATCACAGCCGACACCAGAAATCCGGCGGCATACAGCACACCCGCCCACAGACCCGGCGTCTGCGTAGCCAGCGCTGCGATCGCCATCACCCCCATCATAAAGATCGATTCTGGCGCATCGTTGTAGAGCTGCGCTTTCCGATAAACCTCGGTGCTAATCGGCGAAAAGTCTTTTTTGTAGGCGCGGTGATGCCAGCCGTGCAGGCGCTGAAGCGGTGCCCACTGATGGCTCAGCACGTGATAAAAGTCTCGCACCATCTCCACGATAAAGATAGCCGCGATCGCCCACACTAGCTGAGCGCCGTAATCCGCCAGCGACTCTGAAGCCAGCCGCCCAAAGCCGAACTCGAAAGCACTCAATAACCCTGCCACCATAAAACTGCTGCCTTTGAAGCTGCCGACCTTAACGTTACTTCAAAAACAATGGTAAACCGTTATCACAGAAAAAGTCCGCCACATCCTTAAGATATGGGTATTCAGAATATAGGATATTTGGTTATGCAGAATCCAGGTATTCTTTTTATCAAATAACATTGCTGAATTTTTGCCCGTTTCGGTGATACTTCTAGCTAGCAACCTTCGCTACTTCAGGGAGATTCCTTGGTATGACAGCCGCGCTACACGAACAAGAAAAGATTAACCGCGCCAAGGCAATCAACTACGGTGAAGTCTCCGCTATTCCCGAAGTTTGGCCAATTGTCGCCGCTAAGTATGGCAACCACCTGGCCCTATACGATCCGCATACCAACCCAGAGACTAAATATACCTACGGTGAGCTAGCGGCATCGATCGCGCAGTTTGCAGCCGGGTTGCAGCGCTTAGGCGTGGTGCCCGGTGAGGCGATCGCCCTCTTTTCAGAAAATCGCCCTCGCTGGATGGTGGCAGACCAAGGCATCATGACCGCTGGCGCGATCGACGCAGTGCGCGGTGCCAACTCAGATAAAGCTGAGCTGCTGTTTATCCTAAATAACAGTGACAGCATTGGCCTAGTCATTCAAGATCTGAGCGTGCTCGATAAGATAGCCGGTGATTTGGGCGAGCTAGGACTACGCTTTATCATTTTGCTCACTGATGAAGTAGCCGCGAGCGAGACAAACTTAGGCGGTGCCAAGCTATTAAACTTTTCTGATCTGATGGCACTCGGGGCCGAGCAGGGTGCGCCAACGCCAGTGCAGCTAGAGCGCGATCGCACGGCCACGTTGATGTACACCTCCGGCACCTCTGGTATGCCCAAAGGCGTCATGCTGACTCAAAGCAACCTGCTCTCACAGATTGCCGGGGCTAGCAGCGTGGTCAATGTCGGCCCTGAGCAAAAAGTGCTCAGCATCCTACCGATTTGGCACTGCTACGAGCGCTCGTTTGAGTACTTTGTGCTCTCTCAAGGCTGTACGCAGATCTATACCAACATCCGCACAGTCAAAGCCGACTTTAAAGAACACAGCCCGCAATACATGGTGGCTGTGCCCAGACTGTGGGAATCAATTTACGACGGCGTTCAAAAGCAGTTTCAAAGTCAGCCAGAAAGCAAGCAAAAGCTGATTCGATTCTTTCTAGACAAAGGCCAGGAGTACATCACAGCGAGGCGAACGCTATCTGGGTTGAGACTAGATAATCTGACTAGCTCCACCGGAGAAAAGCTAGCAGCCACGTTGAAACTAGCCTATCTATGGCCAATCTATCAGATAGGCGATCGCATCGTCTTTTCAAAGATCCGCGAAGCCATGGGCGGCAAAGTTGACTACCTAGTCAGCGGCGGCGGCTCGATTGCCGACTATCTAGAAGACTTCTACGAAATTGTTGGCATTCCGATTCTAGGCGGCTACGGCCTGACCGAAACATCGCCCATCACTCACGTTCGCCGGCCCTGGCGCAACCTGCGCGGCGCAGACGGTCAGGCGCTACCCGGCACCGACACCGCTATCGTCGATCTCGAAACCCGCCAGCCCATTCCTATTGGCAAACCTGGACTGGTGCTGCTGCGCGGCCCTCAAGTGATGAAAGGCTACTACAAAAACGCCGAAGCGACGGCCAAGGTGATCGATTCAGAAGGCTGGTTTGACACAGGCGATCTAGGTCGGCTGACGGATTGGGGCGATTTGATTATCACTGGCCGCGCCAAGGACACCATCGTCTTGACCAATGGCGAAAATATTGAACCGACGCCAGTCGAAAATGCCTGTCTGCGTAGTCCCTACGTCGATCAAATCATGCTAGTTGGCCAGGACCAAAAGTCGGTAGGAGCGCTAATTGTGCCAAATAAAGAGGTACTAGAAAAATGGGCGGCTTCTAAAGGCATCTCTATTGAAGACCTCAACAGCAAGCCGATCCAAGATCTGTACAAGCAAGAGCTCAGGCGCGAGATTTCAGCCCGGCCTGGCTATCGCCCCGATGAGCGCGTCGGTCCGTTTGTTTTGTTAGAAGAGCCTTTCACCATAGAAAACGGACTGCTGACACAGACGATGAAAGTGAAGCGGCCTAAAGTGCGCGATCGCTATCTTGGAACTATCGATGCTCTTTATGCACAGTAGCTTTTTCCAACGTTTCTCAGATGCATTCTCATAGAGAAGGCTGCGCCTACGAGAAAGGCGAGTCACTTAGCCTGTTGCTGTTTTACATGCTGCTTTACATAAGGCTTTCAACCTAAAACCGCTATCTCAGCCAAATGACCAACGCTACGAATAGCGTTGCTAATTATCAAGTTCAAGCCGCGTTGTGCCCAGGCTTTTGCTCTGGCAACAGGCGCTGATTGCTAGGTCGGCGCTGACTAGGAGGCTGCACATGGGCAAATATTTTCTTGATGTTAGATAGCTTAGCGATCGCATCATCGTTATCCGCATAGCGCTCGCAAACAAACTGAATCAGATCATCTATCGTGCATGGGTTGGTACTACCGCCGTTCCAGCTATGAAACTCGTTGTGAACAGAGCTTTCTATAGTGATGATGTTGTCTATAACCGTCGCTAGATGAGGGTAGTACTGCGAAGAAAAGATATGATGCCCCGCGAGTGTAAAATTGCGGTTATTCTTCGTCAGCTTTATCGACGTGATCTGACAGGTGTCCTTATCTCGCTTTCTAGCAGCTTTTTTAGCTCTCTTAATCTGATTTTGACGACTTTCTTGTTCTGAGATAATAGCTTTAAAGGCTTTCCTACCTGCCATGTCTACAGCTTTGCACCATTCTCGTCGATCTTTGCTGGTCAGAGTTTTCGACAGGTTTTCGCTGAGTCGGTAAAAGCCACTAAGTGAGTAGTACCGCACGCCCTCAATATCATCGAAGTCAACGCCTATCTGTAGCGGCAGATCAGAACGACGTAGCGCCTCAAATGCCTTGTTTAACCTGGCGTAGCTAGTACTCAAAATGGCAACTGTATCCTTTTTTGACAGGAAGTGCCTGCCATTGCGTGGCGTCAACGACGAGCTATTTTCGTGAACGGTTCTTTGAACGAACGCATTGCGAATCTTTTCTTTGTGGTGAGTGACAAATTCGCGAATCTTGTCCCAGATAGACTTTTTCTGATGAGTATCGAGGTACTTGGCGATCGCAAACGCACCCTGAGCCGAAAAGATTCGATTTTTCCAAACTTGGTTGCTGTATTCAAAGTGGTCGTGCTCTTTCAGATCCCACTCGTCATCAGGATCAGAATCGAAAAATTCGATCACTTCATCTAGCTTTTCGACTGAAATTTCAAGCGCGGCGGCTAGCTCCTTCTCTTTAATTGTGAACTTTGAACTTCTTCGTCCCACGCTACGCCTCCGCCGCAATGCTGCGATACATCAAGTTGATCCGCTCAAACATGCGATCGCTACCCGACTCTGAATTATCAGGGTGATATCGCTTGCTGAGCTGCCGATAGGCTTGCTTGATATCTTCATCACTAGCGGTCTTGGCATCTAACCCAAACACCTGCCAAGGCCGAAAGTATTTGAAGATATCAATGCCATTGATACAGTCATCACCAACTTGAGCATCTTCACCTGGCAGTACGCCGACAAACTGGCGGTAGAGCTGCTCCCAAGACTTCTTCAGGCGTAGGTTCAGCTTGTCTATGCCGTCCGTTGCCATCTTGAACGCGCCAGACTTACGCAATCCGGCTGTATCTTTAACTTCAAAGTGTTCTAGAACAGCTTTTTTAAGCTTGGTCATAGAAAGCGCTTTTGGTTTTTTTGTTCTCTGATTCTTGAGAACAAAAATTGCAAACTCTTCTAAAATCTGAGCGCTAATGCCTTCTGATTGCGAAAGGCTATTAATTTTATTGAAGATGGCTGGACTTATTGATTGTTTTGCCATGGCGATCTCTCCGAGATAGAGCCGTCGAATACACCCTAGTTTTTGTACATAGCAACAGGGATAGTTTCAGTTTGCCCGCTCAGTGTTAATCAAAGGAGCGTAGCTACCTATCTTCAACCAAGCTTTCTAACAATCCACTAGTCCCTAAAGATTAAATAAATTAGATATGTTTGAGGCGACTTTCACGCGAAACTGTCCTGATGCTAGAACGCAAGGCTGAACGTAATTTATTCGTAAACCTACTGTTCTAGGCTCCCTCTGCTTAACAGCTTCGAAATAAGATAACTAATGTTGATGGGTGGGCATGTTTGCTAAGCGGACTCATCAGCTACCTTTGATCAGTCACTGGTAACAGCTAGTCTGATTTGACCAAAACTGATTGAATAGTTTGAAGTCCTCAATATTACTTACTTAGCTCGTCATGGATGTCTCTCAGTCTCAGCTACTGCTCAAGCGCGTCATCAATATCAAAGCAGTGGTCACGCCATTGTGGAAAGAAGAAGCCCAAAAGCAGTTACAAAACCAGCTCAATCAGATTGATGGTCGCCTGCAGCAGCTAGAAATGCAGAGCCAGCGGATCTTGGCTGAAATGCAAAAGCAAGGTGCGAACCCACCTCCCGACGCTGCCGTTTCCCAGCAGATCAGCAGCGTTCAGGCTAAGCTCAACCAAGACAAAGGCCAGCTACTGCAGCAGAAAAACCAGCTACTGCAGCAGCTTCAGCAGGTGCAGACGCTAGAAATAGATAAAGAAGTAAGTCAGGGCCAAATTGATAGCTTCTTCCAAGTGGGCGTCGGCGATCATCTCATTAAGAAGATGCAGGTCGAAATCTTGTTAAAAGACGGCATCGTGCAGGATATTCGCGGCGAACTGTAAGAGCGGCCCACAACGGGATACAATTAGGCGCTAGCATTTGCTAGCGCTTTGCTGTTGTCCACCGAAACCTCATCTATGATTCGCGAAGTTTTCATGCCTGCTCTTAGCTCCACGATGACTGAGGGAAAGATTGTCTCTTGGGCTAAGGCGGCGGGTGACAAGGTTGAAAAAGGCGAAACCGTTGTCGTGGTTGAATCCGACAAGGCCGATATGGATGTGGAGTCTTTCTACGAAGGCTATCTAGCGGCGATCGTCACCGAAGCAGGCGAGATGGCTCAGGTAAATGATGCGATCGCCTTCCTCGCCGAAACCGAAGACGAGATCGAAGCCGCCAAACAAAAGGCCGCCAGCCTAGCGAGTAGTTCTGCCCCTGCCTCGGCATCGACCGCCACCTCGACCGCCACAGCGAGCCCGGTCACACCAGAAACCCTGCCAGCCACGGCCACCATGACTAGCGCCCCGTCGCCCGTCGTCGCCGCTACCCCAAGTAACCAGAATGGCAGCACAGCTTCTACCTCTGGCGGATCTGCCTCTGGCCGCGTCATTGTTTCGCCTCGGGCTCGCAAGCTAGCCAAACAGCTCAAAGTCGAGCTTGGCACCGTTCAGGGCACTGGCCCCCATGGTCGCATCGTCGCGCAAGATATTGAACTAGCAGCAGGCAAGACGCCAGCACCGACCCAACAGCCAGCAGCACAGCCAGCAACTCAGCCAGCAGCGCCCACCCCAGCAGTTGTACCCGGTGCTTCCAAAGCTTCAGCCCCCGCAGTATCCCCGACCTCCGCAGCGCCCGGCGAACTCGTCGCCTTCAACACTTTGCAGCAGGCCGTCGTCCGCAATATGGACGCTAGCCTAACGGTGCCCGTCTTCCGCGTCGGCTACACCATCACCACCAACGAGCTAGACAAGCTGTACAAGCAGATCAAGCCCAAAGGCGTCACTATGACCGCGCTATTGGCCAAAGCCGTCGCCGCCACTTTGACCAAGCACCCGGTTGTGAATGCCAGCTTTGCACCGAGCGGCATTCAGTACAGTAGCAGTATCAACATCGCCGTCGCCGTGGCGATGCCAGATGGTGGATTGATCACCCCAGTGCTACGCGGCGCGGATCAGATGGATATTTATTCACTTTCTCGTACTTGGAAGGATTTAGTCGCCAGATCTAGATCCAAGCAGCTCGCACCTGAAGAATACAATTCCGGCACTTTCACACTTTCTAATCTGGGCATGTTTGGCGTCGATAGCTTTGATGCGATCTTGCCGCCGGGTCAGGGCTCCATCCTGGCAATTGGCGGTTCTCAGCCAAAAGTAGTGGCTACCTCTGATGGGATGATGGGCATCCGCAATCAGATGCGGGTAAATATGACTAGCGATCATCGCATCATCTACGGCGCAGACGGTGCGGCTTTCCTCAAAGACCTGTGTGATTTGATCGAGAATAACGTGCAGTCTTTGACACTCTAGAAGCAATAAAAAGAAGGTATAGCAAAAGAAAAGAAAGTACAGCAAAGCGTGGATGCATACTCTTCGAGAAAGCAAAGCCCACGCGCTTTGTCTTGGTGAGCATTTCCTAGCGCCGTATGGCGACTCGGGGTTTTACCGCTGCTGTGGCACTTTGCACTGTAGAACAAGGGGTGTAGCCTTTGGCATAGTTCAACTTTAAAGGCGTTAGGATAACACTTTCATTACTAGCCAAAGCTCTAGACGCCTTTCCTAACAGGAATTTAGGCTCTATGTAAACTAAAAAGTGTTATCTGCCGCTGAACCACGCCAGCAGCCATGGAAAGAGTTGGACTCATAAGGGGGCGACCACAGTAGTCGTTGAACGACAAGCCTTAGCCTATGAGATCGCTCTCACTTGTGAGGTGTGGACTAGAACTTTATTCAATCAGTTCCTTGAGCGCCTCATTGGATTGTCACCTCAACCTCAGGATATTCTCACCTTGCATTCAAGTACTCTCATTCTTCGTATTCCGTCAGGTCGCATCATATGGCTCAGTTGGGTATGGAGACAATAGAATCCGAGAAAGGGCACTTTCACGTGTTTTCTTGAGAGTCCTGTCCTTTTCATTTTCTCTAGAGATAAAGTTCTATTCAAGACACACTCACAGAAAAGAAAGAATCCTCTAAATATCTACTGAAAACATCTCAAAAGGACTATTCGTAAGATTTTTAAGATTTTTCACGATCGGATATTAGAAGATTGTTCATACCTGATATTCGAGGCATTTGACAAGAAACGTAATAGGTTCGCTTCCTGCCAAAGATGTTTGCCGGGCAATGGTTAAACGCATCGAAGCTTGATAGATTTTGAAAAGTCTTTTCATCTCTCTGAACTACTCCTTAGCCACGGCAGCAGTCTAATTGCGGATCGCGAACAGGATTGGAATCAGAGGCATCTGATTAATTTCAAGTATTACCGCAGTAAAAACATAGGAACAAATTCATGGCTGTTGTAAATCCCTTTGCTCAATCAACATCTGTTTTAGATGGGTCGCAAGAGGTCACTGACGGCGATTCCAACGCTGCGGGCGTCGATAGGCTTATTCTAGGTAATAGTGGTGGAAGTTTGGGCTACGAGCTTATTGTTTCTGGCTTGGACTTTGGTGCTTTCTTGGGTAATGGAAAGCCACAAACTGAGGATACTGGTGACGACGTTGTTGGGCTTCACGTCCATAACGGAAGCCGTGGTGAGAATGGTCCGATTGCTTTCGGTTTGATTGATATCGGACTAGTAGATCCACAGTTTGATGGTCAGGATGTAGACGACATCACTTTCGCTCTCAATTCTGATGGCTCTACGACTATTCGAGGCATTTGGGATGAAACAGATTCAGCTAGCATCGCGCTGAGTCAGTTTGTCGCTGACATTCAAAACGCTGCGCCCGGTGAAGATATTCCGCTCTATTGGAACGTTCATACAAACGACTTCAGAGAGGGGGCTATTCGAGGCCAGTTTTTAGGAGAGAATACGCCTGTTGTTGGAACCGCAGCGGCAGAAGAACTTCAGGGCACCGAAGGCAACGATATTCTCGATGGTCTAGGCGGTGGCGATACGCTAGTGGGACTCGGCGGTAACGATGTATTGATCGGCGGTGGCGGTGCTGACATCAACGATGGCGGAGAAGGCATTGACACCGCTAACTTCAGCAATATTGGCGCACCAGTTACCGCGCTGTTAGGACAAGGACTCGCAAGCTATGTTCCTGCATCCGGTGTTACTGTTATCGACACACTGATTAGCATCGAAAATCTCAGCGGCAGCGAAAATGACGACCAGCTATTTGGCGATAGTGGAACTAATGTCATCGATGGGGGTGGTGGGAATGACCTAGTTGCTGGCGGCGGCGGCGATGATGTACTGCTAGGTAACGAAGGTGATGATGTGCTGCGTGGTGGCGGTGGCAACGATACACTCAACGGCGGTAACGGCAACGATACGGCTGACTTCTCAGATATCGGTTTTGACGTGACTGCTAACTTGGCCAAAGAAAGCGCAAACTATGTTGTTGCTAGTGGTATGAACGTAGTCGACAGCTTAAGCAACATTGAGAATCTCTCTGGTTCTAGCAACAACGACCATCTAACCGGCGACGCTGCTAGCAACCTAATTGCGGGTGCGGCTGGTGACGATACGATCCTTGGTGGCGACGGCGACGATGTGCTGCGCGGAGATGAGATTGGCGACGGGACAGCGCTTGTCTTTACCGTCGAGAACTTGCAGACGGATGGTGGGACATTCTATACGCCGCTTTGGTTGGGTGTACACGATGGAACTTTTGACCTATACGACCGTGGTGGCCCAGCAAGACAGGGGTTGGAACGTTTAGCAGAAGATGGTACTGTTGCGCCTATCTCTGCTGAGTTTGTTGCTGAGCAGCTCGCTGCGGGTGGTGTCGACGGCACTATCTTCGGTGGGCAAGGCGTCCCTGGACCAATTGATCCAGGTGAGACAGCTCAGATTGTTCTAGATGTAGACGACCCTTCTGTTGCCCGATTCTTCACTTGGGGAACGATGGTTATTCCGTCTAACGATGCTTTCTTAGCAACGACTGGCAACCCGCTGGGGGAACCTATCTTCGATGCTGACGGTAACTTCCTCGGGCCAATTACAATCGAGCGCACTGGAAATGATGTTCTCGATGCGGGTACGGAAGTAAATACTGAAGAAGGTGCAGCTTTCCTCAATCAGACAGCACTCGATGAAGGCACACCTGAAAACGGCGTTGTTATAGCGCATCCTGGCTTCAACGGTTCTGAGCGGAACCCTGACGGTACGCCTGTGAATATTCTAGGGGGCATAACTGCGCCAGGTACGGTAACTGATCCGGTTATTGGAGACTTTACTCGAAATGGTGGTGAGGGACTGCTGCTGAGAATTACGATTGACGAGCTTTCCGCTCAAGGTGGCAATGATGTCATTGACGGCGGTTTAGGTGACGACCTAATCGAAGGCGGTGCGGGACGCGATCTGCTAGCTGGCGGACTCGGTAACGATGTGCTCTTTGGTGGTGAAGGCGACGATACGCTAAGAGGGGACCTTAACAACAGAAATCCGCAAGTTGGCGTTGGTGGCAACGATGTACTGCGTGGCGGTGCGGGTAACGACGCCATCGGTGGTAAGGGTGGTAACGATCTGCTCTTTGGTGACGAAGGCGACGATCTGCTCTTCGGGGATGACGGCGATGATATCCTGACGGGCGGTGCCGGTAACGATCGACTACAGGGAGATGATTTCTCTGGTGGTTCCGGTGCTGATACCTTTGTGATTGAAGCAGGTGCGGGTACAGATACGATTGTTGACTTTCAGCTGGGCACTGACTTGATTGGTCTGGGCTCAGGTTTGAGCTTTGCCCAGCTAAGTCTCCAAGGAAATTCAATTCTGTTTGGAGATGAGAGGCTCGCTACGCTTTCGGGCATTCAAACAGCTAGTCTGGCTGAGAGTAGCTTTATTACCATTTAGTTGGTAGCTGCTTAGTCCGGTTTCCTGCTCCTTTATTGAAATCTCGAGGGGAGTGGGCCGAAGTTTTCGTCGAACCGCGTAGTCGGGTAGGTGCTAGAGAGCTATGGCAGTCTCTACCGTTTCTTCACTACTTGATTCTACGTAAAAATGCGTTTACTATTTTCTCTAAGGTTGCGGTGCCGATCGCAGCTTTGCTCAGAACTCAACATGACTTAGCGCGACTGATAGGTGGTGAGACACCTACCAATCGCTAACTCCCAGGATTAACACGCAATCCCGGTCGCTAAGGGTAAATGTACCCTCTAGCTGCCTCTTTTGCATTTCATTTCTTTGGGGCGGCTAAGGATTCGCGGGTTCTGGGTTTCCTGACCTAGCTTTTGACCAAGCTACACACGGAACCCAGAAAAACCATATCCAAGAGGAACAAAATGTTTACCCTTTCTACCCAAGGCGATCAGTCGCCGACAGTTTCACCTGCGATCGCGCCAACAACTGCGACTGAAACCGCACCGCCTAGCGCTCCCCCCACAGCGCCCGTCACCTATACAGAGCCCGTGCGCCTGATGCTATTTGGCAGCCTTAGCGCAGTGCAAACGACGATCAAACAAATCCACCTGCATGGCTACGCCGAGCCAAATGATTGGAGCCAGCCAATCTCTACAGGTCGCCCGAATGAAGTGATGGCGATATTAACCAAACGGGTGAGCGTGGGATAGTGATTCGGTAGGTTGCGCTACAGGCTGTGTGATTCTCGGTATATGTCGCCAGACACGTACCGCAGTTCGAACGCAGCCTCCACGGTTTGAGATAGCTTGATAGAGCGAAGCGATCGCGCAGGACAGCTAAGGCTGCAAACTTTCAATCATCTTCAGGTTTGCTCTCAACCAAGCGTTTACCAGAGTCTGCACATCTACCCCGTTCTTCTCCGCTATACGATTTATCTGATCATTGACATCAGGTTCTAGATGAATTGGGAAGCTGAACTCTGCCTGAGCGTTGTAAAACTTACCGCGCTCTCCCTTAGAGAAATCATAGCTATCCTTCATTCGTCACCGTCCTCATATTGAAGAACTTCTGCTTTATTGGCTTTTCTAGCTGAGATGATACGGATATTACAGATGCCTTGATCAATCTTCTCGAAGGTATGTACGACTACTCGAAGAATACCACTGCTATCTATTCCCAGCGTAATCCAGCGGTCTTCATTTTGACTATGTTGATCATCGTAGATAGAGAGCTGGCCAGGATCTCTGAAGACAGTTGCCGCCTGCCGAAAAGACAGATTGTGCTTTCGACGATTGATAGCGTCCTTTCGCGCATCCCAATCAAAACTGTATCTCAATTAGTAGAGCCTCCCAAGAGAATTGCACTGCCCCCTGTTTGCTAACGATAAATCGTTGACGCTCTGTTCTAAACAGCCTTGCGTTCGGCAATTCTAAGCTTTGCAGAACGCGATCGCGCATTCTCTCTCACCTCTTCATCCGTCGCCACTAGCGGCTTTTTAGTAATAATCTGTAGCCGCTGATCGCCTCTATAGGCATACTTCACAATTCGATCTTCCAAGCTGTGAAAGCTGATGATCGCCAGCCGCCCCCCCGGATTTAACCAGTCAGGCGCTTTGCTCAGCAGTTCCTTGAGCGCGTCAAGCTCTCCGTTCACCGCAATTCGCAGAGCTTGAAACGTCCGCGTCGCTGGATGAATTCGCCCGTGCCGCGCTTTGGCCGGATACGCCCCTGCCACTTCCCAAGCCAGTTCCGTGGTCGTACTAAATGGCCGTTTCTCAACGATCCGCCGGGCAATTCGCCGAGATAGCCGCTCTTCGCCATATTCGTAAATGGTATCTGCGATCGCCTTCTCATCCCAGTGGTTCACAATCTCCTTTGCCGTCAGCGCCTGCGTACTATCCATCCGCATATCCAGCGGCGCTTCAGCCCGAAAGCTAAAGCCTCGCTGCGCCTGATCTAGCTGAGTAGAGCTGACGCCAATATCGGCCAGAATGCCGTCGAACTTGCGGTCATCCGGCTGGTAGCGTGAGAAGTTTGTATGGATGAATGTCGTGTGATCGCTCCATGCTTTTAGCCGTTCTTTGGCCGCTGCGATCGCCTGCAAATCTTGGTCGAGCGCCACTAGTTCGACATCTGGCGCAGCTTTTAGGATCAGCTCACTGTGCCCCGCGCCACCTACCGTAGCGTCCAGATACCGCCCGCCCTCTTCTATCTGCAGGCCCGCTAACACCTGCTCACTTAGTACAGGAACATGAAAAAAAGGCTGAACGCTGCCGTCTTCGGATATAGCATCAGATGTAGCTTCGGCCATATTAAATACCACTTGAATACCACGCAAAATAGGCACTGCTCTGTATAATCAGGCAAATTAGTGCTTTTGGATGTTGAATCTTAAAAGTAAACGTACGACAATAAGGATACAGACGAAACAAGCATAAGGACGCCTGCTAAGCAATGGCTACGACACTGCAAACCAAGACCGAACCCATGGTTATCAACATGGGTCCTCACCATCCCTCTATGCACGGGGTGCTCCGGCTGATCGTGACGCTTGACGGCGAAAACGTTATCGACGTCGAACCCGTGATCGGCTACTTGCACCGTGGCATGGAAAAAATTGCCGAGAACCGGACAAACGTCATGTTCGTCCCCTATGTCAGCCGCTGGGACTATGCAGCAGGCATGTTCAACGAAGCTATTACCGTCAACGCGCCTGAAAAACTAGCCGACATCGAAGTACCCAAGCGCGCCAGCTATATCCGCATGATTATGCTGGAGCTAAACCGGATTGCCAACCACCTGCTCTGGCTTGGCCCGTTCATGGCCGACTGCGGCGCAACCACGCCCTTCTTCTATATCTTCCGCGAACGCGAGCTGATCTATGACCTGTGGGAAGCCGCTTCCGGGGCGCGATTGATCAACAACAACTACTTCCGCATTGGTGGCGTTGCTGCCGATCTGCCCTACGGCTGGACCGAAAAATGCGAAGACTTTTGCGACTACTTCGATCCCAAAGTTGACGAGTACGAAAAGCTGATCACCGACAACCCCATCTTTCGCCGTCGCGTAGAAGGCGTTGGCACCATGTCGCGAGAAGATGCGATTAACTGGGGCTGTTCGGGGCCAATGCTGCGAGCCTCTGGGGTGAAATGGGATCTGCGTAAGGTCGACCACTACGAGTGCTATGACGAACTCGACTGGGACATACAGTGGGCCACTGAAGGCGATTGCTTTGCTCGCTATATCGTGCGGATCAACGAAATGCGCGAGTCCGTGAAAATCATTCGTCAGGCGATCAAAGGCTTGCCCGGTGGTCCGTTCGAGAATCTAGAAGCCCAGCGGATGGCAGGCGGCCCCAAGTCTGAATGGAATGACTTTGACTACCAGTTTGCAGGCAAGCGGATCGCACCGACGTTCAAGATTCCTGAAGGCGAGCACTACGTCAGAGTAGAAACGGGTAAAGGCGAAGTGGGTGTCTACATCATCGGTGAAAACAATGTCTTTCCCTGGCGATGGAAGATTCGCGCAGCAGACTTCAACAACCTGCAGATCCTGCCTAACTTACTTAAGGGCGTGAAGCTGGCGGATATCATGCCAATTCTAGGCAGCATTGATATCATCATGGGTTCTGTAGATAGATAGACAAACCCCACACAAAACAGCTGAAAACAAACTACGAACAAAAAAGGAGAGGACTCAGCTTTGAAGTGTCCTCTCCTTTTTCTATGCTTTTTTCTCTCTTCTGCAGCCTGCCGCACTTTGCTGTATCTTTTGCTATATCTATAGATACAGAGGTTCCTAACTGTATAAGATACGCTTTTGAAGCTGTCTCATAGCTTCGCTTTTATGAAACGGTTTTCTTCTTTTATCAGTGGGTTCTCTTTGATAGTTTGCATGGCAGCCGCAGGCGCTGCTGAGCCTGCGGATACGCGACTAGCGCAAGCCGATGTAACTGATCTTGAAACGCTGGTAGACACACCCACCACTCAGAAGGCGCTCAAGGTTGGAACCAAAGAGATTGTCCCCTTTGTCTTTTTAAATGAGGAAGTGCCCTACGGGTTTAGCGTTGAGCTATGGAATAGAATAGCCGACGACCTAGGGCTTCAGACTGAATGGGTCCGGTATGACTCTGTCGGTGACATGCTAGAAGGGCTCTCGGACGGCCAGATAGATACGGCGATCGCGGGCATCTCAATTACGGCGAAACGAGAATCGCAGCAGATCGATTTTACCTATCCCTTCTATCGATCGGGGCTGCAGCTAATGGTCCGCGCCAAATCAACCAATCCAATCGCATTGATGGTATCTGGCCTGTTGAGCTGGCGGTTTTGGCAACCGATGCTGCTGGTGCTGGCAACTAGCGCTGGGGTAGGCATCCTGGTGTGGATGGTAGAGCACGAGCACAATGATAAGTTCTCCGGTAGTCCGATTGAAGGCATCGGTCAAGGCATATGGTTTTCGATTGTGACCCTAGGCACCTTTGGCTATGGTGATGTCACACCTGATAAGCTGCCGGGGCGAATCATTGCAGTGGTATGGATGGGGGCAAGCTTTTTTATTGTGGCTGATTTTATTGCCTCTTTGACCGTAGGGCAGCTATCGACTAGTCAGCTCTCTATTGAGGATCTTCGAGGTGAGAAGGTGGCCGTAGTCGATGGGACTACTGGGGAGAGATATACGCGATCGCAGCCAGTCGAGGTCATTGAATTTAAGCTATTCGATAGTGCGCTGGCCGCGTTAGAGTCCGGCAGCGTAGAAGCGATTGTCCATGACTATCCCACCCTCAAATATATTGCCAGCCGCGATCCTGATACTTTTGAACTAGCGGGCGCGCCGCTGACGCAAGAGGACTACGGCGTGGCCTTTAGAGAAGGAGCTGAGATGGCGGAGATAGTCAGCCAGGAGATTCTTGAATTGCAAGAACAAGGATATCTGCGATCGCTGCGAGAGAAATGGTTTGGCTCAAGTCGCGACGAACGTTGAACCGTTACGCTTTTGCTCGAACTACAAACACCTGTCGGCTGAAACGGCCTTAGAACCGTACCTTATGCAGTTAGGAATACAGTTAGGGATCGCTATATTGATTACACATCGTCAAATTTCGTTTTTGCTTTGTCAAATGCGATCTGAAGTTCACTCCAGGCCGACTCTACGCCTACCTTCATTTCTTCCCAGGCATTTTCCGCTGAGCCTTTCATAGACTCTAGCTTAGCGGCTAACTCCGTTTGCTTGACCTGTAGCTCGTCGAGCTGCTCTTGATACTTTACCTTCGCATCGGCCTTTGCGATCGCCGCTTTGGCCTTTAGCGTTTCGACTTGGGCATCTAGCGCCTTAACCCTAGCTTCAACGGCTTCTTGATAGGCCGATTTCTCTGATTTAGCAGACATAAGAGATTACCTCTAGTGAGAATCAGATCTTAAGAGTATCGTCTTTATAGAAAAAAACCATGCAATTTATCTTGCGCGAATCGGATTGCAGCGCTATACAGGTAGCTGACCGTGCCCAAAAAGAGAGAGTGTATTGCTCAAACTGTATGACTTCTATTGATAGGCTCAGTGTTTGTCTGAGCCGTTCTCGATCTAAACCGCTCTATCTAGACCACTCTATCTAGACCACTCTATCTAGACCATTGAGCGATTTTAGGAGAGCATCAATGCTTTAAGAAAGTAGAAGTATTTTAAAACACAGTAAGAACAAGACACCGTTTATACACTTTGGGCAAAAGCACAGCTGTCACTGCAAAGAACACCATGACTGCCATTATTTCCTCTCAAGCTTCTGAGTCGATCGCTTCACTTGATATCACGCCACCCTCCGAAGATGAGCTTAGAAAGATAGATGCCTATTGGCGGGCTTGCCACTACCTAGCAGTTGGCATGATCTATCTGCGTGAGAATCCGCTGCTCAAAGAATCTTTGATCAAAGAGCATGTAAAGCATCGGCTGTTGGGCCACTGGGGGGCTTCTCCGGCTTTGAGCTTTACCTACGTTCACTGCAACCGCCTGATCAAGAAGTACGATCTGGACATGATCTTTGTCGCCGGGCCAGGTCATGGTGCGCCAGGTGTACTAGGTCCAGTGTATCTAGAAGGCACCTATTCGGAGATCTATCCAGACAAAAGCGAAGACGAAGAGGGGATGCAGCGCTTTTTCAAGCAGTTCTCTTTCCCTGGGGATATTGGTAGCCACGTTACCCCAGAGACGCCTGGATCAGTTCATGAGGGCGGAGAGCTAGGCTACAGTCTTTCTCACGCCTATGGCACAGTCTTAGACAATCCCGATCTAATCACCTGCTGCGTGGTCGGCGATGGAGAATCTGAGACGGGGCCGCTGGCCACGGCTTGGCACTCTAATAAGTTTATTAACCCCGCTCGCGACGGCGCTGTTTTACCTGTTTTGAATCTGAACGGGTACAAGATTGCCAATCCTACGATCTTTGCCAGAATCTCTCACGAAGAGCTGGAATATATGTTCCGGGGCTATGGCTATACCCCCTACTTTGTAGAGGGTAGCGACCCGGCCCAGATGCACAAAAAGATGGCTGAAACTATGGAAGCGTGCATCATCAAGATCAAAGAAGTGCAGCGCGAGGCGAGAGTCAATGGCGGCACCGAGCGACCGCGCTGGCCGATGATTGTGCTGCGATCGCCCAAAGGATGGACTGGCCCCGAGACAGTCGATGGCAAAAAAGTAGAGGATTTTTGGCGATCGCACCAGGTGCCGATGGGCGGCATGCACAGCAACGAAGACCACCTGCGAAAGCTAGAAGCGTGGATGTGTAGCTACAAACCCGAAGAACTCTTTGACGAAAACGGCACCCTCGTCCCTGAGCTCAAAGAGCTAGCACCCACTGGCGGTCGCCGGATGAGTGCCAACCCTCATGCCAATGGCGGTATACTCCGCAAAGCCCTGAAAATGCCTCGTTTCCAAGACTATGCCATCGAAATGGAGCGGCACGGCGTAGAAGAATACCAAAACACGAAAGTGCTAGGTCTGCTGATGCGCGATATCTTTCGCGATAATCCTGACAACTTCCGGTTGATGGGGCCCGACGAGACCGCTTCTAATCGACTGCAAGATGTCTACGAGGTCACCAAGAAAGTATGGATGGCCGAGATCTATCCTGAAGACGAAGACGGCGGCCAGCTTGCCCGCGATGGCCGCGTTATGGAGATGCTAAGTGAGCACACCTTACAAGGCTGGCTAGAAGGATATCTACTAACTGGGCGGCATGGGCTATTCCACACCTACGAAGCCTTTGCTCACGTTGTCGATTCCATGTTTAACCAGCATGCCAAGTGGCTAGACGTCTGCAAAAATCATGTGCCGTGGCGACAGTCGGTTTCTTCACTGAATATCCTGCTCTCTTCACTGGTATGGCGGCAAGACCACAATGGATTTAGCCACCAAGACCCAGGCTATGTAGATTTGGTGACCAACAAGAATCCAGACGTTGTCCGAGTTTATTTTCCACCGGATGCCAACTGCCTGCTCTCAGTCGCTGACCACTGTTTTCGCAGCGTAGACTATATCAACGTCATCATCTCTGACAAGCAAAAGCATCTACAGTACCTGCCAATGGATGAGGCAATTCGGCACTGTACCAAAGGCATCGGGATTTGGGACTGGGCCAGCAACGACGATTGCGGCACCGAGCCGGATATGCCTGACGTGATCATGGCCTGCTGCGGCGATATTCCTACCAAAGAATCTTTGGCCGCAACGGCAATTTTGCGAGAAGAATTTCCAAACTTGAAAGTGAGATTCATCAACGTGGTTGACTTGTTCAAACTCGTCTCAGAAGGAGAGCATCCGCACGGACTATCGAATCGAGACTTTGACTCTCTCTTTACCAAAGACAAGCCAGTCATCTTCAACTTCCACGGCTATCCCTGGCTAATTCACAAGCTGGCGTATCGTCGATCTAATCAAGATCGCATTCACGTGCGCGGCTACAAAGAAGAAGGTAATATCAACACGCCGCTAGAGCTGGCAATCAACAATCAAATTGACCGATTTAATTTGGTCATTGATGTGATCGACCGGGTGCCTTCACTTGGCTCGGCAGCAGGTCATGTAAAGGAGCGAATGAAGAACAAGATCATAGCGTGTCTGACCTATGCCCACGAGCATGGCACAGACCCAGAAGAGCTAGTGAACTGGAAGTGGCCCTATTAGATCCGCTTTATTTAGGGAAATTCTCATCTGGTGAGTCAAGCCCATGACTATGCTGAGGAGACTTATCCATCAGCAACAGAATCTTTTCCTCAATGAGCCTATCTCTTTATTTTTTGCGCCATGGAGAAACCACCCATAGCCAAACGGGTGGTTTCTGCGGCTTCTTGGACCCGGAACTCACAGCTTCTGGGCAACAGATGGCGCAAGCCTTTGCGAATACCTACAAGCAGCAGCCTTGGGAAGCAATTTTTTGTAGCCCAATGAAGCGGACGATAGCCACGGCCAAACCGCTATGCAATGCACTAGGGATAGAACCGCAGCTGAGAGATGGGCTCAAAGAGATTAACTATGGCAAGTGGGAAGGCAGTACGCAAGCGGAGGTCTGCAAACAATACGCTGAAGAATACATGCGCTGGCAAAGAGAGCCCGCGTGGAATCCACCGACAGCAGGCGAGACAACGATTCAAATTGCCAGTAGAGCGTCTTTGGTGATTGCTGAAATAGAAGAGAAGTATACAGATGGAAATGTTTTAGTGGTTTCTCATAAGGCCACCATTCGGATTATCCTGTGCAATCTGCTAGGCATCGATCTGGGGCGGTATCGCGATCGCATTGATATGCCCGTTGCCACCGTCAGCGTTGTCAAATTCGACACCAACGGACCAATGTTGCAAAGACTAGGCGATCGCAATCATTTACCCCAGCAGTTGCGCGATCGCGAAGGAACCTAAGCCCGTTCACCAGCGGCTGTTATGAAAGTCTCATGAAAATATTTGTTCTCAATGCCGGTTCTAGCAGTCAAAAAAGTGCTCTCTACGAGGTTTCAAACGCGGCCCTACCAGACAAAGCACCTGAACCGCTATGGGAAGGTCAGTTAGACTGGCTAGCAGACAGCTCAGCTCAGCTTGTTATCAAAACTTACGCTGGAGAGAAACACTCGGAGACTATAGAGAAATCATCTCGCCAAGAAGTTCTTCTCTACCTGCTAGAGCGGCTGTATCAAGGTTCCACTAAGGTAATTGAACAGATCTCAGAGATTGACATCGTTGGCCACCGAGTCGTACATGGCGGTGCAGACTATCAGTCTAGCGTCGTGGTTACCCCTAGCGTCAAACAAACTATCCAAGCACTGACTGACCTAGCCCCTAACCACAATCCAGCGAACTTAGAGGGCATTGAGCTAATGGAGCAGCTACTGCCAGATATCCCTCAAGTCGCCGTCTTTGACACTGCTTTTCATAGTCAAATGCCCTCGGTTGCCAGCACCTATCCCGGTCCCTACGACTGGGTAGAACAGGGCATTCGTCGCTATGGATTTCATGGCATTAGCCATCAATACTGCGCTCAAAAAACAGCCCAAATTCTTAAGCAGGAATTGAACAGTCTACGGCTAATTACCTGTCATTTAGGTAACGGCGGCTCGCTCGCGGCTGTCAAAGAAGGGAAAAGCATTGATACCACAATGGGATTTACGCCGCTAGACGGCCTGATGATGGGAACGCGATCGGGCGCAGTTGATCCAGGCATCCTGATTCACTTGATGCGCCAGGGAATGACCGGAGATCAGCTTGATCGACTATTGAACAAAGAGTCCGGTTTGCTGGGAATTTCAGGCGTATCGCACGACCTGCGGGCAGTACAATCTGCCATTCAACAGAACAACCCACGAGCCCAGCTCGCCAAAGACCTCTATCTATATCGGCTAAAAGCCTGCATCGGATCGATGGTGATGGCTTTGGGCGGAGTGAATGCGATCACATTTGCAGGCGGCATCGGTGAAAATTCAGACTGGCTGCGGCTATCGGTATGCGAGTCGATGGAATTTTTGGGGCTAAAAATAGACAATCAAAAGAACAACAGTTCACCCGTTGATACAGATATTGCCACCAGTGATTCTAAAGTAAGCGTCTTGGTAATTCATACTCAAGAAGATTGGGCGATCGCCCAAGAATGTTGGCAGCTTGCTAAAGACAACAATCTAACCAACTCTTAATGCATACGTGTTTCTTCGAGTTTACATCCACTTATGGAGTTGCGGCTAAATAACATACCGGACGCTCTTTCTGACATCTGCATGTGGCATACATATCGAAAACCCCTCTCTTGGTGGACATTCCCCGTCTTGGTAGGCGTTCCCTAGCGCCGTACGACGACGCGGGGTCCTACCCGACGCGGGCTTCCACCGCTCCCTCACGGTTCCCCTGGGGAACCAAGTCCCGTATTCCTATATACAT
>NZ_JADEXO010000095.1 GCF_015207105.1 cf. Phormidesmis sp. LEGE 11477
CCCCTGCGCCCCTCCCAAGAGGGGAGTCTCTTCAGGCTTTGTAGCTAAAGTACTTATCCAGTATGAATCCTGGAAAGTCGTTTAACCCGAACTCGCGTTAGGTTATACAGAGAGGAAGCTACTGCCATCGAGGCTAGTCGCATCAACGCCCTGCAAGATAGCCAAGGTCTCGTCCTCAAACAGGATGCTGTTGCCTTCAAAAGTCAAAGCTCCTAGGCTGAGTCCGTCAGCTAGCCCAATCAGGTCTATACCTATCTCAAAGTCAACGATTGTATCGGTACCTTCGCCTGCTGCCAGTACAAAGGTGTCGCTGCCGCTACCGCCTGAGAAGTCGTCGCCGACGAGTCGGTCATTGCCGAGGCCACCACGCAAGAAGTCGTCACCGTCGTCACCCCAGATCGCGTCGTCGCCTTCATCGCCGAACAGAGAATCATTGCCGGACTTACCACCGATGCGGTCATTGCCCGCACCCCCGAAGATGACATCGTCGCCGCCTGGTTTGCCCGCTTGTGATTTGCGAGAGTTGCGATCGCCCCGCAGCACATCATCACCGCCGCCGCCAGAGATAGTGTCATCCCCTAGCTGGCCCGCGATGATATCGTTCAGCTCAACTTCAACAGAAGCGGTATCAGAAGCTATGACTTCGCTAGCGCCGCTAGAAGCCGTGATCGTAATCTGCCCGACCTCAGTCGTTTGCTGTCCGTCAAGAGTATCTGCACCAGCAGTACCCACGGTCGTCACTACGGTGTCAGGCAGAGTGACAGGGTAAGTACCCACCACAGACTCACCTACCGCGAGCGTCGTACCGACTACGTCCGCCAAGCTAGAACCAGTAGTGCTAAAGGAGCCGTCCGCAATTTCATCAATTGTGACAGCAACCGTTCCTACATTAGTGATTTCTGTTTGGAACAGCGCTTCTCCTCCGGCAGTCCCCATTTCACTGCTAGCAAAAACGCCGTCTCCATCCGCATCCACTAACTGCTGAACTTCGATAGCAGGTTCAGTAGTGACTACATCATTAACCGTCACCTCAACCGTGGCGGTATCAGTCAGTTCGCCGTCGCTGACAGTGTATTCAAAACTATCACTACCGCTAAAGTCAGTATCGGGTGTGTAGGTCACCGTGCCATCAGGATTAATTGCGACGCTGCCGTTACTACCCTGGGTTACACTCTCAACGCTGAGGCCATCACCATCGAGATCGCTGTCGTTGTCTAGTACGTCGATCGAGACCGCTACATTTTCATTAGTGGTCGCGCTATCAACGACAGCAGTTGGAGGATTCTCGACAACAACGTTATCAACAGTCACCTGGACTGTGGCAGTGTCAATCAGTTCACCATCGCTGACGGTGTATTCAAAACTATCGCTACCGCTGAAGCCAGCATTCGGCGTGTAGGTTAATATGTCGTCGGCGTTGATAGTGACGGTGCCATTGTCGGCTTGGATGAAGCTGTCGATGTCTAGACTATCGCCATCAACGTCACTGTCGTTAGATAGCACATCGATTGAAACGGCGACATCTTCATCAGTAGTTGCACTATCGGCATTAGCAGTTGGCGCATCGTTGATTGGCTCGACGGTGATATCAACTGTAGCAGTGTCACTCAGTTCGCCATTACTGACTTCGTATGTGAAGCTGTCGCTACCGTTGAAGTCGGCATTAGGCGTGTAGCTCACCGTACCGTCAGCGTTAACATCGACGGTGCCGTTGCTACCCTGAGTTACGCTCTCAACATTGAGATTATCACCATCGGCATCGATGTCATTGTCTAGTACGTCGATAGAGACTGCTGTATCTTCATTGGTAGTAGCGCTATCAGCAGTGGCGACTGGAGGGCTAATACCATCGTCGATAACGGTCACCTCAACTGTGGCAGTATCGGTCAGTTCGCCATCGCTGACAGTGCATTCAAAGGTATCGCTACCGTCGAAGCCAGCGTTTGGGGTGTAGCTCACCGTACTGTCGGCGTTGATATTGACGGTGCCGTTACTGCCCTGAGTCACGCTCTCAACGCTGAGATCATCACCATCGAGATCGCTGTCGTTGTCTAGCACATCAATCGACACTGCTACGTCTTCATTGGTAGTAGCACTATCGTCGGTAGCGGTTGGTGCATCGTTGACCGGCTCGACAGTAATGGCGACCGTAGCAGTATCGGTCAGTTCGCCATCGCTGACTTCATAAGTGAAGTTGTCGCTACCGTTGAAGTTAGCGTTGGGCGTGTAGCTTACCGTACCGTCGGCGTTAATATCGACGGTGCCGTTGCTGCCTTGAGTGACGCTCTCGACAATGAGGTCATCGCCGTCGATATCGCTGTCGTTATCAAGTACATCGATGGAGACTGCTGTATCTTCATTGGTAGTTGCACTATCAGCAGTAGCTTCTGGAGCGTTACCCCCCGCATCAACGACGGTAACGTTAACTGTGCCAGTATCAGTCAGCTCTCCATCGCTGACTTCATAGGTGAAGCTGTCGCTACCATCGAAATCGGCGTTAGGTGTATAGGTCAGTGTGTTATCAGAGTTGAGAGTAACAGTACCGTTGTCGGGTTGGGTAAAGCTGTCGATGCTGAGGTCATCGCCATCGGCATCGCTGTCGTTATCGAGTACGTCGATTGATACTGCCGTATTCTCATTAGTTATAGCGCTATCGTTTACGGCTTCTGGAGAGGTAGCGACACTTGGTAGATCAACGGTCTGGTCACTGAATTGAGCTTTTTCGACGCCAATTAGAACGTCTGTACCGTCTCCATTACCACTAGTATTTTCAACAGTAACTGTCCCGTTATCTGTACTGATTTCGTAGTCAGAAAGCGCACCAGAGAAAACGGCAGTATCGGTTCCACTACCGCCAATCAAAGTATCGTCGCCAGCACCACCAAGCAAGCGGTCATCGCCATCTTCACCAAAGAGGCGGTCGTCTCGTTGCCCTCCGTCGAGGGTGTCGTTGCCATCGCCACCGAACAAGTCATCGAAGCCAGTACCGCCGCTGATGCTGTCATTATCGTCGCTGTTGTCGAAGATGAAGTCATCCGCACTTAGTTGTTCTCGGCTGATGCCTAGAATCTCAGTTACGGAAGTACCGAACCCTAGCGTTGTTGTAATTTCGACGTTGCCTTCTGCGTTGTTCGATAGCAGAGCAGATACAGTATCGAACTCGCTAATTCCCAAAGTGCGTAGGTCAATTTTGTCTTCGCCTTGTCTGAAGTCGGTGATGGTGTTGTTGGAGTTGCCAGCCTGTTCTATGACAAAGTTGTCAGCACCATCTCCACCAATCAAAGTATCGTCACCAGCACCACCAAGCAAGCGGTCATTGCCATCTTCACCAAAGAGTCGGTCGTTTCGTTGCCCTCCGTTGAGTGTGTCGTTGCCGTCGCCACCGAACAGGTCATCGAAGCCACTACCGCCACTGATGTTGTCATTATCGTCGCTGTTGTCGAAGATGAAGTCATCAGCGCTTAGTTGCTCTCGACTGATGCCTAGAATCTCAGTTACGGAAGTACCGAACCCTAGCGTTGTTGTAATTTCGACGTTGCCTTCTGCGTTGTTCGATAGCAGAGCAGATACAGTATCGAACTCGCTAATTCCTAGAGTTCGTAAGTCAATTTTGTCTTCGCCTTGCGTGAAGTCAGTGATGGTGTTGTTGGAGTTGCCAGCCTGTTCTATGACAAAGTTGTCAGTACCATCTCCACCAATCAAAGTATCGTCACCAGCGCCGCCGAATAGTTGATCATCGCCGTCAGCAGCGTCTATAGAATCATTACGGCTAAGACCGTTAATGATATCGTCTCCGTTAGTGCCTTGGAGATTGTCGTTCCCACTTGTACCGTTAATTATGGCCATAGTTCTTTTCTTGCCTTAGTTTTGTTTCAAAGATTGAACAGATTTGTGTTTGCTCAACTGTCATTTGGACAGTAGTTGAACAACGAAGTTGATGAATTTGCAGTGCGAAAAATTCTCTCAAGCTGGTTGATAGTACTCAGTACCATGCAGCCGATCTCAAAGGCTTTCGAGGCAAATGCAATTAGGAGAACCGCAGAACAACTTCGCCGTGTCTCTATGTTTTCAACACACAGACTACGTGGCTTGTCGCTATGATTCAGTATGGATAAAGAACAGAAATACGAAACCGATAGATAGGAGGAGCCTACACAGCTTTTCTAGAATATTTTGTTTATGCCATCAGTGCGGTTATTAATAAAAAGACGCATATACACCCAAACGGGATAGTATCACCGTCTTAATGCAGGAATTTTGAGCGTACATAAATCTACATAACTTGATTTGATAGAGAAAAGACAGATATAAAGTTTCTTTAATTCATTCGCTTAAAACATTCTTTCGCGATCGCTGAATGCCTTGTATACCAACATTTCATCTTCCTGAAGACAGTCTCGTATATGTCAACACTCAAATTCTTGTGCATCCAATCGATACCGCTCTACCGTACCTATGTAATGCGCTTAGATCGGAGTCTGAAAAATATAGCAATACGCCTTCTATTGGTACCTATGCTCCACCTATTAAATTTGAATCTATTGGATCTGAGCCGTATCCTTGACAGTGTCAAAGCGGTGACTGTGAGGATTTGGTGGAAGTGTTGGCGTGGGCAGTGAAAGCGCGATCGCGTCCCATTTGCTCACAGCACTTAGCCGCTGTTACAAAGAAAGCTTCTGAGACCAATTTGCAAGCTTCTTCGGGAACGAACACCCAACTCATCAGACTATCGGAGCGGGCAGCCGAGAAGAAGGCTAGGAAGACATCGTCGCGATTGCTAATAGCGTCTATGCCGATCATGCAAAACAACAATACAAAGCCGCCAAAGACATAAGGAAGAACAAACTTGTATCTTTTCAGCTCTTTGCGGTAGACAACTAGCAGCGCGATCGCAATCACACCGTAAAGACCCACAATCAGATCGTCTATGCGATCGCTCATACCCGTTTCTTGCAGATTCAGCACTATGTGAATCAGCTTGTCTAGCCCCTCATGGATAGTGGCTAGCTCATCAAGGGCTAGAAAGACAAAGCCAGCGCTGATAATGCCCCAGATCGCACCAGGCGAACGCCAGGGACTGCGAAAGGCCGCTGATCTAGCCTTGAACGCCCGATAGGCGTAGTAAGCAATAACAAATAGCTGAATACCTGAGAAGATATCGATGAAACCGCCATCTTTGAACTGCTGTTCAACCTGCCCGAAGGGATAGCTGATCAGAATGACCAGTGCGATCGCCAGCAGATTGAGCGCCAGCACTCTGTAAAACAAAACTTTGGTAGGCATCTATTGAGAAACTGTGGATCACAAAAAACCTGCCTCGGCTGCTAACGGAGAAGCCAGCGGGTACGGCTTTTTGTAATACAGATTGCTTATTTTTTGTGTTTTATTATACCTCTCTTATGAAGAAAGCGGCCTTTGTAGACTGTGCATCTACAGAAGACCGCCCGAAGGAGTTGTTCTATCTAGCTCGCTCTAGTCGCTTGGGTTTGCGATCAAGTCTTACCTCAGATTTCGCCTTAAATTTCGCGCTAAACCTGGGCCAGCACCTGTTTCAACGCTGATAAAAACGTATCAACATTCTCCTTTTGGGCGTTGTAGCCCATCAGCCCTACGCGCCAAACCTGACCTGCCAGATCGCCCAGTCCACCCCCTAGCTCTAGGTTGTGATCCTCGATGAGTTTGGTCGTGACCGCTTTTGCGTTTACGTTTGCAGGTACGCGCACGGTTGTCAGCGTGGGCAATCGATAGTCGCGCTCGACGTGGCAGCTCAGTCCCATATCTTCTAGGCCATCCCATAGATACTCGGCGGTTTCTTGATGACGAGCCCATCGTGCAGCTAAGCCTTCTTCGGCGAGCAGACGCAGGGCTTCGCGGATGGCGTAGGTCATATTGACGGGGGCAGTGTGATGATAGGTGCGGCTCTGGCCCCAGTATTTACTGAGCAAGGACATATCGAGATACCAGTTGGCGACTTTGCTCTGGCGATTGTTGAGTTTGTCTAGGGCGCGATCGCTCATCGTAAACGGCGAGCTTCCAGGCGGGCAGCTCAGCCCCTTCTGGCTACAGCTATAGGCGAGATCTACGCCCCATTTATCTAGGAAGACGGGCACACCGCCCAGACTAGTGACCGTATCGAGCAGCAGCAAACAGTCGAACTCGCGGCACAGGTCACCGACGCCTTCTAGCGGCTGACGCGCTCCTGTAGAGGTTTCGGCGTGGACTAGCGCCAGCACCTGAGGGCGATGCGTTTCCATGGCGCTACGCAATTCAGCCAGCGTAAAGACTTCTCCCCAGGAGCGACTAATTGTGCTGATATCAGCGCCATAGCGACTAGCCATATCTACCAGTCGATGGCCAAAGTAGCCATTGAGGCCAATCAAAATTTTGTCGCCCGGTTCGATAGCATTAGCGATCGTCGCTTCCATCGCGGCTGAGCCCGTGCCGCTCACAGGTAGGGTCAGGCGGTTATCGGTCTGCCAGGCGTAGCGCAGCAGCTCTTGCACTTCGTCCATCAAGCTGAGGTAGGCAGAGTCGAGGTGGCCAATGGGCTGGCGATCCATCGCTGCAAGGACAGTCGGATCGGCGTTAGAGGGGCCAGGCCCGAGCAGCAGCCGAGAGGGAATATCTAGCTTGGACAGAGGGCTGAGATGGGTGTTGTCAATGGCAGGGGTTTTGAGGGGGAGGGTAGTGGTCATGGGAGAGAGTGCCTTTTGGCAGTAGAGGATACGCCAACAGAGGGAAACAGTTGGACAAAGAATAAGGATCTGTAACCTAGACTACCGTGTTGGTGATGCATCGGCGATATGTCAACGTTCCTGTAACGGCAACTCCGGTTGGCAGAAATTTGATTGCAGGAAAGCTTTGGGTAAGGTAGCTTAGCGTCATTGGATATTGGGGTTGAATCAAAGAGCCTATGGTTACGCTTGAGGCGTTACAAGATGGCATTTATCGGGGTGCGGTTCAACAATATGTATGCGGCCATGCGATCGACCTTTATCAATCGCCGACTTGCCAGGGGCTGGTCACGCAGGTTGATGTCGGCGACCATCTACGAATTCTTGAGGTGTCAAAAGATAGCAAAGTCTTTCGGGTGTGTAGCTGTAAGGATGACTATCCCGGCTGGATATCGGGTAAATATCTGCACAGTTTGACGGTGGCATCGCGGCCTTACCAGCCGCCGATGCTGAGCGCGGATGAGATTCGAGGACGGGTTGAAAAGGCGATCGCATTTTCAAAAGCAGCGATGGCCGCGCCGAATGAGTATCTATGGGGGGGCGCGACCGCTCCTAATTACGACTGTTCTGGCTTGGTGCAATCCGCCTTTGCATTTGCGGGCATTCAGCTCCCGCGCGATTCCTATCAGCAAGAGGATTTCACCGAGCGGCTGAGTCAGGGCGACTTGCAGCCAGGGGATTTAATATTTTTTGGCACGCCAGCGCGGACTACGCACGTCGCGCTCTATATCGGCGAGGGGCGCTATATCCACAGCTCTGGCAAAGACAAGGGTCGAAATGGCATTGGGATTGATTCACTCGTTGACTTAAGTCATCCGGTCAGTCAGGGCTACTATGATTTGCTGCGCTGCTTTGGCCGGGTGACGAAGAGCTATCAGCCAAGCGGAGGACGCGATCGCAAAGGCGTTGGGTTGAAGCAGAGCTGAGGCTAAGCAATACAAACACAAAAAAATCACAACAACTCAGCTTCTAACAAGCGCCCTTGAAGTGGTTCATATTCATCTTCAAGCAACCAAAGCTGGGCTTGAGCGTAACTCTCACAGCGCTTTATCAGCTTGTACTGTTCGGCAGGGTCGAGAATCTGACAGTGGCCTGATTTATCTCCTAAGAGCATCAGCAGATAAGGTGGCGATTGCATAGGATCAATCCAAACTTCTAGAAAGTTCCAGCTATTCCTCGCTAGGTCGAGTTCGGGGAATGGGGTGGTATCTGTTGTCTGCATCAATCTTTACCTCGCCATAAAATAAGGGGAAGGTTGAGCCATCAGGATCTATGCGGAGACCAATTGCCTCTGCGAACACCAGTCCATAGCGATCATAACCTCTAGCAAAACCGGTGTAGACACCTCTTATGAGGATAGCTTGTGCAACTTGAAATAGAGTGTCTTCATCTTTGAACACGTGAGCTGCACGTCCTCGCTGTAGAAGCCGATCACTCTGAGGCGTATCTGGCAAGTGCTTGGCCAAATGTCGACGATCAAGGATGATTTCACGATCGATTCCGCTCATACGGATTTCCGTCACTAGGCGGCTTCTATAATGTCATACCTGCTAGCTGCTGACTACTAGCTCAGCTTCTTCCGATGCCTAGGTTTGCCATGAACGGATTGCTTCGTACCTTTGATCGACAGCCCCTTGCATCATACAGGGCGACCTAACCTATAGCGATGAACGCCAAGATAGCCAATCCGAACGCACCATATCTGTGCTTTTGGATATCTCTCTATCAGGCGGTCGGAAGCAGTCACGGTATCCTTTGCAAGCTCAAATGCGCCTGTATCGATATCAATGGCAACGATTTTGCCGTGATTGCCTTCTTCAACTTGAGGGCGTACCTGAGTTTCGTAGATCTCAGTGCCGCGCTTTGCGTGTTCTTCTTTGCTATACCGAAGTTGAGGGAGGTTTATTGCTTTGGCCCCGTTGTAAAGCTGTAGCGACAAGATTACCTTCATTGTACGACGCGTTTTAGGCCGTAGGTAACTTCCATATAAACGGGAATTGATGCTCGGCGGTCGGCGTTGACTGCTCGGCGGTCGTGGACTGTTGCTTGGTGGTCGGTATCAAGTGCGGTGTGGTCGTGGGCGATCGCTCGGCGGTCGGGAATGGGTTTGCAGTGGACGGGAATTGATGCGGTGCGGTCGTGAACGATTGATATAGGGGATGGAAGGATTGCTCGTGGGTTGGGGGCGATCGCAGCCCGTGACTGATCGGGGTTGGGTAGGGGCATTGCATGCAATGCCCCTACGAGGATGAATCAATCTGCGGTGTCTTCGGGGATAGTCGGCACGGTCAGAATGCTGGATTCGATGTCTTCCCACACATCGGGCGATACTCTGGTTGCGCCCTCTTTGCAGCGGATCATTAGCTCACAGATATAGAGATAATCAGCGAGAGCTTTAGATTCGTCTGTAGACAGCCGAGTTATTTCTGGATCTATGCCGAGTGCAGACCACCAAAGACCGTAGATAGATTCAACAAACTTTTTCTTGTCTTCAGGGCTCGCTTTCTCGTTAGGGAGGTTGCTCTGTTGGGTTTCGAGCGATCGAACTAATCGACCGAAATCCACACTCTGGAATATCCTTACGTTTGCTTCTGCGAGGTCGCGAGCGTGGTCGCAGGCACGGTCGCGGGCAAGATCAAGGGGGTGGGCGAGAAAGATGTCGCGGTCGCGAGCGAGAGTGAGGGTACGATCAAGGATGGGGACGAGGGTAGGATCAAGGGCGCGAGCGAGGGCAAGGGCGCGGACAAGGGGATGGGTGAGGGCAAGGGCGGCGTTGGTAGGTTCAAGAGCGAAGGTAAGGGCGATCGCGCGATTGCGGACGCGAGTAAGGATAAGAAAGGTAGCGACAAGTCTTTTAGCCAAAGGCTTCGATATTGTTTCGGACTTATCGATGGCAGTGTCTGCCCAGTTCATCAGAGCCTTTAGTCGGAACGTGCTGATATAGCTATCAGCCTGTGCTTTCATAGCTAGCAACAAACTATCCGCCCCCGCCCGCCCCGATATCAATCCAGGTAACAGTAAAAAGATCTCACGCCAGCGATTATTAATGATATGCCCTTGAACTAAGCCTTTCCATTCGTTGTTGTCCACCAGGTACTGAGCAGCCAGATACTCCTGCAACGTCAGATGAGAAAAAGAATACTGATCTTCCATTCTCTCTACCAAAATCCCCTGCTGCACCTCTATCGCGTTCAGCACCTTTTCACTATCTAGTCCTTTCGGCGCGTTCAAGTTACCAGCTAGGAAATTCCTAATCTGAGCAGACAGCCACCGCTTGTCAAAAAAGAGCTGATCGGCTTCCATCCCGTCATAGGCAATCTCAGAAAGCAAAATCTCTTCTTGTTCTATACTCAACCCCTCATAGATCTCGTCGCGCAAGATTCGCTTCTCCGCCGCCCACTCTTCTAACAATATCCGCAGCGCCTTCTTGTACAAACTGCTGCGGTTGTTCGGAAACCGCTGAGAAAGGTCATACACTAAGCACAGATAGGTCAGCAGCAGCGGCGTATGCGCCAGCTCCTTCGAGGCTTTATTCTCCGGCTTTTGCAGCACTTCCCAACACTTCTGGGCAGTTTCACGTTCTCTATCCTGCTCACTGCCAAACCAGTTATTGATAAATTGCTGAATCTGTTCATCATCAAAATCCGCCATCGTCACATTGCTGAATCGTACAAATGCACTGCCGCGATAGCCAGACGCCGCCACCCGACAAGACACAATAAAGCGATTGCCATCGTAGCGGTCTACAAAATCTCGGATTGTTTTCAGCACATTGTCCAAGTTGGCGCTCGGCACCTCATCCAAGCCATCGAGCATAATCAATAAATTCCCCTGCGTCAACGCATTTTGCATAAACGCCTCCGCCTCTGGAAAGCCACAGGTCTCAAACTCAGCCGCAATAAATTTGGCAATCTCCACATCGCTCGCCTCAAAGCGCTTCAGCTCTAACAGCACCGGAATCACGCGCGGCTTGTATGTTGCCCTTTCATAGTAGAAAGTCTGCAGCGCCTCTAATCCGACCTTCCGTAAAAACGTACTCTTTCCCGCACCTGGCCCACCTAGCACCATCAGGTACTGCTTTTGATTCGCAATCGTAATGCCAGATTGCTTCTCTTCTTTTTTGCCGCTGCTGCTATACCCTCGCAAACGATTCTCTCGAAAAGTCTCTTCCAAAGCCTCCGGATCAAACTGCAAGATATCTCTACTGTCCAGCAGCTTCACCCCCGTATACACAGAAGCCAAATCTACTGGCTCCCGCATCCCCAGCACCTTTAGCTGACAGTGTCGCTTCTGATACGTCTCGATGTACTTACGAGAGGCGTTGAAAATCGTCTGCTTGCTCTTGTCCTTGATGCCTTTAATCGTATTGGCAATGGCACTACCGCTACTCGCCTTCGTCGTATCGGTAATCAGGGCAGCAATACCCTCTGCCGCCGCACCTATCAAGAATTCAGAGCCAGTCATATTGCCATACTGTTAAAGCTATAGCCGCAGCATACCGCAATGCTCTTTTGTGATCTACGAGGTTGCTAGCTACGAGGTCTGTTCTGCTTTCACAATATCCAGCCGAACATTCCGATACAGCTTTTCAATCGGCAGCTCAACGCCCATACTCGCAATCTCAACTGTCTCACCTTCCCTGTAAGGAGAATACAGCCACATTCGCCCTTCTCCACGACGGAAACACTCTACCTGTATCCGCTTTGTACTGATCAGCACATATTCTTCTAGCGTTGGAATCTGGATGTATTCTTGAAACTTGTCTCCTCGATCCACGTTTTCCGTACTGTCAGAAAGCACTTCTATAATCAGCTTTGGAAAAGTGTAGAAAGTATCGCTACCTTCATCCCTGTCATCACAGCTTACAGAAAGGTCAGGATAGCGAAAAAATAGTCCTTCTTTCACCATCACTTTCACGTCCGAACCGCTCATCCGACAGCGATCGTTCTCGACTTTATCAATTAGTAACCGTCGCATGTTAAACGCCAGCTCGTCGTGGTTCTTGGTTCCGCCCGCCATAGCGAACACTTCACCGTCGCAGTACTCATGACGGATCTCTTGGTGTGACTCCCACTCTAAGTAGTCGTCAGCAGTCATATACCGAGGTTGAGAAATAGCAATCATGACGTCAAGTCCAAATACGATGCAGCTTCAAAACAAAATCAGGTAGAACAGCTTCTCCAGAAAGTTCACTTGGTGCTTCTAATACTTCGGTTGGTTCTCCAGCTCGATAGATCTCTACCCTTTTATTCTTCGGATCAATTAGCCAGCCTAGCCTAGCTTCATTATCCATATACTCACGCATCTTTTCCTGAAGAGGCTTTAGACTGTCAGAATCAGAACGCAGCTCTACTACAAAGTCAGGGCAAACGGGCGCAAAGGTTTCTTGTTTTTGCTCGGTACTTAGAGCATTCCATCTTTCTTGACTTACCCAGGAGGCATCAGGCGAACGAGTCGCACCGTTTGGCAGCTTAAAGCCTGTTGAGGACTCAAAACCTTTCCCTAACGCATAATGATTCTCAACCCACGCCCCTAGTTGAGCAGTGATGCTAAAGTTACGTTCTCCAGTTTCCCATCCGGTTGGTGGGTTCACGATCAGCTCTCCTGCGGCGGTTCTCTCTAATCTCAGCTCACGATTTGTGACCGCTAGTATCTCAAACTGCTCATCGGTCACTGTTAGCAAAAGCTCTGTGGGTAGCACAAGTGAGAGCGTATTTGGTTTTAGCGGCGTTTGTACCATGGCAGTTAACCTTTTTGCGGCGGATGCTGAGCGAGCACTTCCTTCAAATATTTACCAGTATACGAATCTTCTGTGACAGTGATGTCTTCAGGGGTGCCTTGGGCGATGATTTGGCCACCGCGATCGCCCAGTTCCAAACCTAACACCTAATATCATAGGATAACGTCCTTCTTGGCATCGTCAGAGAACTGACAAAAGCGATAAGATAAGCAACATCTAGCCATAATATTTGGAAGGAGGGCGAAGCGTAATGCAGGAATCAGATCGTCAAATCGCCGCAGAATTCCACTCTCGATTAAAGGAGATTGTGTCGATACTAGACCTGCGGATATTCGGGTCGCGAGCTGAGGGCAGTCTAAAAGATGACTCGGACCTAGATGTGTTCATAAAGCTAGCGAACTTAGATCGCCCTTTGCGAGAGAAAATTCATGATTTGGCGTGGGAAGTAGGCTTTGAGCATAACCGCATTATTTCTACATTCGTTGTGACAGAAGCACAGCTGCAAACAGAGGCAATAGGAGCCAGCCCACTACTGACTAAAGTCTTTGAAGAAGGCGTTGCCGTCGTATGAACAGTCAGCTTCAGCTTTTAGTCAGATATCGTCTAGCTGAAGCCAAAGAAACTATTGAAGAGGCGAAGCTGCTGCTAGAATATATCGCTTTTCGCGGCAGTATCAATCGTTCGTATTACGCGATGCTTTATGCCCTTTTAGGGCTGCTAGCAACTCGTGGATTGGGCACTTCTAAGCACAGCGGTGTCATCAGTCTGTTTGACCGTGAGTTTGTTAAGACAGGGCTTTTGCAAAGAACTTCTCTCGCAGCTTGCATTGTGCTTTCGATGAACGGCAGGCTAATGACTACGGCGAAATGCTACAGCCAGATCAGGGTCTAGCTATAGCGCTTTTGGAACAGGCAGAGGCGTTTGTAGACGAGGTCTCGGCTTATCTAACAAAAGCAGGGTTTGATTTGTGACTAACCTTTTCGTGGCGGATGCTGAGCGAGCACTTCCTTCAGATACTTGCCAGTATAGGAACCTTCTGTAGCAGCGATGTCTTCGGGGGTGCCTTGGGCGATGATTTGGCCACCGCGATCGCCCCCTTCTGGTCCTAGATCAATCACCCAGTCACAGCAGCGAATCACATCTAAATTATGCTCGATCATAATCACCGAGTTGCCTTTTTCTACCAGTCGCTGCACCACATCCAACAGCTTATGCACATCATAAAAAGACAATCCTGTGGTCGGCTCGTCAATCAAATACAGTGTCTTGCCTGTAGATCTCCTGGCCAGCTCACTTGCTAGCTTCATTCTCTGAGCTTCCCCGCCCGACAGGGTTGGCGCTTTCTGCCCTAGCTTCACATAGCCCAAGCCCACGTCTACCATCGTCTGCAAACGACTCGCCGCCTTCGGAATATTCTCAAAGAACTTTAGTCCTTCTTCTGCTGTGGTGTCCAACACATCAGAAATGTTCTTTCCCTTGTACTTCACCTGCAAAGTCTCGCGGTTGTAGCGTGCGCCCTTACACACATCACACACCACATAGACATCGGGCAAGAAGTTCATCTCAATCACATTTACGCCCTGACCGCCACAGGCTTCACAGCGCCCGCCTTTGACGTTGAAAGAGAACTGTCCTCGCTTGTAGCCTCTGGCTTTTGCCTCAATTGTTTCTGTGTAGAGATCGCGAACCACATCGAAGATCCCTGTATAAGTCGCCGGGTTGGACCGTGGCGTGCGACCGATGGGAGATTGGTCAATCACGATCGCTTTGTCCAATGCTTTTAACCCTTTAATCGGCTCCATGTGTTTGGGCTGAGGGATTTTGCTGCCAAAGTAATGGCGAATGGCTGGATGCAACAGTTCATTAATCAAGGTAGATTTGCCGGAGCCAGAGACGCCTGTGATGCAGACGAATTTGCCTAGCGGAATGTCTACGTCTATGTTGCAAAGGTTGTTGAGGTGGGCGTTGCGAATTTGAATGCTGCGGCCATTGCCAGGTCTGCGTTCGGCGGGGGTGTCAATCTTTTGACGGCCCGAAAGATATGCACCTGTGAGCGATTCTTTGCAGTTGAGGATATCTTCTAACTGTCCCTGGGCGACGATCTGGCCACCGTGAATGCCTGCGCCGGGGCCAATGTCCACAATGTAGTCAGCCGCTCTCATAGTGTCTTCGTCATGCTCTACCACAATGAGAGTATTGCCTAAGCCCTTGAGTCTTTGAAGGGTGTTCAACAATCTATCGTTATCTCTTTGGTGCAGGCCGATGCTAGGTTCGTCGAGCACATATAGAACGCCGCTGAGCCCTGCGCCAATCTGAGTCGCGAGGCGGATTCTTTGGGCTTCGCCGCCGGAGAGGGTTCGAGCTGTTCTATCTAGGGTGAGGTAGTCGAGCCCCACATCTAGTAAGAAAGTGAGACGGGCCTTGATCTCTTTGAGGACAAGATCGCCAATGGCCATCTGACGAGCGGTGAGCTTTGGCGCTTCACCGTTTTCACCCACGAGTTCATAGACTCTGTCGCGACATTCTCGTACTGAAACACTCGTGAAATCTTTGATCGTGTATGGGCCAATTCGCACTGCAATCGATTCAGGCTTTAGTCTCGCGCCATTGCAAACTTCACACGGCTGATCGACTAAGTATTTCTCTAACTTCTGTTTATAAGATTCAGAGGAAGCTTCCTGATATTGACGCTGCAACATTGGCAGCACACCTTCGTAGCGGCGGTGATAGCCTTTGTTCGTACCATAGCGAGAGTCTGTTTCTATATAGATCTTCTCTTTTGAGCCGTGCAGGATTACTTCTTTTTGCGAGGCTTCTAGGCTGGCCCAGGTGGACTGTAGCTCGAAGCCAAAGGCTTGTCCCACGCTGTAGAGTAATGAGAAATAGTAGGTATTGTCTTTTTCTGACCAGGGTGCGATCGCAGCATAAACCGGCACCTCTGGGTCAGGCACCACCAGATCCGCCGAAAACCGCTGCAAACTGCCCAGTCCATGACAGTGCGGGCAGGCCCCATACGGTGAATTAAAAGAAAACAGCCGAGGCGATAGCTCGTCCATCACCGCCCCATGCTCCGGGCAAGCGAAATTCTCCGAGAAAATAATCTCTTCTGGTACCTCTACCGCTGGTTTTTCCGTTTCTTTTTCCGTCTTTTGGCCCGGCAGCACATCCACGATCGCAATCCCTTCCGATCGCTTCAGAGCAGTTGCCAAAGAATCCACTAATCTCTCTTGCAAATCATCCTTTTTTACCAGGCGATCGACGACCACTTCAATATCGTGTTTCTTATTCTTATCCAGCTCAATATTGTCACCGAGTTCACGCGGCTCTCCATTTACCCGCACCCGCACAAACCCCTCAGCCGCCAGCGCCGACAATAGCTTCTGATGCGTTCCCTTTTTTCCCCTCACCACCGGCGCTAGCAATTGAAACCGCGTCCGATCCGGCAGCTCCATCACCTGATCCACCATCTGGTCAATACTCTGTGGTGAAATCGATCGGTCACACTGCGGACAATGCGGCTGACCCGCTCGACCATACAGCAATCGCAAATAGTCGTAGATCTCCGTCACCGTCCCCACTGTAGAACGCGGGTTATGAGACGTAGACTTTTGGTCGATCGAAATCGCCGGACTCAAGCCCTCAATCGCATCTACATCCGGTTTGTCAACCTGACCCAAAAACTGGCGAGCATAGGCGCTGAGCGACTCCACATAGCGCCGCTGCCCCTCCGCAAAAATCGTATCAAACGCCAGCGAAGACTTCCCAGAGCCTGAAACTCCAGTGAAGACCACCATCTTGTCACGCGGCAAATCGAGACTGATGTCCTGTAGGTTGTGCTGCCTAGCGCCACTAATCCGAATCAGATTCTTCGTATCTGATAGATCAATCGGTTCATCTAGCGGCACATGACCATTCGATGCAGGTGCAATCTTTCTAGCCTTCGTCCCTGCTTTACCCTTAGCCTTCTTCGAGGCAGTCCGCTTGGTCTTAACTTTCTCGACTTGAGTAGAATCCTCCGTAGCGAGCTGATCCTGGCTAGATTTCTTTTTAGATAAAGGCATTAGGGTGCAGTATGGAAGACTCAGGCAAGGTTCAGCCTACGCAGAAACCCGCAAAAACATTTCTTCATAATAGAACACCAAGCCGAGACAATGCCCTGTCTCTTCAGTACAAATTAGTACAAAACCCGGATGAATCTAGCACCCCAGTTGTGATGAAGACGTTTGAGGTAAATAGCGGCGCATCATGATACGCGATCGCCTGCAGGCTATTGAAACTTCTAGACAACCTCAACAAAGTCACTACTAGATAGCGCCGCAGTAAAGTCATTCACCTCCATCAAGACCTCATCCTCAAAGCTGATCTGCGTAGTCGTCCCTATCACAGCAAAAGACAATGCTTCAAAAGAGAGGGCTGGGGCGAGGCCAAACACATCCTGCCCTTGAACGAAATCATAGAGAATATCAGTCCCCTCTGCAGGCGCTAGCACAAAGGTGTCTTCCCCGCGCCCGCCATAGAGTTGATCATTTCCACGACCGCCCCACAGCAAATCGTCACCATCATCACCCCAGATGCGATCGTCATCCTCATCGCCATAGAGCTTGTCATCACCGCCCTTGCCACCCATGCGATCGCGGCCCGCACCGCCATAGATAATATCAGCGCCATCCGCTCCATTTTGAGCAGAACGGTTGTTGCGATCGCCCCGCAAAATATCATCGCCAAACTCACCGAAGATGACATCATCGCCCGCGCCGCCCGCAACGACATCATTACCACCCCCGGCGAACATCACATCATCTGTTTGATTGCCACCCACTAGCGTATTGGCCGCCTCATCGCCCACAATATGGCCATCAAACGCCAGATCCAGCTCTGGAATCGGCGCTAGGTAATCGTTATAGATCCAGCGATCAAAAAACGACTCTAGCTGCATGCCGCTCACCGATTCGGCAATGTTCACCAGGTCTTCAGTAATGACATTGCCACCTTTGTAAGTGTCGTAATAGGTGCTGACAATGTCAAACCAAGTCTGGTCACCCACCTCTATACGTAAGTCATGAAGCGCCAAAGCGCCCCACTCATACACCCCCGGATTGAACAGATCGTCAGCCTGCGGCTCACCAGGCGAGTCGAAAAACTCAAAGAAATCTTCTACAAACCCATAGGTATCAACCACCCATTCGTCTAGCGCCTCAGCGCCACGACTGTGTTCAAACCACAGCCCCTCCGAGTAGGTAGCAAATCCCTCATTCAGCCAGATATCGCTCCAGTCTGCTACCGCTACGTCATTACCTATCCACTGATGAGCCGCCTCATGAGCAATGGTTCCTTCCAAAGAAGATCTGCCTAGATTGTTGGTGCCAAAAATCGAAAGCGTTTGGGTTTCTAGCGCAGTCCCCGTATTGGTATCCATCACCACCGCCCCGTAGACCTCAAACGGGTAGGGACCAAAAATACCGCTAAAAAAGTCCACCATCTCTGGCTGCAAGTCAAACAGATTAAGCTGCTCGTCAGGAAGCGCTTCGGCGAAATAGTTGCGAATAGGAACGCCCGTCTCAGATACGCTGGTTTCGATATTAAAACCGCTAGTGATGTTCAGCGTAGTCAGATAGCTAGCCATCGGATCTCTAGCTTCAAACACATAGGTTGTGGTATCGCCATTGTCCGTCGTTTGCTCTAGGACGCCATTAGCAGAAACGCCAAATGCTTCGGGCACTGTCACCCGAAACGTGTAGGCTGCTTTATCTAGCGGATGGTCATTCACCGGGTAGTAATTCGCCGCCCCATCCGGCTCGCTCAGCACGAAGCTGCCACCGTCAAAGATCACCCAGCCAGTGGGCACCGGAATTGCGACAGAAGTAATTTGCTCAGGAGAGCCACTGTAGGTCACTGCTGCTGTAAATTCTTCACCCTCAGCCAGAGGCGCTGCGGGCGTAATTGTCAGCTCTTGCCCTTCGCGGCTAAAGCTAGCAGGGGCATTATTGACGGTAATACCCTCGATATCAAAGCCAATAAAGTCCAAGTTAAAACTGCTAAGCGCCTGAGTAGCCGTGGCGGTGATCGTGGTCGTACCCACTAGCGTACTGGTGAGCACATCCGAAATATCTAGCGCCACATCGTATTTCTGAACATCGTAGCCACCATTGCCAAAATTGGGATAGAGCGAATCCCCGAGTCCTGGGGCACCTGGAGTAGGCGTAGTGTTAGCAGTGGACGTGGCCAGGGATGTACTGAGGCTTCTCATGTTGAAACTAAATAGGTAAGGGGGCTGCATTAAAAACAAAAACCGTCTCGCTTAGCTCAGCTCAAAAGCTAGAGCAGCGAAACGGTTCAAAGATTCAGGTATCGAGATATTAGGGTGAAGTATACCGATGCCTAGAGTTGTTGTTTTGTCGTCAGATACACCGTTCCACCGTAAGTACAACAATCTACACAATTACAACAACTCTATACTCGCCATAAAATGCTTGCACCTCACGCCGAGCGTCCTGTGATCCTGCGTCTTGCCTCTTCCAAAAACTCTCTCATCTCAAAAGAAGAGCAGACTCTACGACTTCCCTCAGCCCTTGTCCTCGCCCGACCACCGAACCACTGGGGGCACCGTCTCCACCAAAACCTTTCCCCGCGAAATCACAGTTCTCACCGTTGCTCGATTCAAGATCGCCTCGTATCGATCTTTTGCATCTAGCACCACCAAATTGGCAGGTCGCCCCACCTCAACCCCATATCCTTCGCCCAAATTCAGCGTCTTTGCCCCCCCAGCCGTCACCATATCAAAACAAGCATCCACCTCTGCCTGTCCCGTCATTTGACACACATGCACCGCCATCTCCGCCACCGCCAGCAAATTCCCCGTTCCTAAGCTGTACCAAGGATCTCGAATACAGTCATGACCCAAACTCACATTCAGCCCGCTCTGCCAAAGCTCCTTTACCCGAGTCACCCCACGCCGCTTCGGATAGGTATCCGTTCTCCCTTGCAAGGTGATGTTGATCAGCGGATTTGCAATAAAGTTCAGCCTAGCCCGCTTTAAAACGCCCATTAGCTTCAGCGCATAGGCATCGTCATACGAACCAAACGCTGTCGTATGACTCGCCGTCACATCCGAGCTCAAACCACTGCGAATACACTCACCCGCCATCACCTCTAAAAAACGCGACTGCGGATCGTCAATTTCATCACAGTGAACATCAATTAATCGGTCATACTGCTGCGCCAGCTCAAAAATCTTATGAACAGAGCGCACCCCATCCTCTCTAGTCAGCTCGTAATGCGGAATGCCACCCACCACATCTGCCCCTAGCCGCAGCGCCTCCTCCATCAGCGATTCATTTTGAGGCGCGCCATACAGCCCATCTTGGGGAAAGGCCACCACCTGCAAAGTTATCCAGTCCTTTACCGCCTCGCGCACTGCCAACAGCCCCTTCAAGGCAATCAACCCTGGCTCACTGACATCGGCATGACTACGCACAAACAAAACGCCATAGCTAGCCTGCTGTTTCAAAGCGCTAATCGCCCGCTGCTTGACATCTTTTATCGTCAGACTTGCCTTTCTCTCTCGCCAGATGTCAATCCCCTCAAACAGTGTGCCGCTTTCATTCCATCTAGGTTCTCCAGCCGTCAGCGCTGAATCTAAATGAATATGCGACTCTACAAACGGCGAGCTGACCAAGCGCCCCTCGATATCTAGCTCAGTTGCTGCCTCGATCGGTAGGTCGGTATCAATCGCAACGATCTGGTTTTGGGCGATCGCAATATCCACCACCGATCCGTCTACCAGCCGCCCCCGCCGCAGCACCAAAGTCGCGTCCACAGTACTCAACCCTCCTATTCGCTCTATTGCTGTCTAGACCTATTGCTGCCTAGATCTATCGCTACCAGCCAGCCGACAGAATCTTAAGCTTTCTTGCGCCCATAGAATATTCGTTCAGTTTGCGCTATATAAAGCAAACCAGACCTGAGCTCCATCAAAAGTATAAAATCTATCAATAGGAGTGCATTGAGTAACGTCATTCCACTCCTGTTACCTCTCTTGTTACCTCAGGTGCTCTACACCACGACCTGGCCACACCATGAAATCACCGCAGGAACTACAGCCAGAACCACCGCAGAATCTACAGCAGCGGATCAGTCAACAGCGCGTTGAGCACATCGTTGATAGCTATCTTCTTAAGGGAGACGAAGCCGCTGCCTTCGATACCTATCTCCACACCTTACTGAGTCAATATCCCGCTGGCTTAGTCGAATTGGCCCTGATAGAAACCCTAACTAAAAACTGGTTGACTATTCCTATGCAAAAAGGAATTGCCTTTCTTACCACCGCACATGACCAAATCAAACAGTGGCAGCAGAGCCAATCGCAGCAGAGTGAACCAAGTCTCAGCCTGACACCAAGTCAGTTTCATCAGATTACCGGACTTGACCCCGAAATCGCCTTCGTCGCCCTAGCACAGCTTCAGTCTCAACCCACATCAGCAGCAGAAATTTCTTAGGTTAGCTGCTATTTCGCGTGTTTGTTATCGTCAGCAATGGCCCTAGCGACAGCAACCATGCCGACTACTCGAATGTGCGATCGCCTCAAAACATCTGCTGCGCTCTTCGCTGTTGTGCCAGTCGTGTAGATATCATCTACCAGTAGAACCCTAGGCGCGGCCCCAAGTCGTTTTTCAAGCCGTTGTAACGACTGTCCAACTTGAAAAGCATCCTTCAAATTTTTCTGCCGAGCCTTTAGCCCCAACTGATATTGAGGCAGCGTATCCTCAGTGCGGATTAGCCCTTGTGGCAATAGTGGCAATCCACTCGCCTGACAAAAGCTTTGAGCAATGAGTTCCGCCTGGTTGTAACCCCTTTGCATCTGCCTGTGGCGATGCAGCGGAATCGGCAGCGCATAAAGCGGACCGGACCGCGTCGTCAACGTTCTTCGCGCCATCCACTGCTGGCCTAGAGCCATTCCTAAGGCTCTGCCAACGTCCGGTCGATACTCGTATTTCAAAGCTCGTAGGGCCTGCTTGATCGTACCGCTGTAGGGAGCTAACGCGCCAATGAGCAGCGGATGCTCATTCCTCGGTGTCCATCCCTTGAAGTCCCTGACCAGATCCTGTAGCTGCGCCTGGCAATCTGGGCAAAAAGTTTGATGCTGCGGGCGATCGCACACCGCACATCCCTGACTCAAGAACAAGCTGAGCCCTTGCTGACTGACAGCTCGGCTCAGCTGGCGAGCGCTATCTAGCCAGTTCATGTCTGAATCGCTGATGCTCGTAGTCGCTAGTTATTAAAAGATCGAGGTTGGATAGTCGTAGTCGTACCATCTACGAAGACTAGGTACATGAGATTACTCTCGGTCGGCTCAGGTGCTTCGGCAGCTTTAAACTTAGGAGATTTGTCGGAATCGTTCTTATTGACTACGCTGATGGACTTTGTTTGCTTCAACGAATACATAAGGTTTAGATGAGTAAGTGACGAATTTTGGAAAATTCACTCTAATTCTTCCGGATTCCTCTGAAATCCAGTGAGCGTATAAGTAAGGAACTTTCTTAACCGGGTTTATAGTCAGGAGATAAAGACAGATTTCGCTCTCAAGACAGCAGCAAGTACACGACGCTGAGTCGATTGAGCATTTTCTATAAAACAGGTAAAGGTGGCTAAAGACGCGGTTTCTTTAGAATTTAAGCCAAAATGATATCCTAGGTTCATCATTCCTTCATAAAGTCGTTGCCATCAACCTGTAAATCTACGGATAGGTTATGCAGCCGCCATCTGCTTTGGATAAAAGATTTAGAAGTTCAGCGGTAAAAGCCTATGATTAGGTCATATTGACGCAGAAATTGCGCCAATTGGCTGAAGAGACCTCAGCTTAATGACCTAACTATTTCGGCACGGGCCTTGGGTGTAGAACTTCGTAGCTACGTATATTTAGACAATCTTCAGCCTCAACACGCCGCCTATATTGGCACGGTCTCCATCGGGTTTTTGCCGCTACCGGGAGACGCCTCTCTTTGGATTGAGGTCTCACCGGGCATCGAGATCAACCGCATCACTGACGTTGCTTTAAAGTCTGCTGTCGTGCGCCCTGGTGTGCAGGTGGTAGAAAGGCTGTACGGCGTCTTGGAAATTCATGGCAGTCAAGGTGAGGTTAAAGCCGCTGGTAGAGCGATCTTGAGCTACTTGGGACTACAGCGAAAAGATGCGCTGAAGCCAGAGCTGCTGTCAAACCAGGTAATTCGCAACCTTGATCCTCATCATGTGCAACTGGTTAACCGCACCCGCCGAGGCAATATGATCCTAGCGGGTGAGACGCTGTACGTGATGGAATGTCAGCCGGCGGCCTATGCTTCGCTCGCGGCTAATGAAGCTGAAAAAGCCGCCTTTATCAATATCTTGCAAATCTCTGCTATCGGTAGCTTTGGCAGACTATATTTAGGCGGGGCTGAGCAAGACATTTTGGCAGCAGCAAGGGCAGTAAGAGCTGAGATGGAAGCGCTGCCAGGGCGATTAGATGACGATGACGATGCCGACGAGTAACCACTTCGAATAACCATCCAATGGGCAATCCTCATATCCATCCCGACACCATTGATGAGGTTCGTCAGCGCGCTGACATCGTCGATATTGTCTCTGAACAGGTCGTGCTGAAAAAGCAGGGCAAGGACTTTGTCGGGCTGTGTCCGTTTCACGATGATAAGTCGCCGAGCTTTAGCGTCAGTCCGTCGAAGCAGTTTTACTATTGCTTTAGTTGCGGAGCTGGCGGCAATGCGTTCAAGTTTTTGATGGAGCTAGGCCAGCGTTCGTTCGCGGATGTGGTATTGGATCTGGCTCGGCGCTATCAGGTGCCTGTCAAAACCACAGAACCCGCGCAGCAGCAGGAGCTCCAAAGAAAGCTAACGCTGAGAGAACAGCTTTATGAAATTGTGGCGGTTGCTGCCAAGTTTTATGAGCACGCCCTGTTTCAACCCGATGGCAAGCGGGCGCTGGCCTATCTACGGGATGAAAGATTACTGAGCGACGAGACGATTAGGCACTTTCAGATCGGCTATGCGCCCGAGGGCTGGCAGACGCTGTATGGCTATCTGGTGACTCAAAAGCGCTATCCGGTCGGGCTAGTTGAGCAGGCCGGGCTAATTGTGCCGAGAAAGGAAGGAACCGGCTATTACGATCGGTTTCGCGATCGCATCATGGTGCCGATCCATGATGCCCAAAACCGGCTGATCGGCTTTGGCGGGCGCGGACTAGGCGCTGACGCTAAACCCAAGTACCTGAACTCGCCTGAGACAGAGCTATTCGACAAAGGAAAGACGCTGTACGGATTAGATAAGGCCAAGGCTGCGATCGCCAAACAAGATCAGGCCATCGTCGTTGAAGGCTATTTTGACGTCATTGCCCTGCACGCAGCCGGCATCACTAACGCAGTGGCTTCGCTGGGAACGGCCTTGAATGCTGGGCAGGTCAAGCTGCTGCTGCGCTATACCGAATCTAAACAGATCATTTTCAACTTTGATGCGGATACGGCAGGGACGAAAGCGGCTGAAAGGGCGATTGGTGAAGTCGCAGATATGGCCTACCGAGGGGACGTGCAGCTTCGCATTCTCAATATTCCAGACGGCAAAGATCCCGACGACTACCTGAGACTGCACACCGCCACAGAGTACCTGGCGCTAGCCGACTCCGCGCCGCTCTGGCTCGATTGGCAAATCAACAATATTGTCAGCGGCGTAGATCTAAAGCAAGCCGATCAGTTCCAGCAATGTTCGCAGTCAATCGTCGCACTGCTCAGTGACATTGCCAACGCCGACACCCGAACGCACTACATTCGTCACTGCGCTGAGATTTTTAGTCAGGGTGACGGTCGAATCGTGCCTTTGCTAGCCGAAAACTTGCTCGCACAGGTGCGGCGTAAGCGTCGCAATCCCGGCAATAAAGATGCTAAAAGCAGCCAAAAGCACGAGACCAAAATTCTCAACCGCAGCTTTTTAGAAGAGGCTGAAGCCGCTTTACTGCGGATTTACATCCACTGCCCTGAGCATCGTCAAACCATCATCGACGGCCTAGACGCTCGCGATTTAGGCTTTAGCTTCTCTCATCACCGGGCGCTGTGGCGGATGGTGCTGGAGCTAGCTGAGATTGAGCAGAACGAAGCATCGGCGGCGACCATGCTAGAGACGCTGCGTAACTTTTCGGCGGAGTCAACCGGGCCACTTTCTCAGGTTCATCATCTGCTGTACCTAGACGAAAAAACGCACCTAGATACGGTGCGTGAGCCGCTGATAATTCGAGCTGCGATCGCCTGCCTAGAGCGCAACCTGTGTGAAAAGCGCTATCGGCGACTGCTTGAGCTTTGGCAGAGCGGTGACTTCTCTAAAACGCCTGAAATCCATGCCGAATACCAGAAGCAGATCATCGCCGAAAAAAGCCGGATCAACGCCCTAGATCAAGAAGAGCGCAGCGTCGATTTCGTCGATCTTGCCAGCGTGCCCTGGGTGGGGAATTAGGG
>NZ_JADEXO010000096.1 GCF_015207105.1 cf. Phormidesmis sp. LEGE 11477
ATCGGAGCATAGTGCGGCCAGAGAGAGCTATGGAGAGTCGATTGCGGCATATGATTCAGCGCTAGAGAGAGCCCCAGACGATGTGTATGCGTTGAACAACAAGGGCAGTTCGCTACAGAAGTTGGCGAACTTGCAAGCAATGCTATTGGAACATAGTGCGGCCAGAGAGAGCTATGGGGCGTCGATTGCAGCGTATGATGCAGCGCTAGAGAGAGCCTCAGACTATGTGAGTGCGCTGAACAACAAGGGCCTTTCGCTACAAGGTTTGGCGGAATTGCAGGTGATGCTATCAGAGCACAGTGCGGCCAGAGAGAGCTATGGGGCGTCGATTGCAGCGTATGACGCAGTACTAGAGAGAGCCCCAGACGATGTGTATGCGTTGAACAACAAGGGCAGTTCGCTACAGGGTTTGGCGAACTTGCAAGCAATGCTATTGGAACATAGTGCGGCCAGAGAGAGCTATGGGGCGTCGATTGCAGCGTATGATGCAGCGCTAGAGAGAGCCTCAGACTATGTGAGCGCGCTGAACAACAAAGACCTTTCACTGTCGAAGTTGGCGGAATTGCAGGCGATGCTATCAGAACATAGTGCGGCTAGAGAGAGCTATGGGGCGTCGATTGCGGCGTATGATGCAGCGCTAGAGAGAGGCTTAGACGATGTAGAAGTGCTGAACAACAAGGGCAATTCGCTGCAGAGGTTGGCAGATTTGCTGATGCAGCAAGAGGAATTGAAGTCGGCGATTGATTGCTTGGAGATGGCCCTATCATTGTGGGGGCGATCGCTCCAAATCGCCCCTGGCAATACTCAACTACAACAACATTACGATCAGATCGAATCCTACTTGCAGTCTCTTTTAGAGGACAATCAATCAGCGACTACAGCCCAGTCCGCAGCAGTTCAACAATCTCCTAATGATTAGAAGCGCTCACCAGTTGAGCTGACATGCTAGCTATCTCATCGGCCTAGCCGTCGAGACTTTTTTGGCTGTGGAAACCGAGCAACTGTCGGCATGTCCTCATTCTCATACGGGAAACCTCCAGTCGCTGCCGGGACTTTATCAAACGCACTCGGGAATAGCTCAGTCACCAACGAGACTTGCTCAGTCACACGCGGGAATGATTCATTCACCAACGGGACTTCATCGGTTGCACTCGGGAACTCCTCAGTCACCAACGGGACTTGCTCAGTCGCACCCGGCATCAATTCCGCTGCAAATGAGTTCTACACTACAGACGCGGGAACGCTGAAACGGCATCGACACCCTACTTTGGTCTACCCATGCGTAAAGATTTCAGCATCGACACCCTGCTCAGCGACGCCCAGCTCGCCATCGACAACGCCTTGAACAATCCAAAAGTGCTTGGATATCTAAGCGACTTCGGCTACACCAAGGCAAAAATCCAACAGGGCAAACAGCTCTACAGTACAGCCGCCGCCGCTCAGCTCGCCCAGCAGTCCGAGGCAGGTGGTCAGATCTCGGCAACGACTGACGTGAACGAAGCTTGGGAAACTGCCAAGAAATCATACATGCGGTTTCTAAAAGTGGCGCGTGTCGCTTTCAAACGCAATTCCGGCGTAGCTACTCAGCTAGATCTGGGCGGCACCCGCAAGAAAAGTCTCTCGGGCTGGATGGCGCAGGCGAATCAGTTTTACAAGAATGCGCTAGACAATAAAGCCGTTCTCTCTGAACTAAAAGAATTTGGCATCACTGAACCAAAGCTGAAGGCTGGGCTGGCTGAGCTAGCGGTGATTGAGCAGGCCAATCTAGTCCAAGAAAGAGAGAAAGGAGAAGCGCAGGCGGCGACGGAAAAGCGAGATGCGGCGCTAGATGAACTGCAAGACTGGCTGAGTGACTATCTGGCGATCACAAAGGTCGCGTTAGAAGAGGAGCCGCAGCTATTGGAAGGCATGGGTGTTTTAGTGCGATCGCCCGTTTAGCGGCGGTTTAGCGGTACCGAGTCGGTTAAGAGATCGCATCTCCCACACAACCAAGCACACCAGAACCCTCAGGCAACGGTTCGCCCTCAATTTTGAGTCCTTCTAGATGAAACGAGATAGCCTCTTCCATATTCTCCGCCGTTTCTGCCTGTGTAGCACCTGTGGTTACGCATCCGGGAATGTCAGGGGAGTATGCCGAAAATCCTGTTCGAGTTTTTTCGATAACAATTAGATATTTCATGTTTCTAGATCCACTTTTAGGATCTTTGGTTCCTACCTATGAGGAACGGAAATTCAAGCGGGAGCACTGATCTTAGGCTTCTCCGCTTCGACACCTCGCTCAGCGCAATCTTCTAAATATTCATCAACAGCAGTTTTGAAATTAGCGGCTAACTCTGCAATGTCATCGCCATCAAAGGACAGCAAGTCTTGTTCGAGTCCTTCAACCATACCTTGCAAATATCCATCAGTCGGATCAACTACGGCGCTAGCCTCGTATCCTCTATGGGCTAACCGGATGCTGGTTGGTAAATAGTTGGTATCAGTCATGTCACTCAGGTTGGTTTTCTCTACTCATACAGCCAAGCTACTAGCTCACCCACCGTTAGCTGAAAGGCTGTCGCAAACTCTGGTACTGGTAACTGTGCATCCGAGGCTTCATACAGTACGGCCCGCAAGTCAGGCGTATAGGCAAAAACGCATTCTTCCTCCGGGTCGATTAGCCAGCCCATTTGAGTGCCGTGCGCTAGTGCGTACATAATCTTTTTGACTACTTTCGTCTGGTTCTGCCTCGGCGACAGAATCTCAATCATCCAATCGGGCGCATGGTGAAGCTCTCCTGCGACTTTGCCATCTTCTTGTCTGGGAATTGCTGACCAAGGAAGTACGGCTATATCAGGCACGATTGAGCGGTCCTCAAATGTACAGCGAAGTTCTGGCAGGGCTCGTCCGACTTGATTAGCTTTAATCGCCGCGTTGATAGCAGTTGTGAGGTCTGCTTGAATAACGCTGTGCGCTGTTTTTGGCATCGGCTTTTGAATAATTTGACCGTCAATGTATTCGCTCGCAGGCTTCGTCTCAGGCTGCTGTAAGAATTCTTCTAGCGTGAGGTTTCTTGTGGGTGTCTGTACCATGACTGCAAACTTGGCTCAATACCGACTGTCTACTGTTGATTATTACAGGTCATTAGCAAAATGACTGGGATGGAAGGTGTGCGATCGCCCGCCTAGATCACTCTCGAATATTCAATGTGCTGCGCGTGGGTGCTTGAGCTTTCTATGATAGATTGCTCGGCTCATCTACTTCTTCAACTTTTGGAACTCACTCTCTGAGATTCCTAGCTGTTTCAGAATCGATTTAAAGAGCCCACCGCCTATCTCTGCGTTTCCATGTATTGGAATAGTCGTTGCTCGTCCATCAGTCACTCCATTGTCATGACTACCTTTTTTGTCTTGCCTTCACAAAACCTAGTTTCTCCGCAGCTCGCTCTAATTCTTTTGCTTTAGCGGGCACTGGCTACCGCAAGCTCAACGTCACTAGGCAGCGACTTTTCCTCTTCCGCATATTCGTCACGAATCATATCGAATACGTTGACTAGCTCTGTTCTAGCTTCTTCGGATGTTTGGACCCAGGCATGACATCCTTCAATCGCTGGAACGTAGGCAACGAAGGTTCCGTTATCGTCAGGACGTAACACGACTGTGTAACTTTCTAGAGAAGACATAGGATATTAGCCAGAGTGCCTGTGTCAACTAGCATACCGTATCCATAAGTTCTGATAATTGCATCAGAAGTTGGCTGAGCAAACGGTAGCATATCTATACTGACTGATGAACTGCTTATGTAGGGGTGACGCAATGCAAGCGCTGAAGCTTCACGGAAAGATAGATAGTACCGGGAAACTGATTATATCCGAGCCGGTAAATCTTGCCCCTGGAGACGTTGAGATTATTGTTCTTCAATCGACGCAGTCCCAAATTGAAGAAAGCAGTACTTCTAATCACTCTTTCTCCGAGCCAGAATCATCTCCGAGATTGGCAGAGCAGACAGGTTCAGAAGGCTACAGGATTAAAGCGCTTGCAAACTGGTTTGCTAATTTGCCGTCTGAGACTGTCCAGATAAATAGTGATGAGGCAAAGTGGCAAGCGCTTAGGAGAAAGCATGATTTGTAGCAAAGCAAGCGTACGGGTGCAAACGACGCTTGACTTCCTCTTACTTGACTCGATGCGAAAATCGCTCTATCTTCAATAGCTAAGGTGTGTGATGCCTATCACCACCATTTTGTCAGAACTCATTTGGCTTCAGCGCCATCGGCAAGTGCTTGCGACACCTACCGACGGCTAACTTCACGAACTGAAAGAGCCAGTCCGGGAGCTAAGGGCAGTGTACTTTAGCGACTCCGAATTTGCACATATTTCGCGAGGTGGCTAAAGTCGCTTGGGTTCTGGTTTCCTAAACCCTATTCAATTCGGAGACCAGATTCTCATGTTTACACTTCCCTTCCCGGACGCAGATGCGTCCACAGTTTCAGGCGACCAGACAGCTACAGAGAAGATCGCCGCGCCCACCGTCCTATCCGGCTCTGCTGCAAACTATCCGCCTAGGCCGCAGCCAGCGAGAGAACAGGTTCGCCATCTGCTGCTGGGCACGCCCAGCGGTACCCAAACCACGATTCAGCGATTACACCAGCTTGGCTACGCAGAGCCCAATGACTGGAGTCGCCCTCTTCCCACTGGCAGACCCAACGAAGTGATGACAATACTCACCAAACGAGTTGCCTTTTAGATCGCTCTTTAGAAGGTCAGCTCAGGAAGCCGCCGAAAAAAAAAGGTAGCGTAGGTTACGGCTGTAGCTCCCTCGCTGCCTGATTACGTCCATCGGAGGTAGTGGTTTTACCTAGTGTTTCCTCACTCGGATGGATGTTGGGCCCCGTACTTCTAGCGATACTTGAGAGTAGTGGCTGGGTGGTTTGGCTGCGATCGCTTGTTCAAAAGCTGTTCCTATGAATCGCCAGCCAAATCGTCTGACCGAACACTTCTGAGTGAAAAGCAGTAGTGAAAGCCGCCAGCTCGTCATTTATTGGGCTACTTTAGCGGGTTTCCTACACCTGCTAAACCAAAGAGTTCTGTCATTGTTGAAGAGTAAAGCAAAGGAGACAATTACATGAACAAACTTATTCGCTACATTCTAGGCATCTTTGTACCCCCCCTTGGCGTTTTTCTAACCTACGGCATTAGCCCAGCGTTTTTCATCAATCTAGGCTTGACATTTTTGGGTTATGTCCCTGGCTGCATCCACGGCGTATGGGCGATTTCAAAGCACTATGAGACAGCGCAGCTACCAGATGCTAGCTAGTTTTACCTGGCGCTTTCTAGATTCTAGAAACTATCTCTTAAAAGCTATCTAGAATCGCTTTCAATCATTCACCCTTAAAAAGAAGAGTAAAACAAATATGTTGGGATTTTTCGTAACTACGCTGATCACCGCTTTGAGCATCTTGGTCGTTGACCTGGTTGTTCCTGGTGTCGGCATTGCCACCTTTACGGCTGCGCTGCTAGCAGCGGTTTCTCTCGGTGTCGTCAACGGTTCTGTCAAACCAGTGCTAAAGCTGGTGTCGCTACCCGTCACCTTTCTGACGCTAGGCGCATTTTCTCTAGTAGTTAATGGCTTGTGCTTCTGGCTCGCTTCTGTTCTAGTGCCTGGTTTTACCGTAAACGGACTGATCGGCTTTATCCTGGGTCCGGTGGTGCTATCTGCGGTTAGCACGTTTCTCTCTGGTTATTTTGCCAAGAACGATGTGGAGTCCAAGATTGCAGGCGTTGGTGAAAAGCTAAAGCTGAACAAAGGCGAAGGCGATCGCATCGACGCGGTCAAAGAGCAAGAAAAGCTAGAAGGTACTTCATAATTTAGGGCCTTGATTGCTTTATCGAACGAGTTTTTGTTGAATTAGCTCATTAAAAATTCAGTTGTCAAAACAGCCTCTACTGCTTGCTTGAGCGGTAGAGGCTGTTGTTTGTAGTACGCTGCTATTTCTACTAGCTCATTACCATTAGATATCGAGATCGGCCATGTTCAATCTAGGCCCGTAGGTTTCGATGAAATCACGACGCGGGGCAACGCGATCGCCCATCAGCACCGTAAAGATTCGATCCGCTTCGGCGGCATCTTCGATTTCTACTCGCTTTAGCGTCCTGGTCTCTGGGTTCATGGTGGTGTCCCATAGCTGCTGCGGCATCATCTCACCGAGTCCTTTGAATCGCTGGATGTTGTACTTTGCATTCGTAGGCAGGGCGTTAATGCCGTCTTGTAGCTCTTTTTCGCTATAGCAGTAGGTGTGATTTTTACCGCGCTCTAGTTTGTAGAGCGGTGGGCAGGCGATATAGATATAGCCTTGATCAACCAGATCGCGCTGGTAGCGGTAGAAGAAGGTGAGCAGCAAAGTACGGATATGAGCACCGTCTACGTCTGCATCGGTCATCAGACAAATGCGATGGTAGCGCAGGTTATCTGGGGCAAAGTCTTCACCCTTGATGCCGAGTCCTAAGGCGGTAATTAGCGACTGGACTTCGTTATTTTTGTAGATCTTGGAGTCGTCGGTTTTCTCAATGTTGAGGATTTTGCCTCGCAGCGGCAGGATAGCTTGGAATCTGCGATCGCGTCCCTGCTTCGCACTACCGCCCGCAGAATCACCCTCCACAATAAAGATTTCTGATTCGCTAGGATCACGAGACGCACAGTCAGAGAGCTTACCCGGCAAAGTCGAAGACTCTAGCACCGACTTGCGCCGAACTAGATCGCGCGCCTTCTTCGCCGCCTCAGCCGCATTGAACGCCTGAATCGCCTTTTCTAGAATGGCATCGGCCACGCTAGGGTTAAAGTCCAAGTACTCCGTCAGCGCCTCACCGACCAAAGAATCGACAATACCGCGCACTTCAGTATTGCCTAGCTTTGTCTTGGTCTGGCCCTCGAATTCGGGCTCTGGCACTTTCACCGACACGACAGCAGTCAACCCTTCGCGGATATTTTCACCCGCCATGTTTGACTCGGCGTCCTTACGTTTCTTGCGCTTGCGCGCAATCACGTTCATGGTACGAGTCAAAACCGTTTTCAGTCCTTCTAGGTGAGTGCCACCATCCACGGTGCGAATGTTGTTAGCAAATCCCATCAGGTTGTCAGAAAAAGCATCGCCGCACCACTGCAGCGCCGCTTCTACCTGGACACCATTCTTATCCGAGTTCACGTAGATCACATCGGGGTGCAGCGGCTCTTTTTCGTTGTTGATGTATTCGACGTACTCTCTGATGCCGCCCTCATATAAGTAGTGAGAGATCCGAGGCTTGTCAGCTTTGAGCAGATCGAGACGATAGTCTGTAAAGGTGATATCGACGCCCGCGTTCAAGTAGGCTAGCTCTCGCAGACGTCTGGCGATGGTGTCATAGTCGAATTCGACCGTGTGCGTAAAGATAGTCTCATCTGGCTTGAACGTGACTTCCGTACCCGTTTTGCTGCTGCCTTTTGCTGTCTTTAGCTTGCCGATCGGGTTGCCGCGTTCGAATCGCTGAGTGTGAACTTTGCCCTCGCGCCAGACGGTCACTTCTACCCATTCGGAGAGCGCGTTGACTACCGAAACCCCAACGCCGTGCAAGCCGCCCGATACTTTGTAGCCACTGTCACCACCGAACTTACCGCCCGCGTGCAGGACGGTGAGTACGGTCTCTAAAGCTGATTTGCCAGTAGTGGGATGAATGTCTGTAGGAATGCCTCGACCATCATCGGTTACGGTGACTGAGCCATCTGCGTTTAGCGCAGCGGTAATATGAGTACAGTGGCCAGCTAGGGCTTCATCGACTGCATTGTCAACAACCTCGTATACCAGGTGGTGCAGGCCGCGCGGGCCCGTACTACCGATATACATGCCTGGGCGTTTTCTAACAGGCTCAAGCCCTTCTAGTACTTGAATCTGCTGAGCGCCGTAGTTGTTTGCCATACGTATTCTCCTGAGGGTCAGTGGCGACCGGTTTCCTTAGGCTGGTATGTTTGTGTTCTTTTGCGATCTTTATGAATGCGGTCTTTACGGGGCGGTCTTGTTTGTTCGCAGGTGATCGCAGATTGTTCTGATCAGCTATCTTGACTTAGCTGTTTTAAAGTTTGATTGTTTTGATTTGGCCAGTTTAATTTGGTTAGCCTTGGGCTTGGCTAAGTTGGGTTTGGCTGGTAGCGGATTAACTGTTTTAGTTTGGCCAGCTTTATGTGTGGTTGTGGGAGCTATTTCCTTAGAGGTCTTAAGGCGGTTTTAGTGGGTCATGAGGATAATGTGCCTATGAATTCTAGCACATCGGTGTTAAAAGCGATTTTAGAGCGGTTTCAGCGCATTATTTGACAGAGGGTTGCAACCCCCTATTTTTTGGTAGATGAGTTCGTCTGCAAATTTAACCTTATATAGGGCTCCCAAATCAGGTGTATCTAATGAGTACCTATTAGCTGGTGCAGTTACTTAGAAATCACGGCTCGGTTCCAAAAAGATCGATCCTAGGTAACACTTGCAGCATGAATTCAGACCACCATCATCTTGAGTATTGAGATGGGTTAGCGCGCAAAAACCTCTAGGCAGATATCTAAGGCAGCTCTATCGGTGGCGGCGATCGCTTCTATGCGCCTGTCATAGTTACTTAAATTAGTCATTTCGCCTGGCTGATACGTCCATTCGGCATTTGGAGTATAGGGCGGGAGAACGCGCGTCGCATTCACAATCGCATCCGCTTCAACAAAGCCTTTGAAACAAGTCGAATTGAAGGATGAAATCGTATCGACGCCTACGACAATACGTCCCCATTTTTGTAGGAAGAGAGTGCGATCGCCCGTCAGCTCACTAGATATCGGTTCCACGTAATAATGCTCACCATCTGGCAGCTCAAATAGCCCTAGAGCAGGATTCTGTGATGGCTGCACGCCTAGCAGCAGCGCTACGAGCGGTGTCAATGCATTCATCAAAAGTTCAGCAAGGCTTCTCGCCAAAGTGTATTCGATTTAACGACATTCAGCGTAAAAATCAGGGACATTGCTTGGTAGCCCAGATAACATTCATACACCTAGTTCATACAGTCAAGTCTGAGGAATCACAGCCACTTTCCTCACCGCTTCAGTAATGACATTCACTAGACGGCAACTATCGTAACGGTTTCAATAATTATGGCGGACTCTTCCCTAACCTTGCTAGAAGAAGACTTTACCGGTAACTTTCCTCCTTCTGGCTGGACGTCCTTCAGCGGCGAGGGGGAGACGGATGTAGGCGAGAGTTACTTTCCAGGTAATCAAGACTGGTCGGTTGGTTCTTTGGGTGGCAATGACGTTGCCTTCGTATTTGGTGAAGACATCGAGGATGGTCTCGCTCAAGATTGGCTGGTGACTACGCTGCTGCAGCCCGATGCGGCAAACAGCACCCTCTCATTCGATGCGCTGACGTTTGCAGGTGATGGGCCAACGGATTTCGCGGTTCAAGTTTCTACTGGCGATCAAAGCGATCAGGCTAGCTATGAGACCGTTGCCGCCTACACCTCCGATGACTTCACAGGTGATTTTCAAACCTTTGAGGTGGATCTGAGCGCCTACATTGAAGAATCGATTTATGTAGGTTTTGTCATGGAAAATGACGATGGCGACACCTGGGTGCTCGACAACGTGGAGGGGATTCCGCTGGCACCGGATGTATCTGTTTCGGTGCCTGGTGAGCAGTTTGGCCTGAGTGAGGGCGGCACCGAGCAGACCCTGATTGTAGAGCTAGCCACGGCCCCTACCGAAGCGGTGAGCGTCAGCTTCACGACCGATACTACCGAAGTCGCAGCGATTGAACCGCTTATCTTTACGCCCACAAATTGGGAAACGCCGCAGCTAGTCACCTTTACTGCTGTTCAAGATGGTCTAGAGGAAGGAGAAGAAGCCACCACAATCGGCGTCGAAGTCAGCAGCACAGACTCGGCCTACAACGCGGTAGTAGCAGAAGATATTGAAGGCACAATTTTCGATGCGGCCATTCCGTTTTTTCCTAGCTATCGCACGGTAGAAGAAACCTATGGCGACTTAGAGGCGCTGGCGACTGCTAATCCGACACTGGCTTCATGGATCGATATTGGCGATACCTACGACAAACTCACACCGGGCGGCGCGGAAGGTTATGACATCTTTGCGCTTAAGCTCACTAACGAGGAATTCACGCCCGCTGGCGACGAAGACAAGCCGGTTTTCTACATGCAGGCGGCAATTCACGCGCGAGAATACACCACCACTGAGCTAGTTACTCGCTTTGCTGAGGAGCTGGTTGCAGGCTACGGCGTTGACCCAGACACCACCTGGCTGTTGGACTACAACGAAGTTCACATCGTTCCTATCGTCAATCCCGACGGGCGTAAGATTGCCGAGCAGGGCTATCTGTGGCGTAAAAACACGAATCCCAATCCTCAGCCGGGCGCTGAACCAGCTCCTTTCCCAACCTACGGAGTGGACCTTAACCGCAACTACGGCTTTGAGTGGTTTAATGGCGTTGCGGCGGATGGGACAACGGGCATCGGTTCTAGTGACAACCCCGCCTCGACGGCTTATCACGGTAGCGGCCCTTTTTCAGAACCTGAAAGTACTGCCGCTAGCGAGTACGTGGCAACCCTGTTTGAACCTAATGGCCCCGAGCTGCTCAACGACCCAACGCCTGAACTAGAACGGGTTTATGCACCGGTTCCAGACGACATTTCCGGCATTTACATCGACTACCATAGCTTTGCCGAGGCCATTCTCTATTCTTGGGGCTGGGCCGAGGGACTGATTGCCCCCAATGATGAGGAGCTGAGCAATCTAGCTCGGCGGTACAGTTTTTTCACAGGCGCGGTTGGAGAACCCTATGACGCTCTACCGGCACAAGTATTTGGCGCGGTGGGCGGTGCGACAGATGACTGGGCCTATGCGAATTTTGGCATTCCTGGTTTCACGCTGGAGATAGGCACTAGTTTCTTTCAGCCCAGTGAGGACTTTGAGAACGAAATCCTACCTGACAACATCCCGGCTATGTATTACACGGCCAAAGCAGCGAGGCGTCCCTATCAAACACCCTTTGGCCCCGAAGTCCTAGAAGGGATGATCGCCCGGCCTCAAGTCACTGCGGGTACGGCTGTAGAGCTATCGGCGATCGCCGATGATGCCCGCTATGCCGACAGCGACGCGATCGGTAACGGCGAAGACGAGACGCCATCGACGTTTCAAAACATTGCTGCCGGGCGCTACTCCATTAATGAGCCTGCTTGGATACCTGGTGCTGAGCTGTTTACAATGGCGGCTGCCGACGGCACTTTTGACAGCGCTGAAGAGTCCCTCGCTGCGACAATTGATACGACTGACTTTATGCCGGGGCGCTACACCATTTTCGTGGAAGGGCAGGATGCTGACGGCAACTGGGGTGTGCCCACGGCGGTCTTTTTGGACGTAGTGCCGACGCCAGCGAATGCAACGGTCACTGAAGGCTCAGCCGCTGCTGAAACCCTGATAGGACAAGGTCAGTCTGACGTGATTTATGCGCTGGGCGGCGATGACACTGTCGCTGGCGGTCTAGGGGATGATGTGCTGTTTGGTGAGGACGGTGACGACATACTGCGGGGCGATCGCAACAGCCGCAGTTCGGGTGGAACAGTCGGCGGCGATGACATTATCTATGGCGGCAACGGGAGCGATCGCATCGGGGGCAAATCCGGTAACGATTCACTTTATGGCGATGCTGGTGACGACTTCATCTGGGGCGACGACGGCGACGACCTGATCTGGGGCGGCCTTGGCAATGATGTCTTAACCGGTGATGACAATTCTGGCGGCAGCGGCAGCGACACCTTTGTCTTGGCCTTTGGCGACGGCACTGATACGATTACTGACTTTGAGATCGGCACTGACTTGATTGGTCTGTTTGGCACGCTGAGTTTTGGTCAACTATCAGTGAGCCAAGATAAGCAGAACGCGCTGATTGATTTTGGCGACGAGACGCTAGCGATTCTGTTGGGGGTTGAAGCAGAGGCGCTAACCGAAACCTCCTTTGTCCCAGCCTAGGTAGATAGCGTTGAAAGTGATGAGTCGCATATAGTCTTATTACTCGTAAGGGCAGCAGCGACCGTACGTTTGCCGGGTGATAGAATAGCGCCAGCTAATCGCTGCTCAATACGTCTCTCAATACAGTTGGATCAAGCCGAGACTAAGCCGCATTTGATTATTATTGTCGGCCCAACGGCGTCGGGAAAATCGGGGCTGGCACTGGCGCTAGCAGACCAACTACCGGCGGCGATTTTAAGTGCTGACTCTCGGCAGGTTTATCGAGAGTTCGATATTGGCACAGCTAAACCTTCTGTAGCGGATCGCCAGCGGGTAAAGCATCACTTTGTGGACATTTGCGAGCCGACTGAAGCGCTGACGGTGGCGGCCTATCAGCAGCAGGCGCGGGCGGTAATCGCATTGATGCATCAGCGGCAGGAAAGAACGCCTCTACTCGTTGGTGGCACTGGGCTATACGTGAATGCGATCGCCAAAGGTCTAAAAATACCTAGAGTCGCACCCCATGAACAATTGCGATCGCAGCTTCAGTTGCTTGGACAGCCTCACTGCTATCAGCTTTTGCACCAGGTAGATCCCCAAGCGACTAGCCGCATCCACCCAAACGACCAAGTGCGGACTCTACGGGCGCTAGAAGTTTTCTATGTTAGCGGTCAGACGATTTCTAGTCAGCAAGGTGAAGATCCACCGGTCTATCCGATCCTATATATAGGACTTGCCTGCGAGCCGGATGTATTACGATCGCGCATAGCCATCCGCACCCATCAAATGATAGAGATGGGCCTGGTTCAGGAAGTCTCGCACCTAGTAGAAAAGTACGGCTCAGCGCTGCCGCTGTTGAAAACCTTGGGATATGCCGAAATTGCGGAGCATCTATCAGGAAAGTGCTCTCTAGAGTCAGCCATTGAGGCGATTATTCAGCACACCTGTCAGTTTGCTAAGCGCCAGCGCACCTGGTTTCAAAAGGAAAAGTGGATTGAATGGTTCCTAGCTGAAGATCCGGCATTAGAAGAGAAAGTGATTGAGCGAGTAAGGGAGTTCAGGCGGGGTTTGGGCTAATGCCTAAGGCAACGCAGCGCGAACGACTCCGCTCAGCCCCCGTAAAGATACGGCCCTCGTAGAGATATAGCTCTGTAAGATATGCTCCTGACCCGGTGGCCGAGCGGAGTCGAGGTCACAGTTCCTCGGTTTCGAGTTCAGGGATAACGACTTCAGGCATCACAACGGCCTCTCGCTTCAAAGGCTCTAGCTCTTCGTTCTTGGCTGGAACCAATTCCTTCTGACGCTCTTCTGCTGGCTGCTTCTCTTCTAGTTTCAACGGCAGCTTAAGCGGTACTTGAGTCTCTACCTTCTTCGTCTTCGGCAGGCTTCTTTCTAGATCGCTTAGCGGTCTAGGAATCACCATGACTGAGTTGAGTTCGCCAATGCGCTCGGCTTCGTTCATCCCGGCTTCGACCGCGATCGCCACGTTAGAAAGAGAGCCCTGAATGATAATAGTGCAGAGGCCACCGCCAATTGTCTCGTGTGAAATTAGCGTAATTTCTGCCGACTTTGTCATGGCATCTGCTGCTCCGACCATCGCTGGAAAGCCCCTGGTCTCAAGCAGTCCAATCGCTTCTCCGCCCATCAAGCTGCCCGCGCCTTCTAGATCTTGCATGCGCGGCATGATCGGCAGCACCGCTTCAAGATTAGCAGGGGGCCTAGGGATAAGCGACGACGATATAAACTGGCCAAACTCTCTAGCCATTCGCTCACCCGCATGCACGGCCATTCTGACATCGGCAACCCCGCCTCGAACAATCGCCGTACAGTGACCGCCCCCCGTTTTTTCGTAACCAACTAAAAATACGCTAGACGATTTGAGCATGGCATCGGCAATGCCAATAATCGCTGGAAAGCTAGTGGTCGATACCATACCAAGCGCCGTATCTCGTAGCGGATTACGCCGTTTGGCAGTCATTCTAACAGCTTGATTTTGCGGAGAAGGAGTAGCGTCTGAGCGCATGACGAGCCTCTAAGGTGGCTAACTGTCGTTGTGAGTATTTTATGCTTCTGTTATTCAGGCGACCCTCGGGTCATGAGCCTTTTGAGGGCTGCCGGTTAGGGAACAGAGTAGAGATAAGCTGACTAACTTGCTCACGCCCATAGACAGACCCATTTGATTGAATAGCGAGAGAAGACGATCCATTCTGTCCGATTCCACTACTAGACGAACCACCGCCGTTAGTAGATGAGTTGTTTAATTGTACGTCATTCGTCAAGCGACCGTAGCCGTTTTGAGTGGCCGCTGACTCTTGATACTGTCCGTTTTGATCGCTCAAGTCTGGCGTTTCGATTGGTTTTGGTCCAACTGGAGGCGGCTCTACGAAGGTGTTGACAAAATCATCGTCTGTAGGCGACTGCGTGCCGTTCGCTCCATATTCTGATTGCCCATATTGCGATTGGGAAGCGCCATAGGATTGAGAGGCATACTGGCCTGCTGTTTGAACGAACGCTGCTTGAGCCGATGCTGTTTGATCAATTACAGCGCCAGGCGGCACTAAGGCATCTGGTTCAATCTGGGGATTGATTAGGGTAGTGCTAGGGCTGATGCAGGCATTCTTACCAATAGTGCCGTGACCGATGACTAATACATTCGCTCCTAGACTCGTACCTGCACTAATCGTCAGAACGCCTTGGCGAGACTGTAAGCAAACGCCACCTGCTAGGCACGCTCCTTTTTCGATAACGATCCGGCTACCTGAAGGGGCTTGTAAGACTACGCCAGGTGCGATCGCGGCTGTCGAATCCACCGTCACATCACCCACCACACAGTAGTGAGTATCGCTAACTAAGCGCGGCGGCTGATGTAGATAAGGGTTCGACGATTGCATTACGACCACACAGCATTAATCAAGCGACAGCAGACTAAGGACGCTGAATAGTCGTCTCTAGAACGCGACGCTTAGCCTGAGGGTCTACGCCCACCAAGCGCACGTACTCGCCCTGATGACGCGCTAGCTGCTTACCTAGTGCAGAAATTGCTTCAGCCGGACGGCGCGCAGTGATCGCTTCACCCGTTTTCCAGATGCCGCTGCGATAGCGTCGCTTGTCGGCAAATTCTACCGAAATCCTATGACCCTGACTGACGAGCTGAGTGACTTGATCCATCACGCTAGACTCCATGCCACCGTTCTGGCCACCGTTCTGGCCACCGTTTTGGCCATTGCTATTATAGCCACCGCTCTGACCATAGCTGCTAGGCTGACCGCGAAAAGCCGGGTCGTCATAGTGAGGCGGATTGCTGTTGATTGGATCACGACCTGTAGAAGTAACCCTACGCGAGCCAGGCTGATTGTTCCGACCACCGCTTGGAGCAACCTTTTGACCTGGTTTTTGAATGGTTAGCTCTGTGACTCGCCGCTTGGCGTTAGGATCGATGCCCACCAAACGCACGTAATCGTTGCTGTGCTGTGCTAGCTGCTTGCCCAACGCAGAAATCGCTTCAGCCGGACGCCGGGCATTGATCGCAGGCCCAGTTTTCCAAATGCCGCTACGATAGCGCCGCTTGTCAGCAAATTCGATCGAAATCCTATGGCCCTGGTTGATGAGCTGAGTCACCTGATCCATCACCGCAGCGTCCATGCCACCGCCATTACCGTGATTTAGATAAGCCGGATCGTCGTAATGCGGTGGGTTCGCATTGATCGGTCCGCGCGCGGCGGCTCTACCGCTGGTCGAAACACCGCTACCAGAAGCAGACGAGCCACCCTGCGCTGACTTCTGTCCGGGCTTTTGAATGGTGGTTGCGGCCCCGCGCGTCTTGGTCTGAATATTGATGCCAAAGATTCGCACATACTTATCGGCGTTCTGATCTAGAAATCTTTGTAGCTGATTGACTGCGGCAGATTCACTGCTGGCACTGATCGAAGGTGCTGTCTGCCAGATGCCGCTGCGGTAGCGTCGTTTGTCGGCGATCTCTACGCCGACATGGTTGCCGCTGTGAATAATTCGACTCACCGCCTGGCTAACTTCGCCGCTTGCATTGCCTCCACCTTGAGCATAGCTTTGATTTGGCTGGGCGTATCCGTTTGACTGAGACTGACTAGAGGCGTTGGCTATAGGCCGCGCGTCTATCTCTACTGGTTTACCATCCGCTCTTTGAATAGTCGTTGTCGCCGTACGGCTGTTTGATCCAGAATCGATGCCAAACATCCGAACGTACTCACCGCTGTGCTCGTCTAGGCAGTGTTCTAATCTAGAAAAGACTTCTCTTTCGTTTCTTGACTCAATTGGAGAGCAAACTTTCCAGACGTTGCTGCGATAGTGGCGCGGACCGGCGTGCTCTGTGCCAATCAGATAGCCGCCGTTCAACAAATTGCGAACTTCTTGAACGACGCCAGCAGATAGACTGCCCTCACTCTGGCTACCTCTACTTTGGCCCCCTCTGCTCTGGCTACCTCTACTTTGGCTAGACCCACCATTGCTGCCGTAGGACTGATTGCCGTAAGACTGCTTGCCATAAGACTGACTGCCATATGAGCCACCCGAGGCGGCTGTTTTAGCGATTGGCGCATCGCCCGGTCGCTGTACGGTGACCATGCCCACTCTTTGCTTGCGGGCCGGATCAATCCCAAACATCCGAACGTATTCGCCTGTGTGTTCTGCTAAGCAGTTCTCTAAAGCGCTAAAGACTGCCTGCTCTCTAGTGTCTTTGATGGGGGTGCAAGTTTCCCAGACGCCGCTGCGATAGCGCCGCTTATCCGCGTGCTCCATACCGACGCGATATCCTTGGGCAAGGTACGATCGCACCTGCTGAACAATTTCGGATGAGAGTCTTTGGGCTTGCATGGCTGCTCCTTCAGTGGCAGTAGAGAGTTGATTATATTGGCGACGTGGTGCGCCTTCAGACGCGCGGCTAGTTTGAGATGGGGAACTAGACGGGTAACTAGATGAATGGCTAGGAACGGTTCTAGCGCGTTTCCTAGACGATAAGGACTGACTTGAGCCGATGACCTCTTGGGCACATTCGAGATCTTCAGAGCGAACTTTAGGTAGCTGATCGGCCTGATGTTGGGAGGTGATGATGCTGCCAGAAGGCACACACCTACCGGGAGGAATTTCGACATCTTGGATCAAAGCATGCATCATCACGACGCAGCCATCGCCTAGTCTGGCATTAAACAGCGTTGAGCGAAATCCAACAAAGCAGTTGGTACCAACGAAAGCTGGACTGCGAACGATTGATTTGTGAGCAATAACGCTGTTGGTCCCTATATAGACGGAATAAGCCTGCCCCCCCTGATTGCCGTTACCACTAGCTCTTACCTGTGCGCCAGCAACCCCCTCAATCAATACTCCCGGTAATAGCCTGGCGCGATCGCCTACAAAGACAGAAGCACCTTGCTCTGCTGTAACAGCAGTTCCAGGCGCAACCATCACCTCTGAACCGATACGTACACTACCCTCTATAAAAGAGAATTCGTGAACATCAGCAGAAGACTCTACCTTTGGACTAGCGGAAAGGCTCAGCCGTGGGATAGCGGGAGCCGTACTTTGTCTTAAACCCTGGGCGACCATTTGCCCCTTTTACCCCAACTAGAACGTCTTACCTGAAACTCTTGCCTACCTACCTAAGATTTGGCTGCGTTTCCCTAAAGCTGTGCTCACCCAAAATCGCTAGTCTAAAACCGCTTATCTAAAGTCTTCTCGTTTGTCGTAGAGGAGGCCAGTATCTAAGCTAACCGTATCGATAATGGCAACTATCGCTGCATCGATTGGCTTTTGATTGTGCCTCTGCTGCTGCCGAGCCGCACTCCCTCGGCTAACCAGCACCCACTCACCAATACCCGCTCCAACCATATCGACAGCGACTTCACAGTCTTCTTGGAGATCTCCAGAATCGCTAATTAGCTGAATCAGCAGCAGTTTGATCCCCATCAGGCTGTCGTCTTTAACGGTGCTAACGACCGTTCCTCTTACCTTTGCTAGGCGCATGGACTAGAGCCTATCTACCGTAAGGGCGAATACCGCTGACGCTCTCGCGGAACTGCTCTACCGCTTCTGTATAGCGAATCGGTAGCACAAACTCCAGGTTCTCGTGAGGACGGGCGATGATATGAGTTGAGAGCACTTGACCGCCGTTCACTCGCTTGACGTTTTCGACGCCCGCCGCCACAGAGGCTTGAACTTCAGAAACGTCACCACGGACAATCACAGTGACGCGGCCACTCCCGATCTTCTCATAGCCAACTAGGGTGACACGAGCAGCTTTCACCATGGCATCAGCTGCTTCAACCACTGCTGGAAAACCCAGCGTCTCAACCATACCTACTGCAATTGCCATAGCCTTTTCCTAAAAACGATCCAAATAAAACAAAACAAACAAAATGCTTACTCAAACAAACAAGTAGGCAGCTGATCTGCCTATTGATGCGGATAGGGTTAGCCCAATAATCTATTTCGGGCTAACCCTCGCAGATGCCTACCTGATGCTGGGGAGAGACAATGTTCTAAAAACAGAAGCTCTAAAACAATCCCTACGAGCAGACAAATCCTACGAGCGGAACTGTTCTACTGCCTCTGTGTATCGAATTGGCAGAACAAATTCCAAATTCTCGTGAGGGCGCGCAATGATGTGAGTAGAAAGTACCTCGCCGCCATTGACCCGCTTGACGTTCTCAACGCCTGCAGACACAGAAGCTTGAACTTCAGAAACGTCACCGCGAACGATGACCGTCACCCGGCCACTCCCGATCTTCTCGTAGCCAACCAGGGTGACACGAGCAGCTTTCACCATGGCATCAGCTGCTTCAACCACTGCAGGGAAACCTTTGGTCTCAATCATTCCAACAGCAATAGGCATTAATCGAAATCTCCTAAAATAAGAAAAGCTATCACAGGTCGAATTTTTGATAGAAAAACCTTCGCTTGACCACGGAGATTTCAGTAGACAGTGCGTACAAAATCAGCTGTTTCTACTTTTTAAAATTCTTTTAAGATCGCCTGGATAACTTCTTTGCGTCATAACTCAGAATAAAATGACGCCGCCGCTTTGACAATATAAGTCTCAATGATTGTCCCTGATAAGCCTCATTGTTAAAACTTATGTAGACATAGTTTCAATTTATGTTTCTTTGTAAAGTTGAGTAAAAGAAGAAAGCCAGCTTGTTAGGGGGCTACGGCTGAATGCCGCAACAGATCAGGTACTATAGACGGGCATAGAGAAGCCTCTATATGCCCTATGAATGGATTAGCCAGATTATTGACCCCTGTCAGTGAAGCTCTTCTTCGGATGCTCGGTGCTTCTTTCTAGAGTGGCTAAAGGTATATGAACGGTCTAGTTAAAGAAGTAAAAGCACTGCAACTAAGGACTTATAGGTACAGTATTAAGCGCAAAAGATTGGAATAAAACTGAATATTTGACTTTTCGAAGTCTGCTTTCAAGAGCAGGTCTATCTCACGCTGTGGGATTCCTTTAACTTAATAAATTCCGGTCTATTTCCAGCGAACTTGCACGAACCGACTTCGATGAATACTGGATTTTGGAGACCGGGGGGGTGATGAGCTAGTTTTTTAATGAGCTGAGTTGGTCGCTTTGTCTTGCATGCGCCGATTGAATATCGGATGCTTGAAGTCGATCGGTTCGGTTGGGCGACTGTTTGTAGCGTCACTGTTTAGAACCGATTTGCAGTGCTCGTTTGAAAGTCTTTCTAGGAAGTATTTGCAATGCAGTTTCTAATTCAGTGGAGTTGGCTAATTCCGGTGTACGGACTAGTAGGCGCGCTGCTAGCACTTCCCTGGGCGACTCGGTTGATCCGTCAGACTGGGCCTAGGCCAGCTATGTATATCAATGTCGTAATGACGGCGCTGGCTACTGTGCATGGGGCTTTGCTGCTACAGGCTGTCTGGTATACAGGTCCTCAGGTTGTCAGCTATGAGTGGCTACAGGTTGCTGGACTCGACCTTTCGGCCTCTCTAGATCTCTCTGAGGTCAATTTAATCTTTTTAGGGCTGACTGCCGGATTGAGCTTGCTTGCTCAGATGTACGGCATGGGCTACTTAGAAAAGGACTGGGCGCTTGCCCGTTTCTTTGCGCTGATGGGCTTTTTTGAAGCTGCGATTAGCGGTGTCATTCTTAGCAGCTCTCTGTTTTCCACCTATTTTTTGCTAGAGATGCTGACGCTCTCTACCTATTTGCTAGTCGGTTTTTGGTACGCTCAGCCTCTAGTGATTACGGCGGCGAGGGACGCTTTTTTGACTAAGCGAATAGGGGATGTGCTGCTGCTGATGGGGCTAGTTGTTCTTAGCGCCTATGCAGGCAGTTTGAGGTTTGACGATCTGTATATGTGGGTCAAAGATGCCGATATCGCTCCGGTGGCAGCGACGTTGACTGGGCTAGCCCTGATTGCCGGGCCGACGGGTAAATGCGCTCAGTTTCCGCTGCATCTGTGGCTTGATGAAGCGATGGAAGGGCCTAGTCCAGCGTCTATCTTGCGTAATTCGGCAGTAGTGACCTGTGGTGCTTATGTCTTGATCAAACTGCAGCCAGTGGTGGTGATTTCTCCCATTACGCTGGACGTTTTGATTGCGATTGGAGCAACCACAGCCGTAGGTGCTTCTTTGGTCGCACTGGCCCAGATTGACTTTAAGCGGGCGTTTTCCTACGCTACTAGCGCCTATATCGGTTTGGTGTTTGTGGCTGTTGGCACTGAGTGGCCGGGGGTAGCGCTACTTTTGCTTTTTGCTCATGCGGTTGCTAGAGCTCTGATCTTTATGAGTATTGGGGCAGTGGTCTACACCACGCATAACCAGGATCTCACAGAGCTAGGGGGTATTTGGTCGCGGATGCCTGCTACAACCTTGACCTATCTCACGGGCGCTTTAGGGCTGACTGGCGTTCTTCCTTTTGGCTGCTTTTGGGCGTTTGCGCTGGGCATTGATTTTTTGTGGGCAGATCATCCAGTGCTGGTAGGCGTATTTCTGCTGGTGAACTTCTTGAGTACCCTCAATCTTGTGCGAGTTTTTCGGCTGGTATTTTTAGGCAAGCCGCAGGTGAAAACTAGGCGTACGCCTGAAGTAGGCTGGCTGATGGCGGTGCCGATGATGACGCTGTCTATTTTTGTGCTGATATTACCGTTTGGTCTGCGGCAGGTGTCTTTGCTGCCTCCGCCTGAATATTTCAATATGGCTGCTCTGGCACTGCTGGTAGGTTCTGGCATTTTGGGGACTGGTCTAGGCTTTTATCTACCGTTAAACCGAGCTTGGTCGCGATCTAGCGTGGCACCGCTTCGCTGGGTTCAAGATTTGCTAGGCAATGATTTCTACACAGAGAAGCTATACGAGCTAACGGTAGTGAGGCTGGTTTCACAGCTATCAGCGCTCAGCAACTGGATAGATCGCTATGTCGTGGATGGGGCGGTTAACTTTGTTGGCGCAGTGTCCTTGTTTGGGGGCGAAAGCTTGAAATACAGTGCCTCAGGACAGTCACAAAGCTACATTCTGACGATTGTGGCAGGGGTTGGACTGTTGGTTTTGATGACGACCTGGACTTTATGGTGAGACAGATGTGGTGAGACAGATTTAGAAGCAGGCAGGTGCAGAAACGGAAAAGGACGGAAACGGAAAAGAACGAATGGTGATATTGCGGTGATATTGAGTGCGCTGATATTGATGCCGCTGTTGGGCGCTTTACTAATTAGCACCTGGCCTCAAAAGATAGAGAGCGATCAGGTTCGACAAGGTGCGCTGATTACGCTGGGTGTCAATTTAGTCATGACGGCGGTGCTGGTTGCCCAGTTTGATATTACAGATTCTGGGCTGCAGTTCTTAGAAAAGCTAGCCTGGATGGAGCCGTTAGGATTGACTTATTCTTTGGGAGTCGATGGCATTGCCCTGCCTCTGGTTGTAATCAATAGCCTGCTGTGCTTTGTGTCTGCTTATATCAGCCACGGTGTGAGGCGACCTCGGCTGTACTATGCTTTGCTGTTGCTGATTGCTAGCGCAGTTGCCGGGGCGTTTTTAGCACAGAATTTGCTGCTGTTCTTTTTGTTTTATGAGCTAGAGCTGATTCCGCTCTATCTGCTGATTGCAATTTGGGGCGGCGAGCGGCGCGGCTATGCGGCGACTAAGTTTTTGATCTACACGGCATTTTCTGGGATTTTGATTCTGGGAGCGTTTTTAGGACTGGTACTGCTGTCTGGAACGGGATCTTTTGACTATGATCCATCGCTGGCGCAGACGCTAACTATGGGTCAGCAGACGGTGCTGCTGGGCGTTTTGATTATTGGTTTTGGCATCAAGATTCCGCTGTTTCCGTTTCATACTTGGCTGCCGGATGCCCATGTGGAGGCGTCAACGCCTATGTCTGTGCTGCTAGCGGGAGTGTTGCTGAAGCTGGGAACCTATGGGCTGCTGCGCTTTTGCGTGGGTTTGTTCCCGCAGGCGTGGATGGCGCTCTCGCCGCTGTTGGCTTGGTGGGCGGTGGTGAGCGTGCTGTATGGATCTTTGGCTGCGATCGCCCAAACCGATATGAAAAAGATGGTGGCCTATAGCTCGGTGGGCCATATGGGATATATCTTGCTAGCGGCGGCGGCGATTACACCGCTGAGTATCTTAGGGACGGTGCTACAGATGGTCAGTCACGGTTTGATTTCGGCGCTGATGTTTTTACTGGTCGGTGTGGTCTACAAAAAAACAGGTACTCGCGATCTAACGGTGCTGCGAGGGCTGATGGCACCAGAAAGAGGGTTGCCTTTTATCGGCTCACTGATGGTTTTAGGGGCGATGGCCAGTGCTGGCATTCCGGGCATGATTGGCTTTATCTCTGAATTTATTGTCTTTAGAGGCAGCTTTGAGAGCCAAGCGCCGCAGACGCTGTTCTGTATGCTGGGCTCTGGCCTCACGTCGGTATACTTTTTGCTGATGATCAACCGGGTGTTTTTTGGCAGGTTAGATGCTGCGCCTGATGGAACTGGTGGGACTATAGAAGTGACGCTGCCCAAAGTTAGCTGGCGCGATCGCATCCCGGCAATGACCCTAGTCTTGATTATCTTCGCGTTCGGATTGCAGCCAGCATGGCTGACCCGCTGGATGGAATCGACTACCAACAGCTTTGTGCCAAATTACGTCAACCCAGTGATGTCGATAGGGGAGGCATCTGGCGGTACATTGAACGGTATCTCGAACAGCGGTGCGATCGCTAAAGTCTCTAGCTTTTGAGCAACCTTCTAGCTCACCGATAGATCTTCTATCTTTTCTCCTATGTATTTAATCACGACATGATTGCGACTTTCTCACCGCCGCCTTTGCAGCCAGCTCCTCGCTATTCGATTGGCGACTATATCGATCGGCTGCTGTCCGGCGGTACGCTATTGCCCAACACGCCCGAGAATTTGATCGAAGTAGTCGGCGTACTGCATGCCTACGGTATTGTTTTAGATGCCTACGCCATCAATTTGCAGCACATTGCTAACACGCAGTTCTTAAACCTTTTTCCACTGTTCAAATACTTCGATGGCAAAATCACGCTCAGAAAGATAGTCAAGCACCTCTGGCATGATCGCATTAACTATGAGTATGCAGAATACGTGATGCGTACCATGATGTGGCACGGCGGCGGCGGGCTAGATGCCTATTTAGATTCCGAAGCGTTTTGGGCCTGCTGTGCGCCTGCGATTCGAGCTAAAGCCAGAACCAACCCGATCTTGCTGGTTTTCAACAAACTCTTTCCAGACTATCTGCCAGAGCAGGTGCGTCAGCTTGCTTACTATTCTGGGCTGGGGCAGTTTTGGCGGGTAATGAGCGACATCTTTATGGATCTCTCGGCTGCCTATGACCAGGGTAAGATCAAGACAATTGATCAAGTCATCGAGCTGATCAAAGCTGGACTAGTGGCTAATGCTAGTAAGCCTATCGTCTACAAAGTCACTATATCTGGCAGCGAGTATGACATTCTGCCTGAAAGCGCCGAGCTTGCTTTCCTCTTCGACACCGCTGTTCCCTACGTTGAATCGATCTTTTTTAGAGGCACGCCTTTTTTCGGCACGGTTTCTTACAACGCCCAAGCGCATCAAATTCCGATTGACCAAGGACACTTTGACTATGGCGCGCTGTTTGCCGATCCGCTGCCGATTGGTGGAGCGGGCATTCCGCCGACGCTGCTGATGCAGGACATGCGTCACTATGTGCCCGACTATTTGCAAACCCTCTATATCCGATCGGTCCGTGGAAAAGACGACGTGCGCGTACAGCTAAGCCAAAGCTTTCAAAAGTCAATGTTCTGTGTGACTGAAGCCGCCGTGCGTGGCCTGATGCCTTTCCCGGCAGATACCAGTGATCCGAAAGAGCAGACGGCCAATCGAGATTATCTGAATGGATGGATGAAGCGGCTGTTCCAATCGCGGATGAATCTGATTCAGTAGACCCTGAATCTATCGGCTCCAGACAGACTTGCTGCTTCATATAGGCTGTTGCCATAACTACATCGCACCGCCAACAATATCCTGCACATA
>NZ_JADEXO010000097.1 GCF_015207105.1 cf. Phormidesmis sp. LEGE 11477
TTCAGCAAGATCAGGTCTGACTGAAAGTGACGCCATTTGAACGGTTCTGAGCAGGGCATGAGGTAGGTTGCGATCAGGGCATCCCAGAATACCAAGTCAGAGCCTATGTATTTTTTGCAACACAACCGAAAATAGAGCAGTCACCGCAGCTTTTAACAGTCGTTGAATGAATTTCGAATTATTGTTTTGGAAACAGGTGGTAAATATCACAGTCATTACTTTTCTTCTTTACTTCGCGAAATCTATTTGTTCTAGTTTTTATTGTCGATACAGTCAAACGGCTTCTATCCTGCCGTATTCTTTTCGAAGTTCAATGACAATCGTCATGCTAGAACAATAGAGAAAATGCTGTGACGAAAGTCATCCGTAGAGATGACCTACCGATATCGCAAAAGCTATGCTGATCGCTTTAAGCTTTAACGATTGAAGACTATTTCTTGGGTGAAGCCACTACCATGGATTTCATATTTATTGCGCTACTACTATTGCTGAGCATCCTAAAAACCAAAGCAACGAAAAGATGGAAAAGAAAGTTTCTGTTTCTTACAGTAGTGCTATTTATTATTCGTCTTTCATTGGGATGGCGCTGGCAATTTATCCCTGCTGATATTGTTGTAGTGTCTCTGCTGATGCTTGATCCGGTTATGGTACGTTCACCCGCTATTGCTAAGGGTTTACGTCTCGGTTGGTCAAAAATAGTTGGGCTCTCCATTTCAACTGCGTTGGTGAGCACTACGATCTTTCTCCTGTGGTTATTTCCGAATATTCGCTTTCCCGTTCCTACTGGATTGTTCGTGGTGGGTACCACACTCGAAAGCATTGAAGACGTCTCTCTGCGGCTGTGGTATCCGGCAGCGCCAGAAGCAGACCAAAAACCCTACCGCTATCTTTCAGGAGAAGCAGTTCCAGAGGTTCTCAAATTTGCTTACGGCCATCTACAAAAACCAACGGCTGCATTCTCTGATCTACCGCTGTTCTCTTCGCAGGCAGAGATGCCTGTCTTGCTGTATGACCACGGGGCAGGCAGCTTCAGAGAGGACAACACGTTTAGGCTGATAGAGCTGGCTAGCCATGGCTTCGTAGTGGCCGCGATCGCCCATTCCAAAAACTTTTCAGACTACAACATTCCATCAGAAGTCACTAAAATTCCCGCCCAGTTCAGAGAACGTCTGAATACGCTACTTTTTCCAGACCGACTGAGAGACATTCGCCTAGCCGTCCAAAAGCTAGAGCAGCTCAATGAAAAAGACTCTCGATTTAGCGACAAGCTGAACTTAGAGCGCTTTGGCATGGTGGGCTTTTCACTAGGCGGCAGCGTTGCTCTAGACTATTCACTAGAAGAGCCCCGCTGTCAGGCGGTGGTAAATTTGGATGGCGGCATGTTGGGCAAGGCCAGACAGGGGGTTGAGATTCCCTTTTTACAGATTAGCCAAAGTGCCTTATTTCCCCTAGCACCCGTCAATAATCCTCAAAAGATTGCTGAAAAAACAGGCGAATACTATCGGCAAGAGGTCAGCGACTTAGTTCAGAATACTCAACCTGCTCGTTTTGCTCACTGGTTGAGAGTCACTGACAGCGGCCATGCAGCATTTTCAGACATTGCCCGTTGGACACCAGCGCGATTTGGCCCGCTTCGTTCCATGATGGGGATAGGTGATGTCAGCGCGATCGCCCAGGCCGTGGATGATCTAACGCTCTCTTTCTTTGAAGACTATCTGATGGGCAAGTCAGCCTTCGAGGCCGCGATCCAACGGCACCATGATCTGCTCACTGTCATAGATTCAAGCATGAAAGAGTCATATTGACTGAATAGATAAAGTCTATATCGCCCTCGAACTGTGTGAGCTGTTAGCGCTCATTGTAGAAATATTGGCAACAGTATGACTCTTAAATAGGCTATTGTACTTTTAATAAACTCAGTTCATAATCAGGATATGCAAGCGAGAAGACCCTGACCATTTCTTCTCATTAACTGTTTTAGGAGAAAATTCTGTGGGCCTTTTAGTAGACGGAAAGTGGCAAGATCAGTGGTATGACACCAAAAGTACGGGTGGAAAGTTTGAGCGTAAGGCATCACAGTTTCGCAGTTGGATAACGCCGGACGGCAGCCCTGGGCCAACGGGAAAAGGTGGCTTTATCGCAGAGGCAGGCCGCTATCATCTCTATATTTCTTATGCCTGTCCCTGGGCCCATCGGACGATGATCTTTCGGGCTTTGAAAGGTCTAGAAGAGATGATTTCTTTTTCTTCGGTGGATTGGTTCATGGGCGATCGCGGCTGGACGTTCAAGTCAGACGAAAGCATTGTGAACGATCCTCTGTTTAATTTTAAGTATGCCTACGAGCTTTATACCAGAGCAGATAAAGCTTATACCGGACGAGTAACAGTCCCTATTCTCTGGGATAAGCAGACGGGCACGATCGTAAATAACGAGTCTTCTGAAATTATTCGCATGTTCAACAGTGCCTTTGACGGCATCGGTGCCAAAGCAGGCGACTACTATCCAAAGGCGCTCAGAGATGAGATTGATGAAGTGAACAATCGCATTTATCACACTGTCAACAACGGCGTGTACAAATGTGGATTTGCAACAGCTCAGTCAGCCTATGAAGAAGCGCTGTATCCTCTGTTTGAAAGTCTAGATTGGCTAGAAGAAAACCTTTCGAGTCGGCGATATTTACTGGGAGATGAACTGACTGAGGCTGACTGGCGGCTGTTTACTACGCTAGTACGATTCGACCCGGTTTATGTCGGCCATTTTAAATGCAACATCCGCCGAATAGTAGACTATCCCAATCTATGGGGATATGTGCGCGAGCTGTATCAAATGCCTGGGATTGCGGATACAGTCAATTTCTCACATATTAAGCAGCACTACTACAAAAGCCACGAAACGATCAACCCTACTAGAGTTGTTCCAGCGGGTCCGCAGATCGACTTTATGGCTCCTCACAATCGCAGCTAGATGTCTTAGCTTGAGCCGCTCATAGTACGCTGCCTTTACTACTAATACTCGACGAGAAGCTCTTTGAAAACTACAGCATCGTGGAACAGCGGTTTCGATGATACCTATTGTTGCTAGTGTCGTTCATCGATATTTCTAGCTTGTGTATCCCGTGAATAGCCAATCAATGCTAGGCCGATGAGACCAAGTAGTGCGATCGCACCCACCCAGGCCCAATTTACAACTAGTCCCCAGTCAATGACTTGCACCTCTCTATCCACCAGCCAAATCCCCAACAGCACTAAGCCGCTGAACGTCACTTGAATCGCACCCAAAGCCCTAGCTTCAGCGGCGGTTGCTCGGCGAGACAAGAGAGCGGAACCAAGCGAGCCGGTTAAAAAGATAGCGCTATAAAGCTGAGCATGAAACACATCTAAAGGCCACAGCCAGGCACCGCCAGCCGCTGCTGGGGTAAACAACAAACTTAAGCCATACGCCCCTAAAATGCCTGATTGAATGCCTAGTACCGTAGGCCACAGATTGGGCAGGCGGCGCAATCCAAGATAGTTGTAAGGTTTAAAGTAGCCCCAGTAATAGCTTGCCCCCACGCAGTCCACCAAATATAGTAAAAACCAAATATCTGTTGCCCGCCGCCCCGGACTAAACTGCTGAAGCTGCAAACACGACACCATCAGCACAACTGTCGTAAACACCCACATCATTGGCACGATTAACCGCGTTAGCGCAGCGCGTCTAGATAAAACTAGGCTAGCCAAACCAACTAGCGCCGTGAGATAAATTGCGCCTAAAAATCGAGTATTAAAAGGTTTTAGTGGCCAGAGCCAACGAGACTGAGAAAAGCCAGGAAAGCAAAATAGGGCAGTGCCTACGATGATCAACAATACAATTGAAACTAGCACCAGTACTAAGAGTATCGGTGGTAGTGCAGCGGGCTGTGGCTGAGCTCCTACATCAGAGGCTAAATCGGTGGCTAAATCGACAGACGAGCCAGCAGGTTGTTTAGATTGTTGTGTATGTGGAGAGTTCATTTTTATGATCCTTAATTCAGGTTGACGGCCCCTAGCTGCTCTAGTGTGGATATTTCAGACTTGGTTAGCCCACTGATGCCGGTAATGTTCATTCCCTCGTAGGGTTCTTTGTTTTTGAATGTATTGACACAAGTCCCTGTTTCTATCTCCCATAGTCTAATTGTTTTGTCGTCACTGCCACTGGCGAGGTGCTTGCCATCGGGGCTAAAGGCTACTGACCAGACGCTATTGGTGTGTCCTGTTAGGGTATGTATTAGCCCACCATCCTCGTTTTCCCCCCGGTCTACAGCCCAAAGTCTCACAGTATGATCCGCGCTGCCGCTAGCAATCCACTGAGCGTCAGCGCTGATCGCAACGGCCATGACCCAGTTTTCGTGTCCGGTTAGCACCTGCTGACACGTCCCGGTTGCTACATCCCATACGCGCACCGTTTGGTCAATACCGCTACTTACCAAAAAGTCTCCTTTGGGTGAAAAGGCAATGCACCAAACTCCGCTTGTATGACCTTTCAAAGTGGCTGTGCATTCTCCTGTATCGAGATCCCAAAGTTTGATAGTGCGATCATAAGAGCCACTTGCCAGTATGTTTTTCTGGGGGTGAAAAGCAACAGAACAAACCCAGTGCTGATGTTCTGTAAACGTGTGGTGGCACTGACCACTGCGGACATCCCAAAGCTTGATGCTCTGGTCAGCGCTGCCGCTGGCGATAGTTTCTCCTTTAGCATCGAAGGCTACTGACCAGACTGATTTGGTATGCCCTAACAAACTGCGGTGATTTCTGCTTTTGGACTGAATCTCTTTGGATAATTGCCATATATGAACATTCCCGTCCTCGTTGCCACTGGCTAGAGTACTGCCATCCGGGCTAAAGGTCACTGACCAAATAGCATTCTGACCGCCGACTAAGGTCTCTAACATTTGACCCGAAGATATCTCCCAAAGATGAACGAGGCGATCGCCCTGCCCACTAGCCAACGTACAACCATCCGGGCTAAAGGCAACAGACCAGACCCAGTTACTGCTGCCCTGCAACGTCTTTAGACACTGACCACGGCGCAGTTTCCACAGCCGCATGGTTCGATCTTCACTGCCGCTGGTCAAGTAGTCGCCATCCGGGCTAAAGGCGACAGACCACACCCAGTTACTATGGCCTGATAACACTCGCAAGCACTGCGGCGTATCTGCCGCAATGTTCCAAACGCGCACCGTTTGGTCGGCGCTGCCGCTAGCAAGCGATCGCCCATCAGGACTAAAGGTCACTATCCACACCCAGTTGCTATGCCCGAGTAAGGTCTGCTGGCACTCGCCCGTCTCTACATCCCAAACGCGCACCGTTTGGTCGGCGCTGCCGCTAGCAAGCGATCGCCCACCAGGACTAAAGGCCACTGACCAGACTCCATGCTCATGTTCTTCTAGGGTTTGCAAACACTCGTATGTCTTTGCATCCCACACTTTGATTGTTCGATCGGCGCTACCGCTCGCCAATTGTTCTCCATCGGGGCTAAACGCTACTGACCAGACCCCATGCCGATGTTCTTCTAGCGTTCGTAAACATTCGCCCGTCTTTGCATCCCACAGTTTAATTGTTCGATCGGCGCTACCGCTCACTAACTGTTTTCCATCGGGGCTAAACGCTACCGACATCACCCAGTTGCCGTGCCCTTCTAACGTTTGCAAACACTCGCCTGTCTTTACCTCCCACAGTTTGATGGTTCGATCGGCGCTACCGCTAATCAACTGCTTCCCATCAGGGCTAAACGCTACCGAGCAAACCCAGTTCTGATGTCCTCTAAAGGTTGAAATATGAGACTTGATATCTTCTGAAGCTGACGAGAAATCTGCTTGCCAAAGCCAAATCTCACCATTAGTGTCGCCAGTGGCCAGCACCGCGTCGTGTGAGCTGGCGTTGCCTGAGGTCGTGGCCAGGTTAGCACCTGAGTTCGCGGCTGGGCTAAAGGCCATCGTCCGAATGCTGCCAAACGGCTGATTGAAGACAGACCGCGAGAGATCTGAGCCTGCGAAATTCACATCGTACAGGTTCAATCCCTGGAGATATGCCTGCTGGATCGGCAGGTTGGAAAAGTCATAGCCTGCCAAATCTACTTTGAGATGACTCAAGAGCGTTAGTACATTACTGCCGATATAGCCGCCTTGTGTAGGTTGTTTTTGAGCAGCGCTTAGCAATTCTGTTAGCGCCGCCGCGATCGCATCTGTAGAGGCATACTCTTCTTGTAAAGTCTCTACAATCGGTGACAAAATCAGTCGGATTTGAGCCTGACGGATATAATCTCTCGCACTTGCTTTGACTAGCACATAGCGCCGTAAAAAGTCTTGTTTTTGTTGCCTGATTTCGCTTGATACTTGATTGATTAGCTCGCCAGTGAAATAGTCCATAATCACTGCTTGCTGAGTGATCTGAGAGCGGTCTTTTTCTAGTAAAGAGCGACGTTCTAAAGAATCAATCGCCTGTAAGACTTTGTTCAAAGGCACTGCCTTGGATAACTCTTTCGCTAAATCAGACCGAAGTGTTTGCCAAGCCGTTGGCTCTCGGTTGATTGCCAGCCAGTACATGATGTCTTTTTCTAGCGGCGTTAGACGATTGATCTGGCGTACGAGTAGCTGTCTGATATCACCAAAGATCAAAGAATCCTCTTGTGCTAGCGCTAGGAAATTGGCAACGCTGCCCTCGAAATAGTCCCTGACGGCGGCGGCAATCATTTTGAGCGCCAGCGGATTGCCGCTATAAGCCTGGATTAGCTGCTGCCATTCTGACGGTGTGCCAGTCAATTCGCCTAGGGTTTGGATCAGGGCTTTGCCGTCCGATTCTGCTAGACCTGAAAGCTGAAAACAGCGCGTCGGCAAGGCATCGCCTGACTGGATCGCAATCTCTTTTGGCAGCTCACGTGAGGTCATGAGCAAGCAGCTATTGTGTTCGGTTTCGCCGAGTGCTTTAAACAGATCGCCATAGCCTTCATAGCCTTGGCGGTAAGTACCGGCGCGATCGCCTTCTGTAAACAGCGACTCCACATTGTCCAACACAATTAGACATCGATGAGCGCGCATACAAGCAATCAGCTGCCGCAGCTGGTCATCTGGCGTATCGGGAACCTCGTTCATAGTCAGGTTGACCGCTGGCTGCTCTAGAAAAAAGGTCAGCAGACTTGCCATGATCTCCTGAATTGGCGGCGCATTTTTGAGACTGCGCCAGACTAAATAGTCAAAGCGATCTTCAACTCGGTGAGCCAGTTTAGCGGTGAGCGCTGTTTTACCAATCCCGCCGATGCCACCAATCGCTACCAAACGACAGCGATCGCGCACAATCCAGCCTTCTAGAGTTTCTAGGATCTGCTCTCGTCCATAGAAGACGGAAACATCGACCGCCGCTCCCCAATCTTGAGCGCAGCTAGGTTTGGGGGCATGAGCGGCTGAAGCCTGAGCGGATGAGGTTTGGGCAGATGGCTGGGCGGGCTCTGAGGGGGCAGACGGTAGGGCAGACGTCGCTGCTGAAATGGTGAGATCTTTTTCTACTTTTTCTAAAGGGATACTGCGATCGCCTAAATCAGCGATCGCTTCCCAGTCCAAATTCAGCGTTTCGCACAGCTCTGTAAACGTCGCAAAATCAACCGGCTTGCAGCCCAGAAACTTTTTGACCGTCGCCAGTGAATAGCCCGCCCGCTCAGCTAGGGCGCGCTGGGTCTGAAAGCCATTTCGCTTAATCGCAATCCGAAGCGTATCAGAATAGCCGGCTTGAACCTTAATCGAACGGGGCATCGTGATTAGTCCGTCAGCTGAGTAGAAACATCGAAAGCGATCAGAATCCACCGCACATTGGTGAATACCTCTATTAAACCAGTCAACCTGAGGCGATCGCACATCGATCGCCTTGATCACTCAGCTCTATCTGTTCATATAGCCTGAAACCATTGAAAAATAAGGGATGCAGGTTTTTACAAGAAAAATTGCCCAAAAGTCAGCCATAGGTCAGCCTTTCGTAGCCCTGAACGTAGCCACCCGGATTCTTCAATAGGGACATAGAGCAAAACACGAGCGCTCTGTATCTCACAGATATGGCTCACAGGCATATCTCACAGAAAACACAACTTAAAAACTCTTAGGAGAAATTCTCATGGCTAACAATACTTCCAAAAGCACTGGCTACGAAAATATTGAAAATATTTTAGTTGGGACCGATGGCAACGACGATATTGCGGGCACTAGCGGCGACGATACGATTTTGGGCAAAGCAGGCAACGATTTGCTCTTTGGCAACAGAGGCAATGACCTGATTGAAGGCGGCGAAGACGTTGATTTGATGAATGGTGGCGGCGGTGATGATACCTTGATCGGCGATACGGGCGACGACTTCTTTTTTGCGGGGCCTGGCGACGATCAGATGATTTGGAACAACGGCGATGGCAGTGACTTTATGCGCGGCGGTCGGGGCGCAGATGTCACTCAGGTAAACGGCGCACTGGAGGCGGGCGATGCGTTCGAACTGCGTGCTATTGGCAAACAGGTAGACTTTGAGCGCGTGAACTTGGGTAATTTCAGACTCAATATTAAAGACACCGAAGCGATGGAGATTAACGGCGGTGGCGGTGACGATAGCCTTAGCGTCGAAGATCTTGCTCGTACGGATCTAGAGCAAGTCACCTTTAATGGTGGCAAAGGTAACGATACGCTAGACGCTAGTGCCTCTACTCAAACCATTGTGGCCGACGGCGGCAGGGGTAGAGACAGACTCGCTTCAGGCTCAGGAGATGATACGCTCTCTGGCGGCGCTGGCCGAGATTTTCTCTTCGGTGGCGGCGGCAATGATGTGCTGCTAGGCGGTAGTGGCAATGACTTTTTGCAGGGCGGTAATGGCAATGATATAACCGACGGCGGCGCGGGTAATGACACCGCTGATTTTAGCGATATTCCTTTTGCAGTTAATGCCGACCTGGCGGCGGGCACAGCCACCTACAAAGTCAACGGCAACCTCGTTCAAGACACGCTGATTAGCATTGAAAACCTCAACGGTAGCGAGCTAGATGACGTTTTAGCCGGGGATGACCAAGTCAATGTTCTACAGGGCAACGCTGGGGATGACACTATCATTGGCGGCAAAGGCGATGACGTGATGCTAGGCGGTGCGGGCAATGACCGACTGATTTGGAACAACGGCGACGGCAGCGATCGCATGCGTGGCGGCAGCGGCCAAGACGTGACTGAGGTGAATGGCGCGTTAGAGGCAGGCGACGAGTTTGAGCTGGGCGCGAATGGTAAGCGCGTCGATTTTCGCCGGGTTAATCTCGGGCTTTTCCAGCTAGATATTAACGGCGTTGAAAGTATGGAAATCAACGGCGGCGGCGGCGACGACAGCCTCACGGTTCAAAGTCTATCTGAGACCAGGCTAAAGCGGGTTAACTTTGACGGAGGCGATGGCAACGACTTCCTCAACGGTAGCGCCGCAGATGTCAATATCCTTGCGGATGGTGGCGATGGCGATGACATCCTCATTGGCGGCTCTGGTGACGATATCTTGATCGGTGGCAATGGTGCTGACCTGCTCATTGGTGGCCCTGGCAACGACATCCTGATCGGTGGTGTGGGCACAGACCTGTTTAGAATCGGCAGCGGCACTAGCTTGATCCGCACCTTCAACGCTGCTGAAGGCGACATGCTTCAAATTCAGCAGGATTTGTTGCCCCAGCCTTACCTAGGCAGCGCAGATGCTATTCGCGATTCATTGACTTACAACAGCAACAGCGGTGTGCTGGCGCTAGATGGCGTTCAGATAGCGACCATTGAATCGCCAATCGGTGGTTTCGACATGGATAGTCACATCGATATCTTGTAAGACAGATATCTTGTAAGACAGACTATCTGAGATAGCCCAGCTAAAATAGCGGTTTACGCTCGGCGTGCAGGTATAGCTATAAGCTTGCACGCTGGCTGTTTGTCTTATAGCGTTCGCCACTTTGCTCCACGCACTTTCTAAGAGTGAAACCCTTGTCATGAAAGAGCAAAGTGGTCAGCTAGCATACGAATCCATCCGACGCTAGCTATAGTCATTTATCCCAATCAGGGGATACGGCGGTAGACGGTATGTTATTGGAGCGCATACCTCGAAGCAGAGGTGTCTCAGAAAAGAGAGTGAGCAAAATCATCATGGAACAGCTACATAACTACATCGCCGGTAAATGGCACAGATCCGAGACAACCGACTACCTAGATGTGGTTAACCCAGCTACTAACGCTGTGCTGGTGGAGGTGCCTCTGTCGGCGGCGGGCGATCTAGACAATGCGGTTGCCGCTGCAGCAAAGGCCCTGACTACTTGGCGACGGATTCCTGCGACTGAGCGCATCCAATATCTCTTCAGACTCAAAACGCTCTTGGAAAGTCATTGGAATGATCTTGCCAAAACCATCACCGCAGAATGTGGCAAAACCCTCAAAGAATCCCAAGGAGAACTACAGAGGGCCATTGAAAATGTAGAAATGGCTTGTGGCATTCCTACCTTGATGCAGGGCGTCAATTCAGAAGACATTGCTCGTGGCATTGATGAAATTATGATTCGTCAGCCGCTGGGAGTGGTAGGGATTATTGCTCCATTTAACTTCCCAGCGATGATTCCGTTTTGGTTTTTTCCCTATGCGATCGCCTGTGGCAATACCTGCATTATCAAACCCTCGGAAAAAGTGCCCCAGACGATGCAGCAGATTACTGAGCTGATTCATCAAACTGGGCTACCGGCTGGCGTGGTGAACCTGGTACATGGCAATAAAACGGTGGTGGATGCGCTGCTCGATCACCCGACGGTCAAGGCTATTAGCTTTGTCGGCTCTAGTCCGGTGGCCCGCTATATCTATGGCCGGGCGGCAGCAGCTGGCAAGCGGGTGCAGTGTCAGGGTGGAGCCAAAAATCCAGTGGTGATTTTGCCTGATGCCGACCTAGAAATGACGACGCGAATTGTGGCGGACAGTGCCTTTGGCTGCGCCGGACAGCGCTGTTTAGCCGCGTCTTTGGCGATTACGGTGGGCTCGGTAAAAGCTGATTTTGTGGATGCCCTCGCCCAGGCAGCACAGCAGCGCACTGTGGGCAATGGCCTAGACGAGGGCGTACAGATGGGAGCGGTGATTAATCGGGGAAGTTGCGATCGCATTCATAGTCTGATTCAATCCGGCGTTGACGAAGGCGGCAAACTTTTAGTGGATGGCCGCAACCCTGAAATTCCTGGCTACGAACAGGGTCATTTTGTTCGTCCTACCCTGCTGCAAGATGTTCCTGTGCGCGGAGAAGTGGCAACGACTGAAATTTTTGGCCCGGTATTGGGTCTGCATCATGTAGACACGCTGGATGATGCGATCGCGCTAGTCAATCAAAGTCGCTGGGGCAATATGGCCTGCCTGTTCACCAGCTCGGGCGCGGCTGCCCGCCAGTTTCGCTATGAGGCCGAAGCTGGGAATATCGGGATTAATATCGGCGTGGCTGCGCCTATGGCGTTCTTTCCTTTTAGCGGTTGGAAAGAGAGCTTTTACGGCGATCTTCACGGTCAAAGTCAGCACGCGGTTGAGTTTTTTACCCAGACTAAAGTTATTGTTGAGCGCTGGCCTAAAGAATGGTCGCGGCAGTTTTAAGCAAGACTGCGAGAAATGTTTCAGTTTTGGTTGAGCTCTTTAAGGTTTATCCCTTTAAGTATGTGCTTAGATTTTCTACACTAAAGCTTATGGATGAAACCAATGGATGAAATTAAGGCAATACTTTCAAAGGCAATACTTTCAAAGATCGAAGGTAATCCTTGGAAAGGACTTCAAAAGGCCGATGAGCTGTGGAGCAGCTACAAGGCAGGCGATCGCAAGGTACAATCGGTCGTCACGGAGGCTGATGATGAGCTACCACAGGTTGACTACGACGTGGCGATCTGTGGTGGAACGTTAGGGATTCTATTAGCCGCGACGCTAGCTCAAAGAGGATGGCAGGTGGCGCTGCTAGAAAGAGGCACGCTAAGAGGCCGCGACCAGGAGTGGAATATTTCGCGGCGAGAGTTAGACACATTTGTGCGAATGGGTCTGCTGAATGAAGCGGAACTAGAGAGGGCGATCGCCTCTCAGTACAATCCGGCTCGGATCGCCTTTAACGGGGGTAAAGATCTTTGGGTAGAAGATGTTCTGAATATTGGTGTAGATCCGGTTAGCTTATTAGAACAACTCAAGCAGAAGTTCGTAGCAGCGGGCGGCACATTGTTAGAACAGACGCCGTTCAAGTCAGCGACGGTGCATCCCAACGGTGTGGCTATCCAAACAAACGATACGCCTGTAAGAGCCAGACTGCTCGTAGACGCGATGGGCCACTTTTCACCGATAGTGCAGCAGGCTAGGGCGGGCAAAAAGCCAGATGCCGTTTGCTTGGTTGTGGGCACTTGTGCAACTGGCTATGAACAGAATGAGTCAGGCGATTTGATTGTCTCTTTTACACCGATTCAAAAGCAATGCCAGTACTTTTGGGAAGCCTTTCCGGCCCGCGATGGTCGGACGACGTATCTGTTTACCTATCTAGACGCCCATCCTAGCCGCCTCAGTCTGACTGACCTGTTTGAAGACTATTTTGAGCTACTGCCACAGTATCAAAATGTTTCTTTAGAACAGCTAGAGTTTGCCAGAGCCCTCTTTGGCTTTTTCCCTTGCTATAAAGACAGTCCGCTGCAGTATAAATGGGATCGCACTTTGCCGATAGGAGACTCTAGCGGGAGTCAGTCGCCGCTAAGCTTTGGGGGGTTTGGGGCGATGGTGCGCCATTTAGAAAGGCTGGCGGTCGGCGTCGATGATGCGCTGCAGGCCGATTTATTGGATGCCAAGGCGCTAGGAAAGCTGCAGCCGTACCAGCCGAATTTATCGGCTACCTGGCTGTTCCAAAAATCGATGAGCGTAGGCATAGACCAGACGCTAGCGCCGAATAAGATTAATCAGGTGCTCCAGACTATCTTTGACGATATGGCGGCGCTAGGGAACGAAGTTTTGCTGCCTTTTCTCCAGGACGTGGTTCAGTTTCCACCGCTAGCAAAGACAATGCTCAGAACGTCTACGCGGCATCCTGGACTGGTGCTGAGTATCTTACCGCAGGTAGGTGTTGGCGCTGTGGCAAGCTGGACGCGGCATTTTGTTAATTTAGGGCTGTACAGTCTGTTAGACGAGATGCAAAGCGCTGTCGATAGCCGGGAGACTTCAGATAAGAAGCAATACTACGCCGATCGCTGGCGAGATGCTGTGAAGTACGGCTCTGGTAGTGACTATGAAGTGTAAAGGGTGAGGTGTAGAAAGCGCTGGTAATGAAGACACCTTTTGCGGCGTTACAGAAGCAGTCTGACACGGTGTTTTGATATCCGTGTTTTGATATCTGTGGGTAGCATGGGAAAATCTAACGATCGATTGTTATAGCAACCTTCATGCCAGCTGTCCAGCACAAAGCTGATTCTGCCTTGGTTTCACGACTTGAGCCAGCAGAGATCTATCAATTCTTGACCGACTGTCAGCAAAAGGCGATCGCATCAGATCAGCCCAAGATTGCTAGCCTTTCTTTTTCGATTCTGGCGATCGCTCCTCAGACCGTTCTGGCGGCGCTAGGCAGTCAATATCAGCGTCATTTTTATTACGACTCGCCTCAGCAGACTGGCTCACAGCAGACGATGGTCGGCATCGGCTGCGCGGTGGAGTGCTCAGCGACGGGGGTCGATCGATTTTCTCTGGCTCAATCGTTTGTGCAGTTTTGGCAGACTCAGTTTATCTATGCAACTCTCGATCGATCGAGGCTAGCACCACTTGCTCATTTCTTTTGCAGCACGACTTTTTTTGCAGAGCCCAACGTTGTAGAAGCTGGCTCAATGCCTCCAGATCTGACTCACGCTAGAAAGCTATCGCCGCCGATTCCATACTTTGAGCCTGCCTATTTATTTGTCCCCCAGTTTCAACTGACGACCTGTAGAACTCATCCCGCTTCGCTGTCTACGGTGACGTTCAATCACTTAATGACAGCTAGAGCAGACGTCAGACAGGTGACCGATACGCTATATGCCAAGCTGAGTAAACTGATCGCGGTAAGCCGCTCGCAGCAGGGCCTCCTACCCAAAAATAGATCAGCGGTTCTGAACCAACGAAAAACCCACGGCGGGCGCTACCACGCTAGCTATGAGGGCTTTACTCACTTTAAACCGGCGGTCAAAGCGGCACTGCAACAGATTCAAACTAGTCAGCTACATAAGGTAGTGCTAGCCGATGTGATGGATGTAGAAGGCGCGCAGCCGTTCGATGAGGTGCGATCGCTGCAAGCGCTCAGGCAAAATCATCCCGACTGCACCGTCTTTTCTATCGGCAACGGTCGCGGTCAGTCTTTTATCGGCGCTAGTCCCGAGCGACTGTTGAGCATTACAGACGGTCGATTTACGACAGACGCGCTCGCTGGTACGATCTCACGCGGCGTGCTCCCTAGTCTTGATATTCAGCTCGCTCAGACCCTGGTCAATAGCGAGAAGGAACAGTTTGAACATCGTCTGGTGGTGGAGTTTATTGTCCGCCAGCTGCGATCGCTGGGTCTGACTCCTGAATACGAGGCGCTACCTAGAGTGCTACAGCTATTGCATGTTCAGCATTTGCATACCCCTATTAGTGCCAACATCTCACCGCCGCAGTCCATTTCCCCCCTAGATATTTTAGCCAAGCTCCATCCGACCCCGGCTGTGGCTGGCGTTCCTCACCAGGCTGCCTGTCGGCTAATTCGCCAGTATGAAACCTTTGATAGAGGACTCTATGCTGCGCCGCTAGGCTGGATCGACACTCAGGGAAACAGCGAATTTGTGGTTGGAATTCGCTCGGCTTTGCTGAATGGGCAAAAGGCCCGGCTGTATGCGGGTGCGGGTATTGTTGCGGGTTCTGAGCCCGCTAAAGAACTCGCGGAGATTAAATTAAAATTGCAGGCGCTACTGAATGCTTTAGTCTAAATGCTCTAGTCTGATTGCTTTAGCTCTAGTCCGAATATCCTAATCTAGACGTCCTGGGCTGTATTTCCGTTTTCTGCTCTATGCCCATTGATTTTCGCAACACCAATAGTCTCTGGGCCTCTGTAGCGGTCGAGACTCTTGCTCGCCTGGGCCTGCAGACGGCTATTCTTTGCCCTGGATCTCGCTCAACACCGCTTACTTTCGCGTTTGCTAATCACCCTCAGATTGAAGCGTTGCCCATACTAGACGAGCGCTCAGCGGCTTTCTTTGCTTTGGGCTGCGCTAAACGACAGCACCGTCCGGTGGCGATTGTCTGCACCTCTGGCACAGCGGGAGCAAATTTCTATCCAGCCGTGATCGAAGCGTGTGAAAGTGGAGTGCCGCTGTTGGTTTTTACGGCTGATCGTCCGCCGGAGATGCGTGACTGTGCGTCTGGGCAGACAATCGATCAAATCAATCTGTATGGAGGATTCGTCAAGCGGTTTGTCGAAATGATGGTGCCGATGGCGGATCTATCGATGTTGGCATACTTGCGGCAGACATTAGTCAGCGGCTGGGAAAGTGCGATCGCACTCCAACCGGGGCCCATTCACTTCAACTGCCCTTTTCGCGATCCGCTACCGCCAATTGCCGATGACAGCACCCGCGTGGTGAAAGCAGGGTTTGATATAGGAAAATTCTTCTATTCGGTTTCGGCTTCAGCTACGACCAAAGTACAGGCTTTTCTACTCACCTCATTGCCAATCGCAGACTGGCAGCAATTTGAGACAGGCATCATCGTCGCGGGGCCAGCCGACCCTAGCGATCCATTATCCTATTGCAAAACAGTTAGTCATTTATCACAGCGCTTAGGCTGGCCGGTGATTGCCGAAGGGCTTTCGCCGCTACGTAACTACTCTGCACTCAATCTTGCTCTTGTCTCTACCTACGATCTTATTCTTAGAGATCGCGATCGCGCCAAAAAGCTCGTACCACAGGGCGTTATTCAGCTGGGCGCACTGCCCACTAGCAAGGTCTTACGGCAGTGGCTAAGCATGCATCAGCCTCAGCGCTGGATAATCGGACCTCAGCGAAACTTAGATCCGCTGCATGGCCCTACCCGCCACCTTACTCTAGAAATTGCCGCTCTTATCCAGACCAGTTCTGCTGTATTCCCTATAGAAAATTCTATCTATCAGCAGCAGTGGCTAACCTATGAGGGTGAAATGCGCCGCGCTATCCGAGAAAAGATGGCGGCAGAATCAACCTTAGTAGAAAGTAAAGTAGTTTGGCTATTGTCACAGCACTTGCCAGAACAAACTCCGCTTTTCGTCGCCAATAGTATGCCAGTTAGAGACCTTGAGTCCTTTTGGCTACCTAACGACCGGCAGATTCAGCCTGTGTTCAGCCGGGGTGCAAATGGAATCGATGGAACGCTGTCTACGGCGATGGGGTTGGCTCATCGAAATCGACCTGCTGTCTTACTTTCTGGCGATTTAGCCTTTTTGCACGACACGAATGGCCTACTTAATACCGCCCAGATAGACGGACATCTTACCGTCGTGCTGATCAACAATGGCGGCGGCGGTATCTTTGAGATGCTGCCCGTTGCTGATTTCTCTCCTACTTTTGAAAAGTATTTTGTTACGCCTCAGTCAGTGAAGTTTTCTTACTTGTGTCAAGCATATGGCATAGAGTATCGGCTAGTACAGACTGCAGAAGATTTAGTGAAATGCATTGAAGTGCTGCCAAAGCAGGGTATTAGAGTCTTGGAAATCGGAGCTGACCAGCATACATCCGTAGCCTATAGACAGCAGAGCGTTGCTCAGAGGAAGAATCTTTTAAATTTTCTGTGAGACTTTCTTGGTGTGAGCTTTCTTTAGAACAGATTGCGGCCTGTGATCTAGATGACAGTCATCTAGCAACTAGTGATCTAGCAGGATGATGAAACGAACAGGAATATTGCCGTCCTTTAGAACTTCTGCCATGGCGATCGCGCCTCGCATCTCAGTCATTACCTGTAAACTATGCTCTTTGTAGGCCCGCGCTACCTGTTCGACTCCGGCTTTGAACTCGGCGACCTTTAAGCAGGTCGTCACATAATAGGCTAATTCCTTGAGTCGGGACTTTACCCGCTCGCTACAGTCTTCTGGTAGGGGTGGAAAATTGTTTGCTTTACGCTGTGTTGCTGGCCAGCTAGGATTTTCCCACAGCAGAAAATGGTTCAGCCTTGCGTCATCGCAGGTAGGCAGTTGAGAGAGCGATCGCCACCTTGAGCCGTCGTGAGCCTCTAAAATTACTGTTCGATAGGTAACCATTTGAGTACAGCCATCGGAAGATAGCCCCGGAAAGATCGCACCTGGTAAGCTCATATTACCTTGAGCAGATTGCTAAGCAAATCATCCCAGCGCACGACATCTTACACTAGCTACATATATTCACAAACCTGGTTCAATTTCGTGCTCGGACGTTTTACTCGGACGTTTTATTTGATCCTAGTTGAGGCTACAGCAAAGCACCTGTTCACGCGGCTAATCAAACACGGCTAGCTAAACAGATCTACAGCCAGCAAGGCGGTACCTACGCCTAAACAGCCGAGCATAGCGTAGAATACTTGCTGTACATGACCAGAAACGTTCTTGACTAGCTCGCCTTCAGTTTTTAGAGCAATGATGAACTGTTGTTTATTTTCGCTAGGCTTACGGATGGTGACTAGGGAGGTCATGTCGTTGGCCATGCCGATAATCAAGGCTTCACGATCTACAGGCAGAATGGATTCTTTGTATCGGTAGCCTAATGTTCGCCCACGGGCATTGTGATGCGTATTTGTGGTTAGAGAAAAACCGCCGAAGCTAATTCTACTGGAACGCTGCGTTTCGGGCCTGAACTCAGAAAGAATTTCAATGGTTTCTATATTGGCATCCTCTGGGTGAATCTTGATTTTTCCAGTGGCATCTGCTAACCAGAAAGGAGTGGACAAAGTGGTCTGGGAAACGACTTCAGACTGGCGTTCGGTCTTCTTGATTGTTCTTCCCTGATCGTCTTTACGGGTGACGATTTCTTCGTACTCACGGGTTACTTTAGTTTTGTAGTAGACACAGGCAACTTTTTTTACCTGGGAGTGTATCGGCTGATCGCAAACGATTTTGCCGTACACCTTAACGTAGTCTTGCCAGCTGCCGCTCCCTATATCTTGGGCAACGGCGCTGGCAACCTGGTGAATATCACTGGCTGTGGCTAGGCGAGCAGATCGAATGCAGGCGAGTTGTTTGAGCTTGCTTAGCCGGACGAAGAACAAAACGACGCTTACGATCAAAAAGATGCCGCCAATAATTGCCATAATTTCTTCCTTATCACGTGTTTGTGCCCAAAGCGTGCATCTATAGATTTGGCAATTGGGATGCTAGTGTTCTATAACTAACCCCTCGTAAGCGACGACGGCATTGGGGTAGCGGTCTCGAATATCTAACTCTAGCTGGTCTAATATGACATCGTTTTGGATAGGGCTATGGTGTAGCAACGCTAGCTTTTTTATATTTGCTTTTTCTATGAGCGTGATGCCTTTTTCCCAAGGATGTAGCGCTAGCTGCTCTGGTGTCTCTGTATGGTGCAGGTAGGAGAGATCTGAATAGGTGCCATCGTGAATGAACAGATCGGCTTGATCTATGAATGCCAATAGGTCTGGTTCGTTTTGCTCTATTGAGGTATCTGTGGCATAGACGATCACAAAATCCTGCCAGGTGAGCCGATAGCCTAATGCGCCGGTTGCGGCGTTGGTCAGTAAAGTCTCTACCGAGATATCGCCAATCTGAAAGTTATCGCGATTTTGTAAGGTGTGAAAGTTTAGCTCTGCCAGCATGTTTTGTAATGGCACGGAGAAGTGGGGACGCAGCATTTGATCGGTCAGACAGTGCTTGATAGAAGCGCCGTTGAGGGCTATGCCACCATAGACCGAAAAGCGATTGCCAGGTACGAAAGCGGGCCGAAAGAAGGGAAATCCTTGAATTCTGTCCCAGTGGGTATGGGTGAAGAGTAGGTGAGCTTCGATGCCAGATTTTTCTGTTTGACTAGTCTCTTGTATATAGTCGCCTAGACCAACTACGCCAGTTCCGCTATCTAAAATGAGGCGCTGCTCTCCCATCGTTACTTCTACGCAGATGGTATTACCACCGTAGCGTTGATTTGTCACGACTGGCGTAGGTACACTGCCTCGCACACCCCAGAATTTGACAGATACTCTACTTTCTTTTTGCGAAAGTGTGTCTGTTGATGAGGAGGGCTTTTGATCGTTAGTAGCCAGAGGGGAAAGAGCTGTTTTCATTGAGGAGGCGTTGCTATGTAGAGCAGCGGACTAGGCTACGCTTATTGAGCCCAACAGAGAGGGGGAGAGATCTCGGTGTTTACATTGATTCTGGTGGGGGAAGACAGAGTCTGCAGTGAGAATGGATGGGCTGAACGAAAAAGCCCCGAAGCGTTCAATCTTCGGGGCTTTTAGAGAGTGCAAGGCCAGCGGTGGTCTAGCTAGCAGCTTTGATACACTCGTCAATGAGTGGCTGCACCTGATCTAGATTTTTCCAACCGAGCACTTCGCATTCTTTCTTTTCTAAGTTCTTATATGTTCTAAAGAACTCGGAGATTTCTTCTAGGCGGTGAGGCTCAATATCGTCAATGGTTTTGACTTCAGCGTATCGGGGATCGTCTGCAGGGACGCAGAGAATTTTTTCGTCGCGATCGCCGCCGTCAATCATTTCCATCATGCCGATGGGCCGAGCTGGAATAACGCATCCTGGAAAGGTGGGCTGATCCATGATTACCATGCCGTCTAGGGGATCGCCGTCGTCGGCTAGGGTGTTAGGAATAAATCCATAGTCATAGGGATACTGCACTGAAGAAAACAGCACCCGATCTAGAGCAAAGGCGTTGATATCTTTGTCGAATTCGTACTTATTCTTGCTGCCGGCAGGAATTTCGATGAGTACGTTGACGATGCCAGACTTTGGCTGAGCGGGAATACGGGATAAATCCATAGCGGCTTAATGACTTTTGATGACTGCGTTTTCTAGAGGTAAAGACCTCAGCAGTATTCTACGGGAGAGCGGGAGCACGCGAAATGCCCCGGCGCTGTTTTACGGTTCAGATGGGCCGGCTACGAATAGTGAAGGCACTGCTAGACTCAGTGCTAACAGTGCCTTGAATTACTCTTTTGCTTTCATCGATAGGGTTTGTGACTGCTGGGGAATTTCTACCTCGATGGCTTTGAAATTTGATATTGCGTACAAGGGCAGGGTGAGGGTAAGCGTGGTTATTAGTACGCCAATCAAGTTTGCGATATGACCGGGAGGTTGCTCTGATGAGTGCTCGGGGCTAGCAGATTCCATACGGAGAAAGGGTAGAGAATAGAGACGGGGCTTTGACGAATCAAAGTACCCTGCCTTGGTGGAGCTGACGATGCTGATATCTACAGGTCCTTAAGTATATATACATATACCCAACAAGTGAAGATGCGATCGCCAACGGCACAGAAGCAGTTTGCAGGCTACTGACGGTTTGACAGCAGCAGCTTTACTTTAGCTTCACAATTTAATATTAGCTAAGGGATCTGTTTGTGGCACAGGCATTCTTATTTTGTTCATATTTTCGTTACGTTATGGGAGTGCTCGTCGGTGGTATTTGTGTAAATAGCTACTGTAGTTGCTTTGTATGTAGAAAACGGCGTTCTTATGTCTGGTTTTAGCAGGAGCAGAGCTCGGCTAAGTTTTCGGAGTTTCTCCTATTACTTCTTACTTCTGAGACTCTAAGAGATTTTTCAAACTCTGTAGCTCATGCAAGATGGCCTGTAACAGACGATTAGTTTCGGTTTCAACTGGCTGCGTAACTTCTATGGTTACCTGTTTGATGCCAAGCACTTCTTGGGCAAAGCGGGCGACTTCGTTAGGGTGGAACATCAAGGGCGCTTCTTTATCCTCGCGGACTTCAGGGTTGAGACGCCTGGCATCGAAGGGCGGATTAAGAATTTTGGGATCTGTATTGGCGTAGCGGTAGACAGATGCTCTGGAGCGGTTCAAAATTTTTTGGACTGACTCTATTGGAATCAGCTGTTCGGCGGCTTCGATGGTGATGCTATCGGTATGTGAATCGACGTTAGTGCTGTTTGATGGCTGAATCATGACCTATATCAGAGCGAGACTAGGAAAGCTTACCTTAAGTCTTATCTCCGTATACATGAGTCTTAGCAAAAACATCGTTATCTATTCATGAGACTCATGGTATATCAATTGGACTCACTTGTATAAGCTATTGTCTCTTGTTGAGATAGGGTATAAGTTGCTTGCCTAGGATCTGTCAGAGAAGTTCTTTCTTCGCGTAACTAAGGTATCGTTTTTGAGCGGCAGGGCTAGATGGGCTTAGCCAGAGAGGGAGAAGCGCAACCATTCGGAGCGATCACATTGAGGAAAATCGTAATTGTTCGATGTCAACTACAAACCAAGCGACTGAAGGAGAACCGCTGGCAAGTCGACAGCTTCGACAAAAGCAAACACTACTAGAGCGTGGATTACCGGTGATTTGATAGCGAAGCAAGCCACAGAGGCAAACCCCCTTCTGAAACAAGTTTCTGCATGATAACTTCCTACATCATTTTTCTGAGTAATGGCGCGACCTGTCGGTAGTAAGTAGAGCGCGAATAAAGCTGTGATCGTACGCTCTCGCATCAGGTTACACTCATACTCTGCCATTGTGATTTCTGTGTAGAGGGAATTTAGCTGGTAAGTGACCCCAAGTCGCAGCTTTGTTGTCTCAGGCGATCAAGACAAACTATTAAGTTTTGAAGAAGGGAGTGATTGCCCGCGCACATATCCTCAAGCAGTCGCTAGCTTGGGAAGAATTCATCTACCTATTCGGCCTTTTATCTAGCCTCCTTTCAATCAAACACTTGCTAGTAGATATAAATGCTTGCTAGTAGATAATCCACTTATTCCTGTGAGTTTCGTCATGTCAAAACGCTCTTTGAAGTTTGCGGTTGGCAGCAGTTTAGCTTTGACATCTGCGCTTGGCGCTGGTGCGCTCCTAGCTCAATCTGCCTTGGCCCAGTTAGAGAACCCGCCCGCTGAAAACCAATCAGTTGATCGATCAGTCGCTCAGTCAGTAGAGAGCCATCAGCCATCAGCGTCAGCATTGGCAGACCTGGCCTTTGGATACGCGATCGCCCAGCAGCCCGAAACGGCTATCTCGCTGCTAGAACGAGCAGAAGCTTACGAAGGTGGAACGTGTAAAGAAGCCAACACCTGGTTGAAGATTGGCGTTGGCTATCGCGCGGCAGGGCAGCTAGAAAAAGGAGAAGCGTTTCTAGCTCAGGCTGGTGAGACTATGGCGCTACGAGAGCAAGAGAACTGCGCGGGCAGCGCGACCTCTCCTAGCGAATCTGTAGCAAACAGAATTGTAGACTATGCCGAAGCGGGCCATCTAGATGTGGCTTTACACATTGCACAGAGCGATGAGGTCTCGTTTCATTCTCTGATTGCGGAGTTTGTTGCAGTGCAGGTTGCCAAAGAGTCTTACGAGGCCGGACGGCGAAAAGAAGCTAAGGAAATCATTACGCGCTCGATTCAGAACATCACTGAAATGACAGAGCAAGAAGCCGATCCTACTATTGTGAACCAGGCAATCCTCGGAGTCGCAGGGCATTTTAGCGCCGAGGGAAATGCTGAACTGGCAAAATTTGTTTTAGAAGAAAGCGACCTTGTAGCGCTTCAGCTATCAGCAGATAACGATAGTGAGAGTTCAGCTCCTGTGCTTGAGCAGTATCAAAGCCTCCAGCTGGCACGCATTCTAGTCGATATTGAACGGCCACAGCAGGCCCTGAATATTCTAGAGGCACTCACTGCTAATGTTCAGGCATCGTCAGAGTTTCCCACAGAAATAGTTCGCACCTGGGTGGAGGCAGCGACGCTATATAGCAAATTGGATGGGAAGTTGAATGAGAAATCGGGCAAAGAGAAAGCCGATGACGCTATGGCAACGGCTAACGCGAACCTTTCACAGATGCCGGATGTTAGAAGCGCGGACGAGGCAAAAACTGTTTTGGTCAGAGGGTACGCTGAGCTGAGCCAGTTTGATCAGGCTAGCGAATTGGCGAAGTCTATTGAGTCTGTCAATGCTCGACAGAGCGCCTATGTTGCAATCGTGTCTGCATATACCAGGGCAGGCTTGGTCGAGGACGCAGAGCAATTAGCCGAGTCGATTGGCATGAGCAAGTCTGTGCGGCTCGATATGATGCGGGCCTATTTAAAAACTGAGCAGTATGATGAAGCGCAACAGATTGCCGAGCAGCCTGACATGCTCAATCATCTACCAGAAGTTGGACAGGCTTACTGCAAAGCAGGAATGCTTGAGCAGGCTGTTTCCCTGATTGACCGTCTAGAACCAGCAGAGCCCTCAACAGACTGGCTGCGCGGATGCACTGCTACTGCATTTGCTGAGCAAGGTCAGTTTGACCAGGCGCTAGAGATAGCACAGTCTATGGCAGCGCCAGCGCACAAGGCAGATGCACTGATTGAGATCGCTGCTCAGCACACCGCGCCTCCTAGCTCATTCTGGCAGCGTTGGATGGCTCAACTGCCTAGTCCATTCGACAATTGGCTCGGCGGCACGCCAGCCTCAACCGAAGCCGTCGAACTCTTAGATCAGGCACGTACCCTGATTGAGCGGTAGTTTTCAAACAGAGAACTATGCTGAGACTGAAAGATTTCTATATCATTCAGAACTCGTTTTTTATGTAGCCACTACTCGTATCCTAATGCCCGCGCTAGTCAAGGACTTTGTGATATCGAGAACAGATTGCACTGACGCTTTGACGTGGCCTTTCACGAAGATGACGCTCATTCACAAGATTGCCCTCAACCTGCTGATCAAAGAAGCCTCAGGGGGGTTAGCAAGAAGAGGCGGCTCAAAGCTGGATGGAACAACGATTGCCTAATTAATCTTCTGCTCGCTTGAGTATTCGGTTGCCCTGAGCAGGATGGTTACGTGGTATAGCTTTAACTGAACGTTAGGTAGAATGAAATGTGGAAGAAACGTGCGAAGTTCTTATTTGGCCTTTGCCTTTGCTCTGTTGTTAGTTTTGTAATACTACCCAATGCTGTAAAGGCGGAGCAGATATTATTGTTAAACCTGCAATACATATCGGATACAACCACGACTAGAGAGATTCAGTTTTATGGCAATGAGATTAACCCTAATGCTATCTCTGTTAACGACCGCTTTTCGTTGGTGATCGATGGACAATCAGTTCATCTACCTGAACAGCTTTATAGACGACTTAATAGGTTAAGGCGTAGCTTTAGCGGTTGTGTTGCAAAAAATACATAGGCTCTGACTTGGTATTCTGGGATGCCCTGATCGCAACCTACCTCATGCCCTGCTCAGAACCGTTCAAATGGCGTCACTTTCAGTCAGACCTGATCTTGCTGAA
>NZ_JADEXO010000098.1 GCF_015207105.1 cf. Phormidesmis sp. LEGE 11477
CTTATTACTCTGGCGGACAAGCAGTATACAGCCGCTAGCGCTACTCACTGCCAACCCACCCCGCCCGTTGGGCACCCCTCCGGTGGAGGGGATCTACTTCAGGCTTGTGCATTTTGTTGTCGAGGTAATATGAATACGCCAAACATATATGAAACGTGTGGGCAACAACAACAAAAGTTTTTGTCAGCAAGTTATTTTGATTAGTGAGCGGGAAAAATAGCGTTGTAATGGATTCGTAATTGGGATTGCTTGTTAGTTTACGGTTTTTGGTACCGAAAAGTTACGGATAGATCTGTGTTCGAATTGTTCCGGCTTGTGTAAATAAGCTGACTGTTCAAGAAAATTCGAGGGGCAAGTTAAGTTCGGAGCGGAAAGCAAGTCATCCGGCATTCGGAACGACTGCATAAGCCAAACACATCAGAAGTTTCAACCATTGAGTTTCAATTGTTTTGAGATTTTCTGAGGTGCAGGCGGACAAGCTTGACTCAAGACAACACGCAACTTACCTCAAACATCACGGAGACAACTTCCATGACAACTAATCTAAAAGCAAAACTGCTTCAGCACTTCGCAGGCAAGAAAGCAAACGGCGGTTTTACTCTGATTGAACTTCTCGTTGTAATCATCATCATCGGTATTCTATCGGCTATTGCCCTGCCTTCCTTCTTGAACCAGGCAAACAAGGCAAAGCAGTCTGAAGCTAAGACTTATATAGGTTCCATGAACCGGGCTCAGCAAGCTTACTACATGGAAAATGGCACCATGGCAACCAATGCGCGGTTTGCACAGCTAGGCTTAGGTATCAAGGCACAGACTGACAGCTACGATTATTCAATTGTTGATGGAACTGCTGAACCGAATGGTAGCATTCCTTTTGTAGCTGCAGAAGCTGCTCCTAGAGATGCCGCCCTGAAACTGTATGCAGGGGGCGTGAAAGTTGCCACTATCGGCACTGGCGTCAACGTTGAAGCTACTACGCTAGCTACATTGTGTGAAGCGCTGCTACCAGCAGCGGCACCTGCGGCAGACGGTGGTTATGACGGGACTGAAGCCACTCCTATCGCTACTTACTTTACAGATTTAGACAACGTTGCTACCACTGATCCTGGTTGTGCAGCCACAATGAAGGCGCTCTAACAAATTAGTCTGACCTCTCCCTAAAAAGCATAGATAGGTGGCATATGCGGCTAGATGTTGCATATGCCACTCGCTGTTTGGAGTTCTTGACAGTCATAAACTTACAACTCGAGCCGCTATGAAAAAAGTCATTGTACAAGGCATTGCTTTTTTATTCTCTTTCAGTTATTTAGGATGGTTGCAAGTCTCTTACCTCAATCAACTCTCTTCTAACAGAACATTTCCGTTAGGAACAGAATTAAATAATGAGAAGAGCTATCAAGATAGGATCGCTTTGGGTAGTCGACTGCCGCATTTTGGCTTTAAAAATATTCGTGCTAACTTGACTTTTCTTCTATTCCTCCAATACTTCGGTGATGATGATGTGAGGAACAGAGAAGGGTATGGACTAAGTAGCGCTTTCTTTCAAAACATTATTACGGACGATCCATTCTACCAAGACTTCTACATTTTTTTAACTAATAGCGTCAGTATGAACGCTGCACAGCCAGAAAAGTCGGTTGAGCTGATAGAGAAAGGGTTATCTTCTTTGGCACCTGGTAAGCCAGAAGGCAGTTACTACGTCTGGAGGTATAAAGCCGTCGAAGAGTTACTCTTCCTAGGCGATCCTAGAGCCGCTGAACGCTCTTTTGAAACAGCTGCAAAATGGGCTAGCAAGTCCAGTCTTCCTGAAAGCGATATGATTGCTTCTATCTCTCAACAGACTGCTGACTTTTTAGCGCAAAATCCAGATAGCAAATCGGCACAAATTAGTGCGTGGAGCAGTGTATTAACAACGGCTGTTGACAATGAAACAAGAGAACGTGCCATCAATGAAATTCAAGCTCTGGGCGGTGCAGTCTCTATCAACGAGAACGGTAGCGTGAGCGTGAAATATGTTCAGGAAGAACAAGCTACCGAAAGTTAGTATTTCTCTTTCGGGCTACTTAATACTTATAGAATTGTGGATCTGAAAGCTGCTGTCGTGAGTACGTGTTTAGCGTACCTAAAATAAAAGCAGCATATTACGCTACCTGAGCGGAGTCGAAGGCACAACCTAGCCGGACTTCGACTCCGCTCAGCCCTCGGTTTCCATCTTCTCTAAACAGATACTGTCGTGAAGACAGCAGCCTTCTTAGAAAATAAGGCTTTTAGGTTTCGTTAACTACGCTGATAAGGCTGTTTTTAGCTCTATCATTAGTGACTCTAGGTCTGACGAGTCAGCAAGCGTAGGAAACAAAGACGACAGATAATTCGTTATCAGTATATTTTCTGAGGTGGCGAGGAAATCTCTAGGCAAAGGCCCATCGATATGGCGGCTGATGGTGCCAAAACCCAATCGCTGATTTCTGCGCTGGCGAGAGGGGCCGGACTGCGTCAGCCAGTTGTGAAAGTCAGAAGATAGCGCCTTACTTGCCTGGATGTTGGCAATCAGCCCAGAAATCTCCGTTTCGTCTAAATATGCGTAGGCAGGGATCTTTGATAGCGCAGAACGAAGCAATAGGTCGTTACTCGTCTCTAACTGAGCCCAGACGGATAAAATAGGGTGAGGCTTGATCTGTTTGCTCACGGCTATGGCCGTTTCGCTGCCAGGAAGCGTATCTGCCAAAACTAGCAAAGCGTCGTTTAGCTGAGTCGGATTATGAGCAAAGGCTGTTGCTGCCAAGTCATAGTCCCCTTGCCACCAGTGCAACATACCAAGCGTCTGATAGGCCGCAGATCTTTTGCTGTTAGAAAGATCAGAACTTACTTGCTGCTGTAGGTAGTTTTCTAAGCTAGTCAATACCTGTGAATACAATGCTGCTAGCTCTGTAGATCGCCAAATCGGGCTGGTCAATAAGATCGGCTGCTGAATGAGCGCGACAGTCATAGATTGAACCGCTAGCTCTAACTCCCCTTCTTGTAGCAAGCTGTAGCCTAACGCAAAGTAGATCCCGTTTTTACGTGGAACAAGCTTCGCAGCTTTTGTAAACGTCTCTGTTGCTTTCTGTGGGTCTGAGTTGACCAGCAGCCAGCCGAGGTTTGAATAGCCGAATTCTCGATTTGGGGAGAGTGCGATCGCCTTTTCAAACCATTTCACACTCTCTTGTCTCAGCGCTTCTTGCTTTCTGGCATCTGTGCTCTGAAACGCTAGCTCTCCTAAATTCCATCCTAGCTGATAGGGATAATAGGGCTCCCAAGGCGAAAGCTCATGCGCTCTTTCTAGATATGCGACAAAGCTAATAGTATCTTCTTTCTGAAGTGCTAAAAAGCCTTGGCTAGAAAGCATCCAGGCCCGATGAATAGGATATAGCCAGATAGAAACCGCTGCAATGATGCCTATACCAAAGAGTCCGCCTATCTTAGAAAGATTATTAGGTACCCGCTTTGTTCGAGACTGCGCGTCTGTAGAAGCTAAAGTTGGTCTATGACCAGAGATTACAACAGCAACTGCGATGATAATTGAACCCGTAATGCAGATATTGTCCAACTGGTAATCAATCAGCGAATAGACTACATAGCCTGCTAATCCGCTGACAAGCGCGGTCAGTAGAATTGGTGAAACTGACGAAGCTAACAGTGAAGTGTTATCTGATAAGGTTTGTTTTCTGTATTGTCTGATGATGATGACTGCCAAAGCTACCAAACTAGCTATCGCTAACGCCACACCAATTAACCCTAACTCTGCCCAGAGCTGAGCAGGCGTACTATGCAATTGGAACGTCAGTTCAGCTTCCCTTCCAGCCCAGTCTGGTCGATACTTCTGATATAGGAGCGTCACGCTGCCGAGTCCAGCTCCGAAGATAGGATGGTCCAAGCCCATATACCAGCCTGTCGCATTCGTTATTACTCGATAGAAAAATTCACTGCTGCCTGCTAAGCCTGCTTCTTGACTAGTCAGCGCAGAAAAAAGATCGCGAATACGTGAGGTGCTAAAGCCCCAAAATGAAAGCAAACCCAGACCGATAATACCTGCGCTCAGCAGTAACCTCCGCAGCCTAGGATAAAGCCAAAAAGACAAGCACAGCGCCACCATCAAGCTGGTGGCTAAACCAAACAAACTGCCTCGTGAAGAGGTACTGTATAGCGTCGCCAAGCTAAGCACAAACCCAAGGCTCCAGACAATCCGCCGCCAGCTAGATTGCACCAGAGCTAGACCCAGCAATAGAGGAATCGTTAGCAGTAGGTATCCGGCGACATAGTTTTGGTGCCCTAGAGGATGCCAGTTCTGGATATTGAGCTGCTGTAAATCGACAGTTGTTTCTATGCCGTAGCCTTTAAGTATTTCTATATTTTGTAAGTAAGGGCGAACCGTTTGAAGATACCAGCTAGTGAGGCTAAGACTACTGAAGACTATACATAATCCGCCCTGGAAAGTAAGCAAACGCTCAACTCGTGATGTAGAAGTAAGCCAAGAGTTGAGTGCGTAGAGAAAGGCGATCGCGCAGAGAGCAGCCCAGCTATACCAAAAAGCCTGATGCGAAAACTGAGCAAACGCCGCGCTAAGCACAAAACTGCAACACCAAGCGCCAGCCAGCCAGTCTAACCAACCGCCAAGCGGACGAAAAGAGCGATTCCATAGCTGCATCAATAGCGCAATCGGCCCTAGCATTAGCCCTACTTGCCAGAGAAACACCCAGGGCCACTTCACCATTAGCCCGCTGCTGTTGGGTAATAGCGTGAACAGCGTGTAGAAGATGACGATAGAAATTGCGATCGCGACTGGGAACAAACTGTGTGATCGCGAAGTATCAGAAGTGGCGGCGGTGATAGGCAGACGGTTACTCATTGTCAATAGGTGTTGTGGAATTTGACTAGCTTGGCTGGCAATAATAGATCACTAGCCATTGCTGAAAGGATGTATAGCTAGCTCGCGATCGCTTAAGTCAGCTATCTCACGATCCAATTGTGAAAATTCACGGGGAGGAGCGGAGAACAGGTTTAGCTGATCTAGCAAGTAGCTATCGCTGAGCCCATCAGCAGATAGAATCTGCGTTATGTCGTTAGCAAATCGATTGCGATAGGCAAAGGCCAATCCATGGCGAACCTTGTCGGCTTTAGGAGAGTTTATAGAGATCAGCCATTCTCTAAGATTCTGATGAGTCTGAATATCTTTGATAAGAAGCTGTTTTTCTGCTTTTGTGAGCGATCCTTCCTCTAATACATCGCTGAGATATTGTTCTGGATCTACCCAAGCTCTGAGAAGAGAGAGCCTACTTACTTGCTCCGCTGACGTTATGTCTTGCGAACTTAAGACTTCAGTCAAAACTGCTAAGCGTTTCTGGGTATCTTGACCAGCGGTCGAGCTAAGTTCTACAACAGCTTGGTGCTCAGGGCGTAGGCTTTTTATCTCGTCTGTTGAAACAGATTGTCTAAACCACCATTTGGTGAGAATAATTTGCCGGTTTAGCCAGCGATATTGAATCGAGTCGGGGGGTATTCTGGCTAGAATGCTTTGCCAGATGGCTAGTGTTTGATCTAAAACAGCCGGTAGGTATTCGGAGAGTAGCGGCTGTTTCCAGATAGGGTCGGTCAGAAAGCTAGGATTAGCAAGGCTTTCTAACGTAAACGCTATGCTTGCCTGAGCTGGCTGATTTTGATTGAGATAAGCATGACCTAGCGTGTAGTACGTAGCGTATTGACCGCGCGGCAGCAAGGCGACAACGTGATGCAAATATTGCCGAGCTTGATCGGGCTGCGTTTCTAATAAGAGAACGGCCAGATTTTGATTCAACCAAGCATCGTTAGGTGAGGCTTTTACGGCTGCTTTCAATGAGTCAATTGCCTCTTCGATCAGAGTCTTTCGGTTAGCTAGAGTGGTAGATTGTTTTGCTAACGTAACTAGCTGTTGAGCAGATAGGGCTGCGAAAGTCGGATCTGAAGGCATTAGCAGACTAGCTTTTTCCCATTCGGTATCGGCGTCGGCAAAGCGATAGTTTTGTATATCTCGATCGGCGGCGCTTGCGAGGTAAAAGCTAGCATCTACTCTTGCCCACGCTTGAATAGTTAGGCTCAGATACAGCAATAAAAAAAGCCCTATTAATCGACGATAATGATGAGAAATAGGGGGCGCGCAGTCATTGACTAAATACTGATCCGCGAGAGCGATTAGCAGAGCCGCTGTGATCACAAGAGTAGTCGTGATGCCAATATTTTCTAGCTGGTAGTCTGTTAGGCTCGAAATGCTATAGGCAAACCAGCTAGAACCGATACTGTACAAGAGAATGCGATCGCTCTTCTCGGCAGCTTCTTCTACTTTTTCTTTGGCTATAATCTTTCTATGTAAGCTGATGCCAATTTTGAGTAGTGCCCCTATCCACAACAGATACGCACTAAATCCAACAATACCAAGTTCCGCTAGAACCTGTGCTGGCGTATTGTGCAGCTGCTGTACAAGCTCTAATCCGCTACCCGCTTCTATCGGTCTGTAGCGAGCGTATATACGTGAGAGGTTGCCAGGGCCAACGCCTAAAACTGGATGATCTCTGAAAATATTTTGACCTGCTTTTAGCATAAACAGCCTGTCTTTCGTCGGACCATCGGCAATGTGCTCTATGGAGATCTGACGACTGGTTGTGGGGAACTGAGAGGCGAGCGATCGCACTCGGGGATTACTGAAAAAGATCCCGATAAGAAGAGAGCATAGCAAACCAGCAATCATCCATTTCTTATAGGCTGGTAAGTGATAATTTGCTAAGAAGAAAACCAAACAGAGCATGCCAAGTGCAGTGACACCAAGCAGCGCACCGCGTGAGCCGCTGATATACAATGCGATTGCGTTGAGAGCGATCGCGCCATAGCCTATCCAGCACCATTTCCCTACTTGAGTCAGCGTCAGCCCTACGACTAGCGGTAGCAGCAGCAGACAATAGCCGCCTACGAAATTGTGGTGACCTAGCGGCCAAGGGTTTCTAATTGCTGCATAGAAATTTTGGCTTGTCCACATTGCTAAGGTAGGTCGCCAGAAAGCAATGCTGATAACGTTTGTCAGCGTTCCAGTAATTACCAGAGCAGACCAAAGCTTCTTGACCAGATTAGGAGATTGTCGTAGCCAGTTGACGCTTATGTATAAAACGAGACCATAGCTAATAAATAGGAGAAAGTTTAATCCGGCGACCGTCCTGAACTGAGCTGTGACTACAGACAGGCCACCGCCAACAGCGAAGATGCTAGCTATCCAGTCAAGGTGGTGACCTAATAAAGAGAGCGGACGAGCAAACTGACGACTCATCCATACGCCCCAGCCGACTAGTAAAACAAATGCAGCTTGCCACCACAAACAGTAGGGCCAGCCCACCATCAGTAGATAACTGTTGGGTAACCAACTGAAGCTGAATAGCGCTAGCAGTCCAGTCATTCCTAACCAGGCACCCTGCCAGCCGACAGCTTCACGAGAGTAGCCAGATCGAAACCAGCGCAGGCGACTAGAAGATTGCATGAGCAACGAAGAAAACTAAGGCAAGCGGCCTTAATATGCCCCTTTCCCCAAGCAAACTATTTTGATGGTTTCTAATAGGATCTCCAAATCTAGATTTAGCGACCAGTTGTCGATGTAGTGAAGGTCTAGCCGAATTGCGTCATCGAATGTCTTGATGTTGGCCCGACCTGAAACTTGCCACAGCCCAGTGATGCCAGGCAGTACCTGGTGGCGTACATGGTGCCAAGGCTTGAATAATGAGGTGTCTCTGAGCGGTAGTGGTCGTGGCCCTACTAGGCTCATTTGGCCGAGTAATACGTTAAATAGCTGCGGTAGTTCATCGAGGCTGGTACGCCTGAGCAGTTTGCCGATGGCGGTAATTCGGGGGTCACTCTCGATTTTGAACATGACACCATCAGCGTTTTCGTTACGCTTCTCTAGGCTAGCTTGTAACTCAGGTGCGTTGATCACCATCGTACGGAATTTCCAGACGTGGAAGACTTTGCCATGAAGTCCGGTGCGCTCTTGGCGGAAAAACACTGGGCCAGCAGACGAGGTTTTGATCGCGATCGCAATCCCTAGAAAAAGAGGCGACAGCATAACGATCGCAACAACCGAAAGCACCAGATCAAACCACCGCTTTAGCCGATAGTCAAATCCTCTGAAAAAGGAGGATTCGATTCGGAGCGTAGGCAGGCTAGCAAATATTTCAGGAATGCCCCGGCGATAGATCATCTCCCGGCTAGAGGGCAGCAGCCTGAGCACAATGCCTACACTTCGTAGCTGCCAGAATAGGCTAGAGGCGAGTTCGGCATTAGGAATCTCTTCGGCTAGGACTTCTTTGGGACGGTGTCGGAGAATAGATTGAAGAATGGCCGGTGAATGGGCTGTAGATGCGATCGCCGCGCCCACAATCCGGTAGTCGTGTTGCTGATCTACTATTTGGGAAAGCGTTTTGAGCCGCTGGGCAGGCGCAATCAAGAAAACAGTTGTCGCACTGTTCCAGGTATCTAGCTTAGTCAGCAGCAGGTTCGTTAGCAGCCGAAAGAGAAAGACGCTGAGTACACTGCCTAGCCAAGCCGAGAGAAAGAGAGAGCGTGGCAGATTTAGATGCGGATCGTAGAAATAAAAGAGAATGAGAGAGCTTAGGTAGATATAGCTAACTAGCTGCGTGGCTTTTGCATAGTCTTTGACGGCACTGGTACGGCTATACAGTCGGTAGTGGGCGAATGTGACGACAGTAGAAAAAACAAGTAGCCAAAATAAGCTGGGAAGTCCTAGCCAAGTCCACCAGATGAAGGCATGGGGTATGGGCGAATAGAATTGATTGAGGAATTGAGCTAGCTTCCAGGCTATGGCGATCGCACTGATGTCGGCGCAAACTAGGCTAATTCCTCTTATCCGAGTTCGCTTGAGGCTCTGAGGTTGGCAATGCTTTCGTGATGCGCGAATATCTGCCTGCAACCCAAGCTTTTGAACGTTTGTTGGGTGCGGATTCATAAGGCGATCATCAAGCAACTAAAACGAAGCAGCTACACCAAGATGGCTAAAGGAAAGTAGCTAAACCATTGAATAATGATGTTTCATAGCCGATTAGGTCTGTGACTTTTGCGTACGGTGGCGTCGCAGATAACGGCCAACATGATGCTGTAATAGCTGCCTAGAAAATAGGAACACAAAGGCAACATTCGTGACAAGATACCGTCGCCAAAGCCGTCTTGGCTCTTGAACAAGTCGAAAGCACCATTCAAGCCCTGCTTTCATCATCCATCTGGGCGCTTGAGAAACTTCTCCACTATGAAAGCGAAAGGCAGCGCCGACACCAATCATTACGGCATCTAGCTTACCCATCTGGCGATGCATCCACTCTTCTTGCTTCGGGCAACCTAACCCTACGAAGACAACGGCAGCACCAGACTGTTTGATTCTTTCGATATCAGCTTCTTCTTCTGCTAGGGTAAGCGCTCTAAACGGCGGGGAATGAGTCCCGGCAATTTTAAGATTTGGGAAGGTGGCCTGTAGCTTATTGGATAGCTTTTGTAGGGTTTGCGGTGTACCGCCATAGAGATAGATAGAGAGATCTGCGGTGGCGGCGCGACCGCACCAAGCGAGCATCAAATCTGGGCCATACACACGCGACTGATGCTTTACTCCTAGCCAGCGCATACCCACCACCAGAGGCATACCATCTGGGGTGACGATAGCAGCTTGGTTGAGAATGTTGCGATATTGCTCGTGCCAGTAGGCAGTCATCACGACATGGACGTTAGCGGCGATGATGTAGCTCGATTGTTTGGATTGGGCTAGGGTTTGGATGCGATCGCAAGTAGTCTGATAGGTGATTAAGCACACCTTTGTACCTAAAATATCTATACTGCGATTGTGATCGCCCATTGATACAAATCAGTGAAGGACTGCTTCTAGGCTTCACTGATTTACAACAACTTCTATCACTTGTAAGCAACAAAGTCGGCTAAACGTAGGCTGAAAAGTATTTCTACTGATTCTGGGGCACTTGCTTAGAATAGTTGGAAGCTTCTCCCCTTAAAGAAAGGGCACCACTAACTTCTTCAAATATCATATCCACTACCTGGGCACAGGGATACAACGGCTCGACACTAGGGGGGGCAAGCTTGCCCGTGACTGCCTTGATTAACAGTCTTTCAAAGGCTGCCGAATCTAATGGGTCAAAAATATTTTCTATCGGTAAAATTTCAGAAGCACAGCCCGCGTACTTTGAAGCGATTACCGGCAAGCCTGACCATAGCGCTTCATTAACCACTAGTCCCCAAACATCCTCCCGCGTTGGGAAAACCAGAACGTCTGCGCTTTTATAAATAGATGGCATAGCTTCAGGTGGCTGAGCGGGCAATATAGTCACATCGTCTAGGTTCAGATGGGTGGATAGGTCGACGAGCGATTCTTTCTCGATACCGCTACCTACAATCAAGATAGAAAACACATAGCCTTGCTGCTGCACTTTTGCCGCAGCTTTCAAGAACAAATCTATGCCTTTTCGTTGAATCAACTGCCCTGTATACAACAATACTGGAGAGGGTGAAAGCGTCAGTGAAACGGGGATGTGCGGATCTATAAACTGACTCTCATCAACGCAGTTTTGAATTTGGAGGATGTGCGATCGCGCAACACCCAGACCTTCGACCAAATACTCTGTCGTCGTCTCTCCGTAACTGATCCACCGAGTCACGCGCTTAAATACAAAGTGACGTATAAGCTTCTTCAGCAAGCCACGTTTCTGTTCCGTGAGAAGCGTTCCCCCCCAAAGTATCCAGACAGGCTTTCTGGCAATAAACCCGTACAGCAAAGCTGCAAGGCTGCGAAATCCCATCTCAGCAGAAATAACGGCATCTGGGCGAATCCTTAATAGCTCATAAAAGTACCCAGGATTGATATGTAGATAGCGGGGGTCGAAAGCCTTTCCTTGTCTTCGCTCAAAGAATTGCAGTGTCACTCCCCAAACTTTGCGAATGCTGATGTTGGGTAGTTTCTCTTCTAGAGCGCTCCAGGTATCGCGGTTAGATTCTTGACCAGAAAGAAGTAGGTAGGTGGGAATGCGATCACCTAAGCGTTTGTAGATAGGCACTCGGTAGGGCGTTATCAAGTTATTAAGAATAGCAAGCTTGTAAGGCGCTTTTTCAGACATGAACTAGATAGGCTCTCAAGCCTCTGGAGTAAGTAAGAACTAAGCCTGGGCAATTAACACTGAGTACAGATCTTCTAACAGTTTAGTTTGGCGTCGAATATCAAACTTCTCTCGAACCCTACGGATACCCTTTTGGCTCATACCCTGCCAGCGTTCTGAATCCTTCAAAAGAGATATCAACCGTGTTGACAGCGCATCTACATCCTTCCCCGGAACTAGAAAGCCAGTTTGATTATGAGCGACAGCTTCTGGTATACCACCAATATCAAAAGTAACAACAGGTAGTCCCATAGCCTGAGCTTCAATGAACACCATGCCAAAAGCTTCTGTATGTCCAGTCTTTGCTGTAATACTGGGAACACAGAAGACTTTTGATCTATTCATCCATTCTCGAACAACTTCAGGGGATTGAAAGCCCAGAAATCGATATTTCTTGAGCCGCTGCTGTGCCGACGACTCTAGCTGGCTTCTTAACGGACCATCGCCCAGCACGACGAGTTCTGCATCAGGAAAGATAGACTGAACCTTAGACATTGCGCGGATTAGATAGTTACATCCCTTTACCTCGACCAACCGTCCGACAAACAACACGGTAGGAGTTCTTCGAACATGTTCATCGGGTGTGAATGTACACGTATCAATTCCGGTATAGTGTGTTGATATCTTCTGAGGTGGAAAGGCTTGTTCTATCAAGAGCTTCTTGATGTAATTCGATACTGCAATGAAGTGAGTAGCTTTCTTCCTTAGATTGTTTTTGCGTAGAAGATATATAAGCTGACTTAAGGATTCCCGCCACGCGTAGGAAGGCTTGACAGTGAGACCGTAGCCATGAAACGTGACGACTAGCGGAATATTCAGCGCTTTAGAGATTGGGATTGCTCGTACTGCATCAGGGCCAAAATGTGCATGAACTAATTGAGGAGACAGCATTCTTAGATTGTCTATAAGAAAAGGAGAAAACCCACAAATTTTGTACGAAGCCTCACTTATTTTTTGAGGTAGTCCAGGCCCGCTAGCTGTCAATACTTTCTTCGACGGTAACGACAGACCAGGAACGCGACGAAACCCGACGTAGCAATAGTTGTAGGAGCGTAGGTGACTAACCTGCTCACGAATAAACGTTTCGGAACGAGGAAGCAGGTGGTTCCTGTAGACGATTACGGTATTCTTTTGGTCACCGTTAACAGAACACTCTTCGCGGAGTCCATAATTGCGTTCGTTGCTATGCATTTTGACCTTTAGCCAGTCAGAGGGCTACTAGATACGCGAAACTGTAATCGTAAATAAGCCTGTATTAGTCTCGCAGAGAGTGTTTTAGGTGCAATTACCATGCCAAGAAACCACATAAGCCAAAGTGATTTTTTGCGTATACTTATGTCCGAGTCTATGACTGCACGACTAAAAGTTCTGAAGGAAACTGGTAGGCTACGACCTTCTCTCATCTTCCACAGCGATACTATCTTAGCTAGATAGTATCGCTGACCCAACCTCCACTGTTTAGCGTTGACCTTTTCTTTCTGAAGACTGGCGTACTTTTCCATCGCTAGGCACCGCTGCTTATACTGACATACTTGATACCTCAGCTTTTCATAGCTCACATTATTATTCCAGTAGTTGTTTCTACTGTGTAAACGGTATATGCCTGTGGGTTCCTCAACGGTAGCGAATTCGCCAAAAAGAGGAGAAAGCGTAAATAAATAAGCATCCGCAGACTTTCGATAGAGCGTCTCAGGCATCGGTAAAACCTGACATAGAAAGTATCTGCTCCAGAAATTTCCTGACATAGGCGGGCTAGGATAGCTTGCTGGTCCCTTACTAAGGGCGACGCTTCTTAGACAACCGCTGGGCAACTGCTGATAAGGAAACCGTCTAGCATTAGTCGCACTATCATTAGAGCGAATGAGCAAAGGAGCCTGCACTTTTGCTAATTCGCTCTCTGCTCTATATACAGCAGACATACAAACGCTGACAGCAGTAGCGTTGAGGATGTCATCAGCATCTAAGATAAGAACGAACTTCCCCTTGCAGACAGAGAATCCGCAATTGATAGCAGATGCCTGTCCTCCGTTCTCTTTTAAGATAAGAATAACGAATTTTCTATACGCTTCCAGAATTCTAAGGGAGCCGTCAGTCGAGCCATCATCCACTACTACAACTTCAATATTGGGGTACGTTTGACGCAGAGCACTATCTATAGCCTCTTCTAAAAATTCAGCATAGTTGTAGTTATTTATAATGATACTGACCAGCCATTCTTCTTTTTTACTGTTGTTTATAGGCTTTTCTATCATTTGTCTAGCCATGTAGTTAGAGTGTTTAAGAACAATACACTAACGCTGTACTGAATTTGATAGCTGACTAGGCAGTCGTTTCCATATCCAACTACGACCTCGACGAGTCGCTTTAAAAAAACTGTATTTCGCGGCTAGTTCTAAACGTTTCCATAATGGAAAGTCTCGACGATACTGCTTGATCACTCTTTCAACGCGTAGAGGACTTTGACCGCTCTTTATGCTTTCAACAGTTTTAGTGTTTTCTAGCATATGATAATTCCCCAAAATCTTGTCAAGATAGGCGACATTAGCAACGCGAACAGCGCGAAATAGAAAATCGACATCCAAAACGTAATGCTCTTTGATGTCGTATGGACCAATAAGATTATGCAGGGAAGCATGGTAGAAGTAAGCGCTAGGATTGATAGGGAATGGATTAACATGAAATCCCAATAGCAAATCTTCTAACTGTAGTTTGGTAGGACGGTTGACCGATAACTTGAGGCCCTTATCATCCCAAACGTTGCAATTGCCCACAAGCAGCGAGGGTTGTGGAAGCGTCTGAAAATAGAAGATCGCGCTGTTCAATGCATGAGGTTCATAATAATCATCAGCATTGAGTAACCCAACAATCTGACCTCGAGCTAATCCTAATCCTTTATTAATTGCATCTGACTGTCCTTCATCAGGCTCAGAGATCCAATGGATGTGATTGTACTGATTAGCATATCTCTGAATAATTTTGACAGTTCCATCCGTAGACCCACCATCTACAATGATGTGTTCTACCGACTTGCAATACTGACTAATGACATTCTCGATACATTCGCCAATAAACAATCTACTATTGTAGACAGCCGTTATAACACTAAGCTGAATAGGGATCTCACTCATAGGATCAACTAACCTACCTATTGGCAGAGTTTATTGTCATAGAAATCTGGAAATTAAAATGGATAACGACTTGCTTTCTCTTGAATAGGGAGAGTCTATAAAAGGATTCCCTTCATCTGTACTCAAGTCAACGTAAGTCGATATGTTGAAATAAGGAGCTATACTGCATCGCGATCTTCTATTAGTTCTGCATACAGAGCTTTATAGCGTTTTGCTTGAAGCTCGATTGAGTACTCGTCTATGGCAATAGCTCGGCAGTGTAGTGACATTCTCTGCCGTAACGAAGTGTCTTCTAACAGCTCAACTATTTTAGAAGATAGTTCAGTTGCATCTTCGGGTTTTGCTAATAATCCTGTAACACCTGGTCGAACTAGTTCAGGAACACCACCGGTGTTAAAAGAGATCATGGGTGTACCACATGCCATACTTTCCTGTAAAACAAGAGGAAGATTGTCTGCGCGCGTTGGAAAAATGAATGCGTCAGCGGCAGAGTAAGCAATCGCTTTCACCCGAGAACCTCCTACATATCCAAGAGAGATGACGGGAATGCCAGTGCTACTAAATAGGCTGTCACTGCTCTCTCCTAAGACTAGTAAAACGAGGTTCTCAATTAATGATCTGGGTAGCTGTTGTATGGCGCTTAGTAGTAAGTCGCCTCCTTTTCGAGGGTCATTTAAGTTTTGAGCAGCAAATAGTAGAATCTTCTTACCAGTAGAGATCCCGAGCGATCTTCGACAGAGGTCGCGATCAAGTGGTTGAAATGCTTGTGTATCTAAACCATTTGGAATAGTACGAATCTGCAATTTCCTTATGATACTTTCCTTTGCTAGTTTAGATAGCCAGTAACTTGGACTTACAACAACCAAGTTCGATCTTGTGAAAGTCCACTTTTTAAGTTTCCACTCTATGGTAGTGCTATCACGTGCAGCTTTAGGATAAGTAGCAATCGCAGGACATTTACCACAGCCTGTACGCCACCGCTTACACTCAAAGCTGTAAGCACAATGTCCTGTAAAGCTCCACATATCATGCAAAGTTAACACGGCTGGCTTTTGTCTGGTTAGTTTGGGTAATGCAAGATAATTAAAATAATCGCCGTGTACGTTGTGGAAGTTAAGAACATCCGCTTCGATGTAGAAAGGATGACTAGGTATATTAAAAGTACTTGTGTGATTGACGTAATTTAAGCCCACGTAGTAGGCTACGCGAGAACTTAGGCTATCTAGATAGCGTCTTCTTGGTATTGACGCCACTAAGCTACTATCTGATTGTTGTCTGTCTACTAGCAGTTTAGATTGAACATCTTGTGAGAGAAGAGCCTTATGAAGGCGGTGAGCTGCGATCGCGGCCCCGCCAGCAATATCAGACTGGTTTATGTGTAGGACGTTCATACCTTCCCTTCTATTTTTCTAAGAGAAAATTAGATAACCATACTTCTCTTATATGAGTGTTTGTCAACTTACGAATCAACAAATGATTTTCACTCATGTGAGAAGAACTTTATGAGAAATTGAATGCAGTCGAAACGCCAGTATTCTTTGGTTTGCCTTAACGGTATGCTTTAATGAACTCTCTAATCTGGACATCCCAAATGGTAAAGGAAAGGGTGATGGTGTAGTTCGTTTTTTGGTTGAGTCCAAAATCTGCCTTAAAGCGGAGCAATACTCTTTACTATCTATCAGCATAAGGTCATTCGAATCTATCCGTATTCTTTCACCTTTTAGATAAACGAGCTGAGGAAAATGCGTTCGGCTACAGCTAGCTAAAATAGCCTGATAACCCGCTATTAAATACTGTGGAATAAAAAGTGCTTTGTAATCAGAGAAACAATTAAGCATACCCACTTTACAGTCGCTTTTCTTGAATACGCTTTTATCAGTGTATAGTAATAATTTGGCTTTAGAGTATATATATATGCTAGGAAGGCTATCCGAATGGTAACAAGTTCTTCTTAGCTGATTGCAAAGATGCATATCCACTTCATTCAGGAAGGAAATTATCTTATTGATGTAGTCTCTTACCAAAGCTATTCTCTCCTCCTCTCTCGAAGACAAGATAGTACGTCTAATCGATTCTGTATCAAGCAAAACAGGCAACTTGTGTAACAGAAATTGATTGCTTCTAATAGCTGACTCAAGAAGATTGTGCATAAGCGCTAGCGCGCGACGCATACCTATCTTACTATTATCTAGGTCTGAGGCTGCAATACGCATAAAGCTATTCCAAGCAACATGCTGCATCGTAGTATGAGAAAAACATGACTTATATTTTCTTTCTCTAAAATATTCACTCAGCTTATCGCATGCTCCTGAAATGAATGTGCATTTGGACAGTGTATGGACTTTTAAGCTGGATGATATTAAGGACTCGCTAATGATTACAGGCGGATGCACGAATAGAAACTGGAGAGACTCACAGCTACTTATGACTTTACCTGACTCTTCTATTGTACGAACAAGATATTGATCGCTTGTTATGATCAATAAGTCTAAGTCTGATATCCCCGGATTTCTAAGTTTTCCAAACTTATAAAAAAAGAGATTACAGCCGATTCTACTCGATAATGTCTTAATGAATTTAGCTAAACCTGTTTCGTAAAAGCTAACATCTAAAGTAGGAATGTCGAATACAATCTCCTTGGGCTGATAGTTTATTATTTTCAAGGCTTTCCTGTACCTATAGCCGACTTAGCATCTAAAACAAAGGTATCAACAGACTTATGAAATTCGTTCAAATAGGACTCTAAGGTACTTTCACTAATTCTCGGGGACATCAAACGTTGGATTCTTTCTGCCTGCGACCTTTCTCGGGCAAAAACATCCGAAAAAGCACAACCTATAGTGATCATCTCTCTATTCTTGTCAAGAAAGTCACCGAAGTCATTACGAATATCACTTGCAAAATCAATTACAGATAATGATCTCTCAGAAAAGAGTTCTTCTGACCTTCTAATTGCATCAGGCTTGGAAATTAAAATACCTTTGTACTGAAAAATGTATGCTGGGAGCAAGAGAATTTCTCCTACTAAACATTTTAATTCGAACAATTTAATGTAATGTTTTTGTCTAATCCTCAACATTCTTAGTTCGATGGCCTTAATGGTTGCAACTGCATTTTTAAGAAAACCTTCCACAGTATTAGAAACTCTGAAATCAAGATTGCCCTGTCCAACCACCAAAGCAGCATGCTCTAGCACGACTAACGGACAATAGCTTTGGTCATACAAAAATGTGTCAAATTCTGATATAACCCAATGCCCATGGTGCTGAAATGGATCTACTTCTTGAAATTTTCGTGAAACATGTGACAGAGTTTTTATGTTCTTGAGGAAAATTTCCGTCGACTCCCAAGCTTTTTTGTGTACAACAACAAAGTCATCAATATCGGAAAATGGTGTATAAGTGTGGTCTGCCATACTCCCATGAAGAAAAATTGTGGTGCCCTCGATGCTAGATGCACTAGAAAAAACGGCAGGAACATTTTTGAATCTTCCCTTATACAATTCTGCGTCAATTGTACTTGTGATGTTTACATAGATGTTTGCAGCATTTTGTGAAAGCAAGGCTTCTGATATAGGATCCTCAATAAAGTTCAGAAAATAGATCCACGAATCAAGGCTTCTGAAATTTCCAAAATCCTCTTTTATTCCCAAGCTATCAACTATTTTTGTCAGCTTTTTACGTTGCACACGAATTTTCCTTTCCTTCAAACGGTTTGTGGAATCGAGAAGTTCCCCGTTGTATGCCCTGCCCAAAAACGTTCTGATGATTAACAACAGTTCTGATGCTGTGTCTACATTCATTCGCAGCATAGTTGTTTCGGTAAGTATAGATTCCTAAAGTTTCTTGAAGAGTAGTATTTCGCGGTTGTTGTAGGGACAATCCCAGGTCTTCATAAAAGAAAACTTGCTTGAAAACTCGCGAATCATGTTCGTCTTACTATACCAATCATATTTTTTATTCGGCTCCGCTGCTATCCATTCCGCTACATATTTATCCGAAAGGGGAATGAATTCTATTAATGCATATCTACCCGTATATTGAACAATAACGTCACGAAGCACCCTAAAATTTACTCCATTTTTGAACACGAGATGATGCGCGATTGCGAAAGAGAGCGTCATCTCTGATTTCAGTCTTTCATAAGAGTTGGCGTAGAAAAGTCCAACTCCGAAGGGTGCTGTAGGTCTAAGATAGTCTATCAATAAAGCTGTAAGAGGAAGACTTTTCTCTTTCGCTTGTTCTCGTAGAAAATCAATCGAATATTCATCTACATCGGTTGCTATCACGGGAATACCCCTTTCTGCTATGGGAATGGAAAATTCGCCTCTGTTACATGCCATGTCTAAGCAAGACGTAATATTTACTTCGCTTAGGAAATCATTTATAACTTTGTGTTTCCACATAGCAGGCTGATAGTCTGACCACTCTCGTTTGATATCAAAAAGGGAGAATCTAGAAACTCTGTCCTTTAGAGAGATTATAGTTTTTTGAAACTTCTCAGCGTTCTCATTTCTTTTCCTTAGTTCAGGCATCAATAAAAACGGGATGATAGAGGTAAGACCTGCCTTCTTGCCGAAGCCTGTTGGATGCTCTTTCATCGCAGAATAGGCTAGAGATCTACTAATCTTGGTTCCAATCCACAGAGGTATATAAAACTGTTTATAGAATTCTCTCAGCCATGCTCTAGGTGATACCTTGCTTACGTAGTCAATAGACCCATAGTCTAAAAAAACTGGTTTGCTATAGTCGAATGTAACGTTCCAGGGATGAGAATCCTTTAAAGCTAACCCCATATTCAGAAGCTTTAAGTTTATATCGCAAGAGAGTACAGCAGCCTCTTGCAGCATCGCTAATGTCCATTCTTGACCATAAGAGATACAGTCTATCTTTTTATGTTTTATTATGTGCTCTAATCCTTCAATATCGATGTCAGCTTCTTCAGTGGCGACAAGTCCAGTTCGTTCTAGATCTGCTAGTAGACTACTTTTCAGCTTATTGAATATTTCGTAACATCTAGAATCAATATGCCTATATACACCATTGTCAAACGTAAATACAGTGCCTGATTTATCCATCCACGAACTAGAAACTACTTTTATATCATCTGCGTTGATGGACCGATTTGTGGTCTTCATTGGATTCTCCACGAGTGTCTGATGAGAACCTTCGCCAGCCTAGGCTCAAATGTCTTACCAATTCCAAAGAAGTTAGAGTCTGAAACAGTAAATTGAGCGGCATCTTTTATGTAGTCCTCAAGAATAGATTGTTGATATAGCGCAAGATTTATTCTATATTGACCAGGAACTAAATTCAGGTGTTCCGTTTCGCACTCTATCTCTCCTGATGCACGCATCAGCTTTGTGAAACTACCTGAGACATCTGTGTCCAAGCGGATGATGCCAGCATTCATTTGATCGTACACACCAATGATTATTCTAGGATTTCTTACTCTCTCTTTTGATTCATACTTTATGAATATTTTGATTCTCTTATTCTTCGATAGGTCTCCGCTATTGTCTTCAGACTCTGAGACTCTAACCTTCGTAGCCTTGAATCGGCCTAAGCCCTCGCGGTCTCTACGATCTCTCAGATCAGAAATATTACGGCTAGTAGACGATTCCACATATAAACGAATTGCTTCGTCAATATTTCCTCTGTAGATAGCTTTCCCCCCGTCTAAAACTAATGAAGATTTGCATAGTGCATCTATCGAACCTATATTATGACTAACAAAGAGAACTGTTCGACCTTCCTGACTAGCTACGTTCTCCATCTTTCCTAAACATTTTTGCTGAAATGCTATGTCTCCTACTGCTAGTACTTCATCAACGACTAGAATTTCTGGTTCTAAATGAGCAGCGATAGCGAATGCCAATCGTACATACATTCCAGAAGAATAGCGTTTCACAGGAGTGTCTAAAAACCGTTCAACCTCAGAAAAATCAACTATTTCATCAAATTTGCGAGAGATCTCAGATTTTCTCATTCCTAGTATCGCCCCGTTAAGAAAGATATTTTCTCGTCCGGTCAGCTCAGGATGAAAACCAGTTCCAACTTCTAGCAAACTTGCTATCCTTCCTCGAACCTCCGCGAATCCTATTGTAGGCTCAACAATCCTACTTAGAATCTTGAGCAGCGTGGATTTTCCTGCGCCATTCCTACCTATTATGCCAACTACATCGCCTTGCTTTACTTCAAATGATATATCCTGTAGTGCCCAAAAATCTTCTCTCTTGCGAAGAACTTTATTGCGCCCGGTAACAACATAGTCTCTGACAGAAACAGTTTTCCTAGCTAAAACATCTCTTAGAACAGTATATTTTTCTGCCTTTTGATGCTTTAGTATATATTTCTTGCCTAGCTTCTCAACTCGAATAACAGTGTCAGACATAGCCTTAAATCACATCTGCGAATGTTCGTTCCATCTGACGAAAGTACAGGACTCCACTTGTTAGAACAACTATGACGAAGAGAACAGAAATAGAGAAACCAGGTATATAAAGAGCTCTCTCATCTCCTAGAATTGACCATCGGAATCCATCAATAACTCCTACCATAGGATTTATAGAGTATAGAAGCCGCCATCTATCTGGGATAACGTTACTGCTAAAACCAACAGGAGAAACGTACAAACCAAATTGGATCAGAAACGGAACAACATATCGAAAGTCTCTATACTTTACATTCAGAGCCGCTAGCCATAATCCACCGCCCATAGCAGATGCAAATGCAATTAGTATAAAAATGGGGAGTGCTAATATTCTCCAGCTAGGAGTAAAGTTAAACCACGCCATAAGACCTAATAAGATTGAGCTGGAAATGAAAAAGTCTACAAAGCTGACAATGATAGCGCTAATTGGAATCACTAATCTTGGAAAATAGACTTTGGAAATCAAGTTGGAGTTGCTAATTAGACTATTGCTACATTCTGAAAGGGCACTAGCAAAAAAATGCCAAGGAAGCATTGCAGAGAACACAAGAATTGGGTAAGGTGCGTCACCGTCTGAGGGCAAGTTAGCAATTTTTCCGAACACGATAGTAAACACTACCATAGTCAAGAAGGGGCGAATTAAAGCCCATGAAACACCAATAAATGTCTGCTTGTATCGAACTAGTATGTCGCGCCAAGCAAGAAAGTAAAACAAATCTCGGTAACGCCAAATATCTTTCCAATACTGGATCTCGGTATACCCTGCCTCGATTCTTAGATAGTGTTTAGGCTGCTCCATGAGACTGTAGAGATTTTTCTAGCTTTGTATGATTCAGATTGCCCCTGTTGAATTTGTTTCTATCATATTTTATTGATGGATTTATTCTCAGTTGCGGTTCAAGGCGATCACACTTCTCTAATCCTTCCTCATCTAGCTAGCGTCACTCACCAAGCTCTCTGACGAACTCCTGATGAGACGAGTGATCACTCCCTTGCTTCAGCGTTTCCAGAACCTGAGCAAGATTGCTCGCTATGAACGCTTCAACGTTTAGCCATAGCCTAGGAAAGGCTATAGAGAATGCCGGCATCATCTTAAGTGCGGGAAGATACGAAGCCCGCGCTTAAGCTAAATCAAACAATCAATCGACTGCTGGCTTGTCCCGCAATATACTCCTGCACTCCATTTTGTCGATAGATCTGCTCTGTGTCATGTAGACTAATGAGCGGCACTACTCGCAGTGATTTCTACAATTAGCTCTGGTGCGCCTCAATATAATTGTCTGTGCTGATACGCGCTCGCCCACCACTATCTTCGTTGATACACAACAATATACCTGGCTAAGGTTAACCATCCGTGTCTAATCGAACAGGTGTGTTGTTGCAAACCACTACCCCCTGGTATCAGCCCAGTAGATTCCTAACCAACTATTAGCTTTGCTTTTTGAGATCGGGCATCGCTGCATAATATTTCTTTAGCTCGCTACGAGTGAGCCTATCTCCGTTTTCTAGGAGAAGAAGCGTTGTGTTCGTATCGCGGATAGTTGTGACCATCGCCGCTAATCTAAAGCCTGTCACCTCTCTGCGGCGCTGATGCTATCGGAGCAGTGGCTGCTGGTGCGGAGGCATTTTGTTGCTCCTGACCGTGGAGTCCAGCCAGCATTGACTGCACTTCTCCGTGCAAGTTATCGGCAGCAAACAGCGCATACCCTTCTGTTGATAAATCTTTTAGCAGCTGTAGCTGATTGCGGGCTTCGGCGGCAGGCAGGTTGAGCAATCTAATGCCGGGAATGACTTTGGTAGAACGATAGCTAGATTCTACGGTCCACGGTCGAACCAGTCCTGAAAATTCTTCGACCGTGTTGGCATAGCTCATCAGCACGATCCAATCCAATAAGCCTTGATCGGCCCAGTCTTCCCAGTCTTGCTGAATCGCGAGCTGGCGCTGGTAGGTGCCATCAGCGAAAACGGCGGCTGAGAGCTTTAGATCGGGGCGAAGGCGTTGCAGGCGACGAGAAGCCTCGCTGACGAAGGTGGTGATCTGCTGGGTGCGAAAGGCGGTCCACTGGTTCCAGAGGTAGGCTTTGGCAGAGTCGCCGCCGTTGCGGGGGCTAAGCGTGATTGGATCGACGCCTGTGAGTTTGAGGAATTTTTCGCGGGCGGCAGTGCCATAGCCGAAGTGTCTACCACCGTAGGCGTCTTGGAATGGATAGCGCACGTAGTCGAACTGGATGCCGTCTACGTCGTATCGGGCAGCGATTTCGGAGAGCAGTTCGAGCAGATACTGGCGGGCCTCGGGGTTTGCCGGATCGAGGAAGGTTTTGGTTTGGCCTGGAATGATCAGGTTGCCTCTGCTGTCAAAGCCAGCCCAGTCAGGGCGAGCGCTAAGAATAGGCCCTGGATAGCTCATCGGCTGGCCAACGATCCGGTTGTGCGCCTGGTTGCCGACGGCGAAGAGCCACACCCAAGCGTGAATCTCCATGTCGTGGCTTTTGCCCAGATCGATAGCGGCCTGTAAAGGGTCCCAGCCTTGGATCAGCGGATTTCTTTCGGGCGCGATCGCACTTTCATAAATTGGATAGCCCGCATTCACCGTCTCGACGAATACTGTGTTGATACCTGCTGCCTTAAAGCGGTCAAAGACCTTTGCCAGCTCCTTGGCAGATCCTGCATTGACGATGGTTTCGCGATCTAGCCAGATAGAGCGAACGTTGGGCCGGGTGATCGCGTTTGCTAGTTCAATGGCTTCTGGGGTAGTCGGCGCGGCAGTCGGTTCCAGATTGCTTTCTAAGGATTTAGACTCGGCAACCTCCGTGTTAGAAGGTTTAGCCATGGAGGCGGCCATTTTGGCTGCCCGCCTAGATAGTACCGAGGACGGCGTGGAGTGGACAGATGGCTGCTGGCCAGACTGATCGCTAGACTGCTGGCTGGCAGTGTCTATCTGTGCAGTTTGGGCGAAGACTAGGATCGGTGCGATCGCACAAAAGGCAAACCCAGCCAGTCCGAGTACAGCGCCACCATATATATGAGCACGGCTTCTCTTCTTTGGGCGAGGCCGGATAGAAAACAGGCGGTTGACCATAGAAATGCTGAGCAGGCCCAAAACCTGAATAAAAAAACAGAACTAGCAAAGGCTGTGTTCTGATCAAAATTCCCGGATGAGCGCTTAAGCTATCAACAAAACCTGTTGTGCTAATCCGTCAGTCTTGTGGCCATCAGCGCTAGAAACATTAGTCTTGGGTAAGCGGGCAATTTTTGATTTTTGAGGTCCTGATAGCCTGTGATATCATTGAGAACTGCTACATTCACACTTTGTCTAATCATTAATCAAGCCTATGGCTCTGCTACAAGAACGCAAACAAGAAATCATTGCTGAGCACCAGGTCCACGAAACGGACACTGGATCGGCGGACATTCAGATCGCAATGCTGACCGATCGGATCAACACCCTTAGCCAGCACCTTCAGAAGAACAAAAAGGACTATTCTTCTCGGCGGGGCCTATTGAAGATGATTGGCCAGCGTAAGCGCCTATTGGCTTACCTGATGAAACAAGATGCTGAGCGCTACAAGGC
>NZ_JADEXO010000099.1 GCF_015207105.1 cf. Phormidesmis sp. LEGE 11477
TGGGTAAGCAACGTAGGCTGCTGACCAACAACTACGCTAGACACGTACTCGGGAGAGGGCTAGGGTAAGGGCGGCAGAAAATGTGCATCTTATTAAATCCTCGATCCTTAGCTACTATAGTGAAACAGCCGTACTATTTTTTATGTTGGAGCTAGCAGCAGCTTACTGTAGTAGTATGGCAGCTTTATTAGAAGAGAATGTGAACTGAGTATTTATGAGCGTAAACGTAGTGTCTTTGGTTGGAAGGGTGGGCCGCGACCCTGAAGTTCGGTACTTCGAGTCTGGCAACGTGCTAGCAAAGTTTGGCTTGGCGGTAAACAGGCGAACTCGCAATAGCGATCAGCCCGATTGGTTCAATATAGAGATTTGGGGTAAGCCAGCTGAAGTTGCGGCAAACTATGTCCGCAAAGGTAGCTTGATTGGTATTACCGGCTCGCTGAAGCTAGATAGCTGGCAAGATCGAAGTACGGGCGCAACCCGGACTAGCCCAGTGATTCGCGCTAGCGACCTGCATTTGCTAGGGTCTAAGCGAGATAATGAAGCGCCGATGGCGTATGGGAATGATGAGTTCTAGACAACGCTACTGGAAACGCTGCCAGCAAGCGCTGGCTCTGGTAATGCGCTCTGCATGTATCCAAGCCACTCTATCAGGTTTTCTATTTGCTTCTCTGGCTTCATGACGCCCAGGCCGCGAACGGTGACCTTGCCAGGGGCGTAGACAAAACGGGACTGTAAATGGGCAGGGATCTTTTCGTGCAGCAAAGACCAAGCAGGTTTTTCCATCGGCGTTTCTAAGACAATGTGCTGCTTATCTTCAGGTCTGATCCGAGAGAAGCCGAGCGGCTTGGCAATTTGCTTGAGTTCTAAGACCTTGACTAGCTGACCAACCGCCGATGGCAAGCTGCCATAGTGATCGTTCAAATCGGTGACAATTTCCATTAGTTCGCGTCTGGTACCCGCGCCTACCAGCGAGCGATAAACGCTCATTTTCTGATCGAGTTCAGGAATGTAGTCAGCGGGGATAAAGGCGGTCACTTTTAGATCGACTTGGGTTTCATCTACCTGTGGGATCTCCTGACCGCGAATTTCAGCAATGGATTCTTCTAGCATGTCCATGTAGAGATCAAAGCCAATGACTTCCATCTGCCCTGACTGCTGAGCGCCAAGCAGGTTACCGATTCCACGAATTTCCATATCGCGCATGGCGAGCTGATAGCCCGAACCAAGCTGGGTAAATTCTTGAATGGCTCTAAGCCGCTTACGGGCTTTGTCGGACAGCTTGTTTTGCTTGGGGAAAAGCAGCCAGGCATGGGCCTGAATGCCGGAGCGACCAACTCGGCCCCGTAGCTGGTAGAGCTGGGAAAGGCCAAATTTTTGCGAGTCTTCGATGATGATGGTGTTGACTCTAGGGATATCGAGCCCTGATTCGATGATGGTGGTACAGACCATTAGATCGGCGTCGCCGTTGCTAAAGGTCAGCATGGTGGCTTCGAGTTCGCCTTCGGGCATTTGTCCGTGGGCGATCGCCAGCCGAATTCCCGGCACTGCCTCTCTAATCCGACCGGCCACTTCCTCAATGCCCTCTACCCGAGGCACCACATAAAAAATCTGTCCGCCCCGGTCTAGCTCCTGTCGAATCGCCGCTCTCACTTTTTCAGGATCGTAAGGGGATAGGTGAGTTTTGATCGGACGACGAGAAGGAGGCGGTGTGGTAATCAAGCTCATTTCCCTAACGCCAGAAAGAGCCATGTACAGGGTTCTAGGAATCGGCGTGGCGCTGAGCGTCAGCACATCTACTTGTGCCTTCATTGCCTTAATTTTTTCCTTTTGGTTCACCCCAAAGCGCTGCTCTTCATCTACAACGAGCAAGCCTAGATCTTTGAACTTCACCGTTTTGCCCAAAAGCTGATGGGTTCCTACGACGACATCTAGCTCCCCAGAAATCAGCCGCAGCAGAATATCTTTACGCTCTTTGGCGGTGCGAAAACGGTTTAGCAGTCCAATTTGAATCGGGTAGGGTGCAAAGCGTTCTTTGAGCGTATGGTAGTGCTGCTGCGTCAAGATCGTGGTCGGCGCTAGCAGGGCTACTTGCTTACCAGCGGTCACCGCTTTGAACATAGCCCGCAGAGCAACTTCGGTTTTACCAAAGCCGACGTCGCCGCAGACTAAGCGATCCATCGGGCGATCGCTTTCCATATCGCGCTTGACGTCCTGAGTCGCTTTGAGCTGGTCAGGTGTAGGGTTGTAGGGGAAAGAGTCTTCTAGTTCTTGCTGCCAGGGCATATCCTCAGGGTACGTAAAGCCTTGCATCTGCGATCGCTGAGCATAGAGCTTAAGCAGATCAACCGCCACTTTTTTGATGGCTTTACGCGCCTTACCCTTGGTTTTTTCCCAAGTTTTGCCCGTCATCTTATTGAGCTGAGGCTTTTGCTCTACCGAGGTGCGATAGCGAGAGAGAGAGCCCATCTGATCGACAGGTACGCGCAGCAAACCGTCCGCATATTGAATGACGAGGTATTCGCGGGTTTCTTGATCAACCGTCAGACTCTCAAGCTTAAGGAACTGACCGATGCCGTGGTTGCGATGGACGATATAGTCTTTGGGCCGCAGCTTGTTCGGATCAACCTGTTTAGACGCCGCACGCCGCCGCTTGCGAACATAGCTAGGCGTGGCTAAGGTGTGCTGGCCAAAGAATTCGCGATCGGTGACGACGACGATGCGAAAGGTCGGCAGGATGAAGCCTTCGAGTTCGGCTAGTCCTGAGTATTTGACTGCAATCGGAATACGCTGATTTTGCAGCTTATCGATCGCTGGAAAGTCTTTGGGATTCGGGATGAACTGAGCCGGGCAGTCGTGCTCTTGCAGCAGCGCGACGGAGCGAGAAGGTTGGGCAGAGATTAGCCAGGGGAAGAACTTGCGATCGCGTTCTTGCTTCAAAATATCTGCCAGCTTGCCAAACTGATGCGGCAGAATCGGCACGGGCCGACTAGCCAGATTCAGCCCAACGCCTTCTTCTGCAATTTCAGACAGTTCAATCTGCTGAAAAAGCTCAACTTCCTCAAGCGCCTGAGCAAACGGTCTGTGAACCTTAGGCAAGCCGCCTTTGGGTAGCTGAATTTCTGCGTTCGCCTCAAACGCTTCTTGCGCCTCTTGCCAGCGATCTTCGACCGTCTCTAGCCAGCGATCTGCATGGGCCACACACTGGGCAGGCTCATCAATGACGACCACCGCGTCTTCTGGTAAATAATCCAACAGAGAGGCAGGCGATTCGAACGCCAGTCCCATAAATCGTCGAGCGCCTTCGACCTTGCCACTGGCGGTAAAAGTCTCTTGAGCTTCTGCTGTTAACAGATCTTCGAGCAGTCCTTTTTTTTCTAGTGCTGAGGAAATCAGCGGCCCATAGTCGGTCGTCGTCAGCAGCAGCGTCTCGATCTTGTCAAGCGATCGCTGATTAGCCGGATCGAATTCTCGTAGCCGCTCTAGCTCATCGCCAAACAGCTCCATCCGCACCGGTAATTCTGCCGCTACCGGAAAGACATCAATAATATCTCCGCGCTGACTCCACTGCCCTTCTACTTCTACAGAAGAGACCTTCTCATAGCCCAGCTTAGCCAGGCTCAGCCCTAAATCTTTGAGATTGAGTTCCATCCCTAGCCGAATCTCTAGGCAGTACGGGCGAAAGGCTTCGACCGGGGGCAGGTGCGGCTGCAGCGCTCGCTCAGTTGCCACAATCGCCATCGCGCCTAAATGCTTCGATCCCGGCGGCAGATTCTCTGCGTTCGCCTTGCCATTGGTCAGATCAGAGAGTACCTGAAGCTGGCCCCAAATCAGCTCTGATTCAGGGTCAAATGCGTCGTACGGCGAAGATTCCGAAGTGGGATAAAAGGCAACCGTAGCCCAGCCCATTGCCTCTAGCTGAGCGGCCCAGCGACCGGCTTCCTCTAAGGTGGCTGTCACTACCAACAGCGGCTTTGCCTGCTTCTGTGCTAAGGCCGAGCTGACTAGCCCTTTTGGGAGTCGAGGTGCGCCTGCGAGCGTCAGGGTTTGCTGCTTTTCTAGTTTTGTGACCAGCTCTTGGGCTAAGGGGGAGCGTGCGATCGCACGAGTAATCGAAGAAAACGCCATGAAAAATTAACTCAAAGAGCAAACCATTAGCAGTCGCCTGAAACCACTGCCAGTAATTATTCTAGGAGGCATTGCTCAATATGACTGTGAGGTTGTCACCATAAGGCTAGAAGCAAATCACTATTTGCCTACCTAATGACTTGCTAGCTACTCTAGAGCGTTTCTGTCTAGACCGTTTCTCTAGACCGTTTCTACAGAGCGCTTACCTTCAAGCTAGCTGGCTCGCTCGGGCTCCCCTCAATCTTCAGTTCGCGACCGTTCGCATCTAGATGCCGCACAATCTTGTAGACGTTTTCTATCTTGTCTTTTGTGTCCGTCTTCTCAACCAGTTCATCTAAAGAGAGCGCAGTATCTGAAGCTTTTAGCGCCTCCTTGACTTTAGTTTGCAGTGAGAGAACGTCTGCCGCCGCTTTCTTGCCAGCCTCTACCCCCGGCTGGTGGTAGGCATTGATATTCACTAGGCTGGCATACAGACTGACTGCCCGTTCGTACAGGGCAATCAACGCCCCGACCATCTTGGGCGAAACTTCGGGGATGGTGATTGTGATCGAGTCGCGGTTGTTCTCGGATAGAGCCCGGCGAGTTCCCTGCAATAGCCCTGATAAATAGTCGCCAGAAGTTACCCCCGGTTCGACATCTACCGATGGCCCTTCGCGATCTTTTAGCACTTCTATCAGGGTCGCAAAGAAGTTGGGCACACCTTCTCTGAGCTGCTGAACGTAGGCGTGCTGGTCGGTTGAGCCCTTGTTTCCATAAACGGCGATGCCTTGATAGACCGTATTGCCGTCCAGATCTTTTTCTTTACCCAGTGATTCCATTACTAGCTGCTGTAGGTAACGACTAAACAGCAGCAGACTGTCTTTGTAAGGCAGCACCACCATGTCTTTCTCACCCGTCCCGTTCCCAGCAAAGTACCAGGCCAGCGCGAGCAAAGCGGCTGGATTTGTCCGCAGATCGTGGACGCGGGTCGCTTCGTCCATTTCTTTGGCTCCAGCTAACATGCCGCGAATATCGATGCCCTGCAGCGCCGCTGGCAGTAGCCCGACCGCAGATAGCTCAGAGGTTCTGCCCCCTACCCAGTCATGCATAGGAAAAGTCGCTAGCCAGCCTTCGCCCTTGGCAATATTCTCTAACTTGCTGTCGATCCCAGTGACGGCGACGGCATACTTCGGAAAAGACAGTCCGGCTCGTTCATAGGCGGCTTTGGCTTCAACCATGCCGTTACGGGTCTCAGGTGTCCCTCCTGACTTGGAAGTGATAATGACTAGCGTGCTTTTGAGCCGATCGCCGATTTCTTCAAAGACGTGATCGATGCCGATAGGATCGGTGTTATCGATAAAGTGAATATCGATATCTGGTACGGCAGGTGCTAGTGCTTTGGATACGAACTGAGGGCCAAGAGCCGAGCCACCGATGCCTACTGAGAGAATGTCAGTGAATTTCGGTTCGTTCGCAGGGGTGATCGCACCACTGCGAATCTTCTGGGCAAAGTTTTCTAGACTCTCAAGCGTTTCGACGATATCTTTTTTTAGTTCTTCAGAAGGCGCTAGGTCCGGGGCACGTAGCCAGTAGTGTCCGACCATACGGCCTTCATCTGGATTGGCGATCGCACCTTTTTCGAGTTCGTCCATCGCCTCAAATGCCTGATCGAACTTGGGCACCAGTTGCTCAGCGTAGGGATCATCAAAGCTCATACGACTAACATCTACGTAGATGCCTAGCCCCTCATGGTAATAGAGCCAGTCCTGATACCGTTTCCAGAGTGCTGCTAATTCCATGACTGTTATTCTCTCATCGTATTAATATGCTTGAACTTTTACTTGAAGTCGGTACGGTCAACCGTGATCTATTTGACAGTCGGCGCGACAGTTTTTGCGACAGCTCAAAAGTTGATTGACTGGCCGTCTGAGTCAAGTTCCCAGAGTTAGCAGTAGCATTAGGTAATGTATCTAACGCTACGCCCTCCTAGACCAGAAACCAAGCAAGAAGATGGAATGAATTTAACATTCACCCGCCTCGTAATCTTGACGAATTAGCCTAGGAACATAGTCATGGCTCTATCCTCTTCTGTAAGATATTAGAGCGGGCTTAACGCCAGATAGTAGAAGAATAAACCTCTTAGCCAGACATCCGCCTTCTTATGGTCGCTTTTGATTTTGCTAATTCCATCTACTTTGCCAGTCTGAGCACGTCTGGCCTAACGTCAAGTTTGACCCTCGCTAGCTTAGAAGGATGGTTAGACAATGCGGCGTTTGCGGTCTTATTCGTGGCGATGCTGGCCTACTGGAGCGGCCTGGCTTTTGAAAAGGTGAAGGCCCTGCCGATCATCGGCGGCGTTGGTATGGCGATTGGCAACCTAGCAATGGCGGCGCTGCTCACGGCTCGCTGGATCGAAGGCGGATACTTTCCGTTAAGTAATCTGTACGAATCTCTATTTTTTATTGCCTGGGGGATTACAGCCGTTCATTTTGCGGCTGAGAAGATGACGGATAGCCGCTGGGTGGGGGCAGTGACTTCTCCGGTGGCGATGGCGATCGCAGCCTTTGCCGCTTTGACCTTACCCGATACGATGCAGGTTTCTGAGCCGCTAGTGCCAGCGCTGAAGTCCAACTGGCTGATGATGCATGTGAGCGTGATGCTGCTGAGCTACGCGGCTTTGATGGTGGGATCTTTGATTGCGATCGCCTTTTTGATTGTCACTCGTGGCCAGGCGGTAGAGCTGAAGGGTAGCTCTGTAGGGACAGGTGGTTTTCGCGATCGCAAGTACCAGCTAAAAAGAGCGACTAATTCTCTGGCTGTAGACCGCGCCGTAGAGAATGCGGTCACAGAGCAAATTATCGCCGCCGGAGGCAGTACCACAGGAGGCAGTACCGCCGTTTTAGCCGCACCTGCTAGCGTAGTGACCAAAGATACCTCTACTAAAAGCAGTGCCGAAGACACAGACTCCACCCTCTCCCTTCAGCGACTAACGCTCGCAGACACATTAGATAACATCAGCTATCGCATCATCGGCTTAGGATTTCCGCTGCTGACAATTGGCATCATTGCGGGTGCAGTTTGGGCAAATGAGGCGTGGGGCTCTTACTGGAGCTGGGACCCGAAGGAAACTTGGGCACTGATTACCTGGTTAGTTTTTGCCGCATACCTACATGCTCGAATCACTAAAGGATGGCAAGGAAGAAAGCCTGCGATTCTAGCTGCATCTGGATTTGTAGTAGTTTGGATTTGCTACCTAGGCGTCAACATTTTGGGCAAAGGGCTACATAGCTACGGCTGGTTCTTCTAACGTGCTGATACGGTTGCGAACCCGCTGACCAGAACCGACTGGAATCCATTCATTAGGTTGATAGACGGCATTCAGCAAGTCTATGCCGGACTTTAGGATGAGCGTGATAAGCTCAGCTCTTGTTGTTCGGCTAGCTTGTTCAGTGAGTCGGTTTGGTGAGTTCCATGTCATCTGCCCCTAGTTCTATGAAGTCCCAGGTCACGCTTTTAGCCCTCTGTCAGGCGCTAGCGATGACTACAAATACCGTTTTGATCACGACAGCGGCGCTGATTGGTTACGCTCTAGCTGCGGACAAAGCTTTGGCTACGCTGCCGCTAGCGATTCGACAGATTGTCACGATGACAGTGACTATTCCGGCCTCGGTGTTGATGCAGCGCGTGGGCAGACGAAAAGGATTCTTGCTCGGTGCCTTGGTGGGGATAGCAGGCGCTGGGCTGAGCATCTACAGTTTGACTATCGCTAGCTACTGGCTATTTGCGCTGTCGATGGCCTTTCTAGGATTGTCGAACAGCTTTGTTGGCTATTATCGATTTGCTGCCGCTGATGTTGCGGATGAAGCTTCGCGATCGCAGGCAATTTCGTGGGTGATTGCAGGTGGGATCATCGCGGCTGTTCTGGGGCCATGGTTGGCCAGTGGCTCTAAAAGTTGGTTTGACAGCGAGATCTATATTGGTGCTTTTGTCGCTGTTTTGGTGTTGCAGATACTGTCTGCTCTGCTGCTGTGCTTTCTCCAAATCCCACACACTCCTATCCGGCAAAAGCTCGCAGCTAGCTCACGCTCGCTCTTTGAAATTGTTCGGCAGCCTAAGTTTTGTGTGGCTACCTTCGGCAGCACTATCAGCTACGGTGTGATGGCGTTCGTGATGACGGCAACGCCGCTAGCTATGACGGCGGAAAGCCACAGCTTTTCTCAGTCGGCAACGGTAATTCAGTGGCACGTTTTTGGCATGTTCGGCCCGGCGCTAGTCACTGGCTGGCTAATTAAGCGGTTTGGTGTGCTGACTATCATCTCGACTGGGGCAGCGCTGCTATTGAGCTGTATGGCCCTGAACCTAGCAGGGACAAGTTTCTGGCATTTTGCGATTGCCCTGCTTCTACTTGGACTCGGCTGGAACTTTATGTATGTCGGCTCTACAACTTTGCTCACCGAGAGCTATACCCCAGACGAGAAAGCACAGGCACAGGCAGTACATGATTTTGCGGTGTTCGGCTTTGTAGCGATCGCAACCTACTTCTCAGGCCAAATCTTCTACAGATTCGACTGGGCTATGCTCAACCAAATTAGCTGGCCTCTAGTCCTGCTAACCCTAATTACCGTTGCTTGGCTGCGTCTTTGGCTACGGAACCCGCCAGCGGCCCAGCCCTAGCCGACGCTGGCAAACAGTGCGTCCATCGGCTGACCAGCAGCCTCTTCACTCGTTACGATTTCCAATACCTTGTTTTTGGCAGCGCTCTGGCCGATAGCATCCACGCAAACCTGCGCTACCTTCACCCGAGGAATACTTCCTTCAAACAGCGTATCGGCAGGAGACATCACAATCGCTTCTGCGTTATCCTCGTCTTTCAATCCGCCAGGACGCACTATTGTGTAGGGCACGCCACTCGCCTTTAGGTAGTCTTCCGCCTGCTTCTTCCAGTACAAAATTCCCCAGAATAGGTTCAGCGGATGGAAAATCTTAGACACGCAAAGAGAGGACACCATCACCAACTGATCGACCCCTGCCGTCTTGGCAGCATCTACTAGGTTCTTATTCCCCTCATAGTCCACCTGATAGGGACCTGTCGGGTCAAAGCTAGGCGCTGCACCTGTCGCGCTCAGCAGGATATCGCAGCCTGCTAGAGCAGCGATTAGGCTGTCTTTATTCAGCACGTCGCCGACGACCTTCTCAACTGTTTCCGGTAGCGCTGAGTTGGCTTTATCTATATCTCTAACTAGCGCCCGCACTTCAATCCCTTTTTCCAGCAGCAACCTGACAATATGGCCACCCGTTTTTCCTGTCGAACCTGCAACCAGTGCTTTCATCTACCAAAGCTCACTCATCGAATACAAGCGAAGTATAGCTAGCCTTAGAGACATACTCAAACAGACGGCCACTTGTGTTAACGACTTCGCTTCTCGCAGAGACCATAGCAGAGACCGCATAGGCGCTTAAGCGTAGCGATAAGCACTGTCCAGGTAGAAAGCTAGTGCCATATTGATTCAGTAGATTAACGAAGGTCTTCTCGTCCTCTCAGTATGTACTGTTAGATTGATGTATTTCTTACGACCTATCAATTCTATTTAATACGGATAAATACTTATACGGATCAATAGAATACGCACAGACGGATAGGTTTTGATCCCCTGTGTTCCTTTTTCGTCTTTTGTGATCGGCTCTATGCAAATTCCCTCTAACCTGCCTTCCGCTCAAGTAGGCTCCCAATTTCTTGAGACGGGTGCTAGTCTGATTGAAGAACAAAAAACTTCAAAAACAAACGTAACTTCCTCTAAAGACACTTTGCATTTTCAAGGCAACTACATAGGCCATATGGAGATGTATGCAGACGCAGCTACCGTAGCTCAGTATCTGGATGCTCACCAGGAATGGTTTCCCCGATGCGCGCAGCCAATGGCGGTAGAGCCCATCGGAAAAAATGGCTATGGGTTAACTGTCGGTAAGTATAAAAGCCTAAACCATGTAGTAGAACCTAAAATCGGTCTGCACTTACTGCCACAAGAAGAGGGAATCTATCGCATCGAGACAATTCCGGTTCCTGGCTACAACCCCGAAGGCTACGACGTTGATTTTCGCGCTTCGATGAGTCTTTGCGAAGGTGCTGCTGAAGATATTCCAGAAGATATTGACGTCGACAAAACCACACATGTCGAATGGGAACTCAACCTGTCTACTTGGGTCGAAGTTCCCCGCTTTGTGCAGAACTTACCAGACAACTTAATTAAAGCCTCTGGTGACCAGTTGCTAAATCAGATTGTTCGCCAGGTTTCCAAACGCCTGACTCGCAAGGTACAAAAAGAGTTTCATACAGCAATGGACTTACCTGTCCCTGGCGCGCGAAAGAAGCGCTTCTGGCAGCGTTGAGCTTTTGTCTTTTAAGCCGCTCGCGACCTAAAAAACCTAGTACCAGCCATTAGCGCCGCATCGTGTTCCTCAAGCGACATATAGTAATAGAGACTCAGGGCCGGGTGGTCGCAATCCCTAGTCGAACGCTATCGATCGTACGGAGCTGATCCATTGCAGCAACTACCTGGCCATGGCTAGTTAGCTCATCAGCGCGAATGGTGACTAGGATGGGATTGGCTGGCGCGATCGCCCTCACCTCAGCCGCTAAATTCTCTAACAAAACAGCGTCGTCACCTAAAAACAAGTTCCCCTCTGACGTGATTACTAGCGTTATATCTATCTGGTCTTGCGGGGTTGCTGTCACCGCCTGAGGCAGATTAACCGGCAGCCCTTCAGCCCTAGTCAGATACAGCGTGGATAGAATAAAAAACGCCAGAATCGCGAAAATTACGTCGATCATTGGCAAAATGTTGACGCTAGGACGAGTTATCTCGTTGTCATCAGGTAGGCGCATCAGCTAGCTTAGTAAGAGAAGCCAGCGACAAATAGAACAACTGTCAAGACGCCGACTAAAACCATGAGGGCGGTGCCTGCATCCCAACTGCCTTTCCAAGAGTAATTCTTGCTATCTTTCTCGGACATCGTTAACTACCATTGCAACGTTACTTAGCATAGCGTCAGAGACGAAGAGTTTCTATCTCTCTAGAGAGGCAGTAGACATAAAAGAGGGAGCTGATGCCGCGAATATCGAACTCCTTTGACGTTAGAAATTTGACGTTAGAAACCCATGCAGCCCTATTGAGCTAAAAATAGCGCTTAGCAAAAACCAGGTGCCGTCTGCAAACAGATTGATCCGTTGAATCATCTGAGCGGCGTTGGCCTTGAAGATCGTTTCTATGCCTATGGTGCCGATTTTAGTGACTGCTTGATAGGCTTTATAATCTAGCTGGAGCTGTCCCCAATCTTGCAGGGCGTAGTAGCCGAAGATAGCCATGCCTGCGATACCGGGAATGACAATAAGTGAGAGCAGTAAAGTCTTTTTTATCATTGCTAGGTTGTCAAGATAAGCTGTGCTATTTGTCTAATTAGCCGCTGTGGCTAAGTTGCGGAGTTCGCTTATCGGTTCATATTTACAGCAAAGACATCTGCTGTCCCTGCTGAGTATAGTAAAACTGCTCTACACCCCAGCGACGATACATCGGCAGCTTTCGCTTAAACGATAGGCGACTTTCTACTTGCGCGATCTCTAGCTTTTGCTGAGCGTCTTCTTTTCGACAGTTCAATATCTTGGCGGCATCTTGCAGACGAATCCACTGTTGGCCAAAGCGTTTGAGCAGCGTTTCGTCGTCTTCGTGCTGAATTTGGGTAAGCAGCGTTTCGGCGAGAAGCCAGCAGGCTTTGGTATCGGCTTCGGCCCGGTGAGAAGTGCTGATATCGAAGTTGAAATGCTTGATTAGGTTTGGCAGACTACGGGAGGGCAGGTCAGCCAGCAGCATTCTAGAAAGAATCACTGTACAGAGCTTCTGGAGCGGGGGTTTATAGAAGCGGATGCCGAGACGTTTATATTCGGTGCGTAAGAAGGAATAGTCAAAGTCGAGGTTGTGAGCGGTAAAAACGCGATCGCCTGCTAGCAAAGGTTGACATTTGGGCCAGATCTCTTCAGGTGGCGGCGAAGGATACACCATCTCGGGCGTAATCCCGGTAATTTTGGTGATGTATTCAGGAATTTTGACTTTGGGATTGATCAGATAGCTCTCTTGGTGCTCTAGTCCGGTAGCTAGGCTGGCATGAAGTATGGAGACTTCAATGACGCGAGCGTTGTGCCCGAGCGCGCCCGTTGTCTCAACATCGACGACAGTGAGCGGAGCAGCGCTGACCTGACGATAGTAGCTGAGCAGTTCGCTAGAAAGAAGCGCAGATTGACCCTGAAATTTTGCGGCGTGAGCAACCATGGAAGAGAAGTTATGAACGAGGAATGATGAATGATGAACGATGAAGTAGGGAGCCAAGATGTATTGGTGAACTGCCGATAAGCGCCTGCGTGTTTCTTGCGCCTTTAAATTCATCGTTCATCATTCATACTTCATCACCACCACGCCAGTAAATACTACTGCTGGGACAATCTCTTCACGTCTGCGCCGCCAATCTTTTCATGAATCTTGGCTAGGCGCTTGGGAATAGTCTTGGCGTGGGGGCTGTTTTTGAGGCTTTCGGTGAGATCGAATCGGCTGAGGTGATCGGCTTTGTTGCCGGGAAACCAGTGGCTAGCACCGCCCAGCAGGTTGTAACGAGACTGGGCGTATTCGATCATGTCAAAGGCTTCAACGAGGTTGCCTAGCCAAAGGGCGATCGCAATGTTGATATTGCCAGGGGTCGATTGCAGGTCGGGCAGTCCTTCTTGCCAGGTGCGATACCAGCGTTCTCCTAGGGTTGCGATCGCCTGCTGTTCTAACCGTTCTAGAATAGGCGGCAGCACTTCGTCTGCCTTTTCAACCAGCGGCAAGACTTTCATATGCTCATCAAAATCAGACGGACAGGCCGCGCCCAAGCTTAGGGTATGCACCTGCGGATGACTTAGACAAAACAGATCGTTGAACACCATCGGGCTAAGCGGTTTACAGAGCTCTACTAGCTTAGGCGGTGGGCTGTACAGATTGCCTCCCTTGTTAGAAGGGCTGATAATAAAAACGCCCATGTCCCGCTCTGCGGCGGCTTCGATCGCTCGCCAGTTGTCTTGAAAGATGTAGTACCAGTGAATGTTTACATAGTCGAATAGATTACTTGCGATCGCATCGACAATGACTTGAGTAGGCCCGTGAGTCGAAAATCCAATATGGCGAACTTTGCCTTGTGCCTGTAGCTTTTTGGCTGCGTCCATGCAGCCGCCTGGGCGAATGCTGTAATCTAACGTTTCAGCGTTGTTAATTCCGTGGAACCCGAGTAAGTCTAGATAGTCTAAATTTAAGTTAGCCAGCGAAAGCTCAACGGTTTGTGAAAACTCATTGGGATTGGCTCTAGGCGAGACTTTAGATTGAACAATCAGCTCGCTGCGCTCAAAAGTCGGCAGCACTTTACCTAGCTGAATTTCAGATGTGCCATAGCCTCTAGCCGTTTCAATATGGTTGATGCCTAGCGCCACTGCCCGCCGGATCGTCGCCTCTAGATTCTCTTGATTTTTTTGAGGAATATCTTCTGGCGCTACGTCTTGCCACGAATGCTGATAGCGCATACCGCCACAGGAGAAGACGGGCATTTGTAGTTCGGTACGACCAAATCGGCGATAGAGCATGCGAGAAAGTACAAAGATGAGGTTGAGTCAGTTTTGATTGTAATCAATCGGCCAAAAATATAGCTAGTGCAGCGTCGAGTCTTATCCGCTACTGACCCATCGTCTCAACCTAGAGAAGGCCAGAGAAGATGGATTGTCAGAGACCGTTTTGATGTGCAAGGATTTTAAAGTTGTTTGATCACCTTTTAATTGCATATGGCTATTCCTATTCCGTCTCGTCGTAGTGGCTACCGTCTGGGCGATGCGAATGCGCCGGTCATGGTCGAAGTGTTCTTTGATCTAGAATGTCCTTTTTCTAAGAAGGGCTGGGAGACGGTGATGAAGGTAAAAGCAGCCTATTCCCTAGAGCAGATTTACTGGGCATTTCAGCCGATGACGTTGGGCAATCATCGGCAGAGCTGGGATGCGACCAAAGCTGCGATCGCAGTTGCTAATCTAGATACTCACAATTCAGATCCTCAGAAGTTCATTGAGTTTGTCAGCTATCTATTTAGTAAGCAGGCAGACTTTGCCAACGAAGCCTGGAAAGACAAAACCCAAACAGAGTTTCATACCTTTCTATCTGAGTGCGCCGCGGCGGCAACAAATCACAAGGACAAAGCACAGTTCTTGAACCTGTTAAACAGTGAAGAAACCTATGCCAAAGCTCGAATTCCGGCCCGCTTTGCGACCGTGCGCGGCGTTTGGTCTACGCCAACGTTCTTTATCAATGGCGCTGAAGCCACCACGCTGTCATCTGGATCGAGTGTGCAAGACTGGCAGTCTGTAATCGATGACCTTTTGTAGAGGCTCAGATAAGCAGAAAATAGTCAATAGAAAGCATTGTCCAATACTGTTTCTTCATACTTCCCTCATCATTGTTCTGTAATCTCAACAGTGGAGAATTCTGCACTACAACCAGGGATGACATCGTGACGACTGCGCTTCAAAGGAAAATCTATACGCTCGATATGCTACGCGATGAGGCTAGAGAGCTTGTCTATAGCCGAGCGGTCGATCGCCAGCAGCCTATCTACATGCTGTGTCGCCATATTCCAGAACACGAGTGGGCGCACTTTGAAACGGCATTGGCTAGTAATGAGTTTTTGCAGCGCGATCGCATCATTGATCTACTTAGCCAGGAGCGTTGGGAAGAAGATACTTAATCAGCCAAGCTTTCTTCATCTTCACAGTTTCTTCAAACCTTGTCGCTAAAAGGTAAGGAACTTAGACGTTAGGAGATCCCCATGATCAATAGAATCCTAGTTGCGCTAGATACCAACGAAGCTTGTGAGGCGGTCTTTAAAGTAGCGCTTGACATGGCCAAAGTAGAGAACGCAGAGCTTTTAGTTCTGGGTGTGCTCTCGACTGATGGCACCAGCGACTTGCCGACGATGGCCTATCCTAGTCTGGCTGGCTACCCGTTTGCAGTCCCCGAATATGCTTGGGATGCCTACCAAAAACAGTACGATGCCTGCAAGCAAAGAGGACTAGAAGCGCTTTCTCGATTACAGCGTCAGGCTGCGGCTGTGGGCGTGCAGACTAAGATCTTTCAGGACGTTGGCGATCCGGGTGTGGTCATCTGCGATCGCGCTAAAACCGAGAAAGCCAGCCTGGTGATAGTAGGCACTCACGGACGCAAAGGCATCAATGAATTATTGACAGGCAGCGTTAGTAGCTATGTTATGCACCGGGCTCCCTGCTCTGTGCTGGTAGTGCGCGGCCAGGTAAAAGCAGACGCAGGGCCCCTAGAAGCCAGTCAAGATCGAAATCTCACGGCTGCGTAGATACAGGCACGCCGAAGGACTGAAGTGACAAGCGCTATATCAGAAGCTATATGAGGTTCGCTAATAATGAGTCATTGTCTTTGTTGTAATAGTTGTTTGCTTCGTCACTTTCGCCATGGTGAAGTACGCTGGTTTTGCCCAAACTGTCGACAGGATATGTTGAGTAGTGAGAATGCTTTTTGTGAAAGGGTTCTTCGTAAGAGCGTTTTAGAGAAGGGTCTGCACAATGTTGTAGAACAGATCCCGCTAGAGGATGTAGTGCTGTTCCAATCCTAAAAGAATCCCGCTCAGTAGCAGGATTCTTTTAGGTATTAGCAGCTTGCTATAGTCGTCCACAGCAAAAAGTGAAAGGCCGTACTACTTCGTGAGCCAACGTAGACCGCAAGGAAAGACGTTAACCACGGCTATGCAAGATAGGCACCAGCAAGTTGCAAACACATTCACGATTTGCTGGGGTCTATATAGCTGCTGGAATAGTTTAAGCAATTACCGACCGCTTAAATTATGCGTTCCAGGCTATAGCTATGTGCATTAGCAAGGCAAACAATACAGTAGGCACAACCAATCACGAAATCACGAGATAGCGCAACAGCTCGTTCCACATAAAGCCGTTCTAGCTGTTAGAGTCTTCTGTTTCTACTCGCTGGCGCTTACGAATAGCCGCAATGCCCATACCTACCAAACCAGGAAGCATAGCTGGCGTTGGTATCGGCGTTGCTGGTGTCAGTTGGCCGAATAGCTGAGCATTGTTGGCCTGACCTTCTTCTGTCACAAACTGACTAGTAAGCGTAGCGCCACCGTCCGTTGAGAATCCAGAGATAGCAAGAGCATACTCAACGCCGTCTAGTAGAATAGACTGCGTTGAAGAACTGTTGTTTAAGAAAGTCACAACATCAGGACAAACTGTAGTGCCAGTGGGGTCACAGGGCGTAGCATTATTCGTTTCATTGTGATTGAATCCAAAAGCAAACGTCTCAGACAAAGTGTCTAGGCCTAGATTCACGTTCAAAGTTGCAGAATCCAAGGACGTGCCCGTGATAGGAAAATTATTGTGAGTGAAGGTGCCAAGTAGGAAAGAGGTTGTTAGATCTGCCACATTTGACATTGTGCTCACGCCATCAAACACATAAGAACTTTGGCTATTTGATGGGTTAGATGGATTTCCCCAGGAGATCTGATTGGTTCCTCCTCCAGTAATCCCACTAGTAGGATCAATATCTGACCAGGTGCCACTAGTTGTCAGGCTAACTGCGCCTGCAATTCCTGAGGCGGCGAACCAGCTAGCACTAGCTAATATAGATACAGCAGACAGCTTTTGTAAATTCATAGGAACATTTCTTCTTTTTAGAAGCGTGCGATTTTTCTAAGTAATAACACCCATAACTAATAAATTAGTAAACGAAGTGTACATCAAAAACTATCGGTATATCAGGCTTTTTCCTTTAAACAACCATCCTTTACGCTTAAATCACACTTTCTATCCTTTTATACCAAGCCCGAATATGACTACTTATGTTTAAAGAATTAGTGACTAGACAGATGTGGAGAGGCTAGGTGTCTCTCTCAGTAGCATTTACGAGGGAAAAGAGGCTGCATTCGAGACGGGGTCAGCGCATCGGAGCCCCAGTGAGGGCTGTTTAGAGCACCACGGAAGTTACAGAAAGACTTTTCCTCACGGGTGAACGGCCAACCTAGATCCCAATTACGGATTGTTTTCACCAATCGCGAAGTATGGCTATGCAGTTTCTCTATTCTATCTATCAATATTTTCTATCAAACTGCGTCTATAAAAGCAGTGTGCTAGTCACTAGCTACGGCAACTGTTGCTTCTAAACTCACTTCAAATACATCCTCAAACCAGGCTTTCTTGTAGTCAATATTCCAAAGCTCTAGCTCACACTGGTTATTTTTGTCGAAAGGGATGAGCTGTAGTGTGAGCGTTCTGCTTTTGGGGTCGAATGTGGTTTCAATAGCGGCGATCGCGTGGCTACGTGCCCGGTCTAGAGCCACTGCCACCCGCAGTATTGCTCCTAGCTGATCGACTAGCTTGCGCTCGTACTTGCCGGGTAAATTGTTGTAGTTATCGTGTCGCCTTTTGGGTAGATTCTTGCGGTGGTAGCGAGCAATATTGCCGATAATCTCTATTTCAGTTTCTGTAAATCCTAGTAATCCGCCATTGCGAATTAGGTAATAGGAATGCTTGTGATGGGCAGAATGGCTGATATAGTGACCGCTGTTGTGTAGCATCGCCGCTGCCCACAGGTATTCTCGCCCTAGCGGCGATAGATTGTGCAAGACACCTTGGGTTTGATCAAACAGACTTGTGGCAAACTGGGCAACAATATCGCCATTCGCTTTGTATTTATTTGCTAGCTTTCTGATCGATCTATCGCGAATCGAATCTTGAAAGGCCATTCGATCTTCAATCAGACCGTTGATCAACATCCAGTTGACGACTACACCCTCGCGCAAGGCTCTTTCACATACCTTTAGCTGTGAAATGTTCAAAAGCTGCATGACTGTCTGCAAGATGATTGCCCCTGGCACCACGATCTCTGCTCGGCGCTCAGACATACCTGGCAGTGCTAAACGCTCCTTGTAGCTCATCTTGCGTAGCTGATTAATCCGAGCATCTAGCTGGTCACGGGTTAACAAGCATCCATTAATTGGATCGGGTTCAGCCCCTGTCTTATCAATAGCGGCTAAGGTAGCCAAACACTCGATCGTACCAGAGGTACCAATCATTCTTAGCGGCGTCTGCTCATGCTCTGTGCCTGCTAGCTTTTTTTTAAGCTTGGCTTTGAGCGAGTCTATTGTCGGCTCTAGCACACCTCGCACATAAGCCCTTAAGTAGTTATATTCTTCTTTGCTGATAGGATCGGTTGAAACAAACTGCGAAGTGAGACGTACCGCACCAACTTTGCTGCTGCTCAAAAAATCGTGACGTCCGCCGCGACCAGCGATAATCTCTGTAGAACCGCCGCCGATATCGACAATGACATGAGGCTTGCCTTTCAGCTCCATACCAGAAATCACGCCGAGATAAATCCGCCGGGCTTCTTCTTTTCCTGCGATTAGGTTAATAGACAGGCCGACTTCCGCTTTAACCCGATCGATAAAGACTTGGCCATTAGCCGCTTCACGCACCGCGCTGGTCGCTACAGCGACAACATCGTCTGCCTGAAAGCTCTCAGCAATTTGCAAACAGCGCTTGAGCGACGCGACGGCTCTGGTCATAGCCTCTTCTGTGAGGCTATCTGTTTCCTCACAAAAGTCTCCTAGCCGAACCGTATCTTTTTCTTTGCCGATGATGTTAAAAGCAGGCAGCGTCGCGTCGATCTTGACAATCACCATATGAATGGAATTGGTGCCGATATCTATGGCTACCAGCACCAGTTCCGAGCGACCGCTACTCAACAGCCTCTCTCTCGATGTCAGGTTGAATGCGCTTTCTATTCCCCCTAGGGATAGATGCTCATCTGAATCTCTTTGTATCTGTACATCGCGCTCAGACAGCTTAGCTTCAGCAGTGTTTATCATCAATGGTCACACAACTATCACTTGTGTCCAGATTTCTCACTCATACTATAGTCTGAGCGCCTACCAAAACGAAGATATCTGCTAGCTGGCTGTGAAGTTTTTACGAATTTCTTCGGTTCGCTTGCGGTTTACGCCCAGATCAGACTTGCCCAAACGCGCGGCACTGCGGGTGTGGATAACGGATTCGCCAGGCGGCGCATAGAATTCTACATCGTCAACAAAACCCATCAGCTTGCTGGAAAATTCTGCATAGAGGTAGTCATCGCTAGCGGTGTTAATTTTTGAGCGCTCCGTGCCTTCGATGATGGTTTTGAGCTTGGCGATCGCATCTTTGGCAGAGCCATCGTAGGTAAAAGGTGCGATCGCATGCTCTGTATCTTCAGCGGGCGCGTAGGAACACACACAGTTAGGCGTACTGGGACATACCTTCAGCCGTCCGTCTGTCACCCCTAAATCTGTCGGCGGCGTACCTGAAAAAGAAAACAAACCCATAGCAGCTCCCCTTAAAACTTTTCTTCCGAGCTTTCGATATCTCGATATTGATTACCGATACTAGATTACTACCAATAGATGATTACCGCTGATGCATAGAGGGCAGCTTGTACCAGGGCAGATGCGGATATTCATGATGTTCCCAGTGGTAGTCGAAATGGTAGCAGCTCAAGAACGATAGCAACGGCGAGGCGCTGCTGCTATTGGCCCGATGAATATTGGTATGGCCACCCGCAGGATGCTTGTGAGGGCGATAAGTACCAAAGTAGAACAGTTGCCAGGAGCTAACGGCCTGAGGGAGTAGCCAAAATAAAACTGCATTGAGTACAGGCACACCCAGGCCCAGCACCATTGGATAAAAGAAAGCCGACATCCCCCAAAAGATTGCCCAACCCTGACCGCCTTGAATGTAGACCCGCATGAACTTGAAATACCAAGGCCAAAAGCTACTTGGATAGAAATCTGGATCGGCGCTTTGAGCCGGGGTGCGATGATGCTGATGGTGGCAGTCCTGCATCATATCAAAAGATAGAAAACTGTATATCCACAGGATGATTTGCCCTGCCCAGTCATTCATTTTTGGATAGGCAGGCATCAGCGTTCCGTGCATCGCATCATGAGCCAGGATAAACAAGCCCGTATGCAAGAACGACCGAATAACAATAGTTGCCAGGACAGCACCCGCTGACAGGGTCTTAGCATCAGGAAGCACGAACAGGCTGGCATAGGCAGTTAATACCCAGAGCAGCACGATTAGCGTCGCAATAGAAATAGAGATGAAAGATTCTCTAATTAGAGCGTTAGGGAGGGATCGAGCAGTCATGCAGTAAGAGAATCTATGATTTGGGTTGAAAGTTTCGTATCGAAATGTTAAGTGGGCTTCCAACCACAGTAGCAGGGTACGTAGGTTCTGAGTACCTATCTATTGACTGACCTCCTGTCAGCTAAACCTTAGATAGATCGAGCAGAGGTTACTTCATAGCCCTGTAAGATTCTGAAGATCGTACAAACAAATAGCTTTAGACCAGTATCTTGGAGCTATCACGCTCGAAAGGAATCATTCAAAACTATGCAAGGCTTATCTCCAGAGAAACTGCAACAGATTTATCAGTCCTTTCCCACTCAGTTTGGCAGCGTCGTTCTAGGCACCGTCGGCTCAGATTCTCAGCCGCAGGCTAGCTATGCACCTTGCATTGTAGATGAGGCAAAAAATATCTACATTTTTGTCAGCGGTCTATCTGCACATACCCAAAACCTAACAGCCACTAAAAAAGCCAGTGCGCTGTTTATAGAAGACGAATCCAAGACGACGCAAATGTTTGCCCGTAAGCGATTAAGCTATAGCTGCACAGCGACTTTATTAGATCGAAACAGTGAGCAATGGGATGCGATCGCCACAAGATTTGAAACTCGCTTTGGCAACATCGTCGAGCTAATGAAAGGTCTGCCTGATTTTCGCCTCTTCCAACTGCAGCCGCGCTCAGGCCGCTTCGTTTTAGGGTTTGGCAAGGCTTATGACGTCGACCCAGACGACCTCGATCGGCTGATACACAAAGGCGAATCATAGGCGCAATGCATCAGAAAAACGCTACACGAGATCCTCTTCTTCTTCCCAGCAGTCCACGGCAAGCAAGTCACCAAGGGAATCTTGCATGGTGAAATCGAAGGATTCCAGTTCAGATTTCCAATGAGTCCACTTGTCGCCGAAGATGAAGGCGATTTTCCAAAGACTATCAGAAGGCTGAATGGCCTTGGTATCGACTAGCGATCGCACCTTACGCTGGAACTTGACCATTGGATGATCGGTCACTGACTTATCTGCCGCTGAGTTAGTAAGTGACGGCACAGCAGTTGATTGAGTTGTCATAAAGTTTGGCTTTGAGAATGCTCAGGTTGAGAATAGTTTTGAAAAATTAAACGGTGGAACAAAAATCAGCTTTCGCCAGAAGTACGAGTTAGGAAAGCTTTAGAAGGCTGTGTGAAGCTAATTCTACGTAGCTGCTATAGCTACTTCTGTACGCTGTGGCCGTACCTCGTGATGGTCACACTCCTTGACTTTTCGGCTGAACCAGTTCAGACATTTAGCTCTTGAGTCAGCCGCCATAAGTTTATAGCGGATAAACAGAGCTTTTCCTCACACTGTTAATCTTTTGTAAGAAGACTTCAATGTCAGAAGGCTTCAACGATTAAGAAGACTCTGACAATAAGGAAACCCTAAGAGAGTAAACCACTAAAGTCATCTATCTTTAGCACTAGGCACTCGTTTTCTAGCTTGTAAGCTGTAGGTCAGTTCTTTCTAGCTTGACCAGGAGAATAGTATAGCAAGTAATTCTAGGTTGAGCGCGCTTTTTCTAACGCTCTTTCCAAAGCCTTTGCTGGCGCGCATTGCACTGTAGCTGTGATCGATAGCGAAAGCTTCGCGTTACACTAGTTCAGCCAAGGCAAATTCAGCCAAGGCAAATTCAGCCAAGACAAATTCAGCCCAAATCAGTACGAACAAAGCTTCACGTTTTCCCTATGGTGGCCTCTCAATCTTCTTCTCAAGCTGCTTCTATGTCTGAAGAAAATCCGACTGTAGCGACTCAGACGGCTACAGCAGAGACCCCGATCAAGCTGCTTCGTACCGACGAGTCAGAAAAGCTAGAGCGGATTCGCCACACCTTCTCTCACGTCATGGCGATGGCCGTGCAGCGTCTATTTCCAAAAGCGCAGGTCACCATTGGCCCTTCTATCGACTACGGTTTCTACTACGATTTTGACGCGCCCGAACCGTTTACTGATAAAGACCTAAAGTCCATCAAGAAAGAGATGGTCAAAATCATCAAAAAAGGGCTGCCCGTCATTCGTGAGGAGGTGAGCAGGGAAGAGGCCAAGCGTCGGATAGAAGATTTAGGGGAACCCTACAAGCTTGAGATTTTAGAGCGACTAGAAGAGCCGATCACGCTTTACCACCTGGGCGATCAGTGGTGGGATTTGTGTGCGGGTCCGCACATTGAAACGACTAGAGATCTCAATCCCAAAGCATTCGATCTAGAGAGCGTTGCCGGAGCCTACTGGCGGGGAGACGAGACTAAAGCGCAGCTACAGCGAATCTATGGCACTGCCTGGGAGACGCCTGAAGAGCTCAAAGAATACAAGCGTAGGAAAGAAGAGGCCAAACGCCGCGATCACCGAAAGCTCGGCAAAGAACTGGGGCTGTTCGTTTTCTCTGATGAGGTTGGACCTGGGCTACCGCTATGGACGCCAAAAGGCACGGTGCTGCGCTCTACTTTAGAAGACTACTTAAAAGCAGAGCAAGTTGCGAGAGGCTATCTGCCGGTTGTTACCCCCCATGTAGGCCGAGTTGATCTGTTCAAAACCTCTGGCCATTGGCAAAAGTACAGTGAAGATCTGTTCCCGATGATGGGAGAGAGCGAAGACGAAGGGTTTGTGCTCAAGGCGATGAACTGTCCTTTTCATGTGCAGATCTATAAGAGTCAGCTGCGCTCTTATAAAGAGCTACCGATTCGGCTGGCGGAATTTGGTACGGTGTATCGCTACGAGCAGTCAGGCGAGCTAGGTGGTTTGACCAGAGTGCGCGGCTTTACCCAGGACGACGCGCATTTGTTTGTGACTCCCAATCAGCTCAATGATGAGTTCCTCAAAGTGGTTGACCTGATTCAGGCGACGCTGAAAGTGCTACAGATGGATCAGTCCTTTAGAGCAAGGCTGAGCTTTCGCGACCCTGAAAATAAGAGTAAGTACATTGGCTCGGATGATGCCTGGGAGAAAGCACAAAGCGCCATCCGTCAGGCAGTTGAGACGATGGGTATGGATCACTTTGAAGGCATTGGCGAAGCGGCTTTCTACGGGCCCAAGCTGGACTTTATTGTGCGTGACGCCCTCGATCGAGAATGGCAGCTAGGGACAGTGCAGGTCGATTACAACCTGCCAGAGCGCTTCGATCTAGAGTACGTCGCAGAAGACGGCAGCCGTCAACGTCCGATTATGATCCACCGAGCGCCGTTTGGCTCTTTGGAGCGGCTAATTGGCATTTTGATTGAGCAGTACGCAGGCGATTTTCCTCTGTGGCTAGCGCCTGAACAGGTACGGCTATTGCCCGTAGCAGAGAGCCATTGGCAATATGCTGATCAAGCGGCGATAGAGATGCGTCAGCTAGGGGCGCGGGTCGAGGTCGATAAGAGCGGTGAGCGGCTTGGAAAGATGATCCGCAATTCTGAGAAGTCGAAGATTCCGGTGATGTCGGTGATCGGCGATCAAGAAGTTGAAGGGAATACTTTGAGTATTCGCACGCGAAAGGATGGAGATTTGGGTGCGATCGCCCTGCCCGAAGTCCTCAACCGTATAGAGACCACGGTAAAACA
>NZ_JADEXO010000100.1 GCF_015207105.1 cf. Phormidesmis sp. LEGE 11477
CTACAAGGCCGGAGCGGGTTACCCTAGATCCGTGATGCTTCCACCGCCTGAGTCTCTCGGAACAAATGCCGTTCCATCTCAGACTTGAGCGCATGATAAGCCGGATGCTGATCGATGGTTTCGCGGTTTCGCGGACGTGGAAAAGGCACCTCCAAAATCTCATCCACCCGCGCCGCTGGCCCTCTCATCATCATCACGATCCGATCCGACAGCAGCAAAGCTTCTTCAATACTGTGCGTAATCATAATCACCGTCTTCCGCTGCTGCTCCCAGATTCGCTCCACCTCACTTTGCAAAAACCCCCTAGTCAGCGCATCGAGCGCTCCAAAAGGTTCATCCATCAGCAAGATTTGCGGATCGATTGCCAGTGCCCGAGCAATCCCTACCCGCTGCCGCATCCCGCCCGAGAGCTGATGCGGGTGCTTCTTTTGTGCGCCTTCTAGCCCGACTAGCTGAATATTCTCTTTGATCCGGCGAGTCATCTGCTTGGATGACAGCTTCGGGTATACCGTTTCTACCGCAAAGCGAATATTTTCTTCAACACTCATCCACGGCATCAGCGCATAGTTTTGAAACACCATGCCTCGATCCGGGCCCGGACCATGAATCGGCTGATTATTTAGCAATATTTCTCCACTGCTAATATCAGAGAGTCCCGCAATCATATTTAGCAGCGTAGATTTACCGCAGCCCGAAGGCCCAATAATAGAGACAAACGTATTGGGCTCGATGTCTATGCTGATATCCTCAATTGCTGTAAAGTCTCGCGTGGTTTTGCGCGACAGCTTGCTGAAAATATCCTGCTTGCCTTCAAATATCTTAGTCACATGGCGAATTGAAAGCTGCGCTGAGGGAACTTCAAGGTCAGGAGACACAGTATTACGCTCTGAAGAGTTAGACAAGTAGACAGAATTAACAGAGGTCATACTCATGATCTTCGACCAAATTCAACAAACTTCTCTAGTGCCGCGAATATGCTATCTAGAATCAGACCGACCAGGCCAATGATGAAAATAGCCACCAGGATATTAGGAATATACAGATTGTTCCACTCATTCCAAATAAAGTAGCCCAGCCCTGTGCCTAAGAGCATCTCAGCCGCTACAATCACCAGCCAAGAAATCCCCATGCTAATCCGCAAGCCAGAAACAATATTCGGTAGCGCCGCTGGGATAATAATCTTGAAAATAGTTCGTAGCCGAGAAGCACCTAGCGTCCTTGAAACATCTAAGTACTCAGGACTAACATTCGCCACGCCAAAAGCTGTATTAGTCAGCGTCGGCCAAATGCTAGAAATGAGAATGATGAATATTCCCGTAATCTCAGAGTCTCTAAAGATATAGAGCCCTAGCGGCAGCCAGGCTAAGGGCGAAACTGGCTTGAGCAACTGTACATAGGGATTGAACGCCTTGTACGCGATCGGTGAAATCCCAATCAAAATGCCCAGCGGCACAGCGATAATAGAAGCTAGCGTGTAGCCAATAGCAACCCGGCGCAGGCTAATCAACAGATTCCAGCCAATGCCCAAGTCGTTCGGCCCATTGTCAAAAAACGGGTGCGTTGACCACCACCACAGCTCTTGCAGCGTTTTTGATGCCGTTGGCATGCCTTTAGCAAACCAATTCATCCTAGCGCCTATCTCCCAAAATCCTAAAAATAGGGCTAGAGAGAGAATGAACAGCCCAACAGCCTGGACGTTCTGATTTTGCCAAAACGGCTCTTTATCCCTGGTGCTAATGTTATCTAGAGTTGCTTTGCTCGTAGTCACGCACTTAAACCCTCCATTGAACTAAATCCTCTACTACAGCTTGATTAAATCCTCAGCAGGCGCGTCTAAACTCCGTTCTTCTCTACCTGTTCTTTAACGTATTCACTAGGCGTAGCCGGATCGAAGGTGTCAAACTCCAGCTCTTCAGTTCGATAGATTTCAGCCGGTGGGTTTAACCCTACTTCCTGAGCTAGCTCTCTGGCTAAGTCAGTCAAGAAAACTTCTTCGCCGATAGTGTCGTAGCTGTCGTCAGTAATCTCTTGTGCCGCTTTGCCATCTCCTTGCAAGTCCCATCGCACTAGCTGTGAAGAGATCCAGTTGGCGAAGCTCTGCCAGGGATAGGGATCAAAGTCAATTCGATCGGGAATATTTAGCGTATTGCCTAAGCCGTCTTCAAACTCGCCAGTGAGTACAGCTTCAACTACTTCAACTGGCTGATTGAGGAACGCCCGTTCAGAGATAGCCTGAGCAATCTCGACCCGATTGGCAGCGTCGCTAGCATAGCCTGCTGCTTCGATAATAGATTTGTTTAAAGCTCTAAAAGTGTTGGGGTTGTCGCTGATCCACTGGTCGCTGGCGGCAAAGGCGCAGCAGGGATGTCCTGGCCAAATATCCTTGGTGAGCTTGAAGATAAATCCAGCTTCTTCATAGACAGCCCGCTGATTGAAAGGATCGGGCATCAAATAGGCGTCGATATCTCCCGCAATTAGCTGAGCAATGCTGTCCGGTGGCGGCACCGAGCGAATCTTGACATCTACATCTGGGTCAATGCCGCCAGTCGCTAGATAATAGCGCAGCAGCAAATTGTGCATAGAGTAGGGGAAAGGAACCCCGATGGTGAAGCCCTTGAAATCGGCAGGGCCTTTGACCTGATCCTTGTACTTATTCGCAACCGTGATTGCCTGGCCGTTGATATTTTCTATGCTAGCTAGCTTAACGCCAAAGGCACCCGAGCCCAGTCCTAGCGTCATCGCAATCGGCATCGGCGCTAGCATATGATAGGCATCGAGTTCTCCTGCGATCGCACTATCCCTTACCGCCCCCCAGCTAGGCATCTTTACCACTTCTGCATTAAACCCATACTTCTGATAGAAACCCAGCGGCTCCGACATAATAATCGGCGTCGCGCAGGTAATCGGAATAAAGCCAATCCGCAGATCCGTTTTCTCTAAACCCGACGTATCTACAGGTTCACCATTGTCGTTGACTGCTAAATCAGACGCTTCTTTAGGGTTTGCACAATTCGTCAAAGTGACCAGTGCCGCACCGATGGCTACATTGCGAAGAAACTCCCTACGAGTTGCCCCACTAGTTCGAACGCTATCTGCAAAGAACAGACCAGCCTGCGGGCCAAAAGCAGCTGCAAAAGCGTTTTCGATACCCCCAGCCTGTTTCGCCAGCGCTAGCACCAGCTTTTCTCGCTTTGGATCGCCTTTGCCCGCAGATTTTAGCAACAGCGTCTTACGCAGTTCATAGGTGTTTAGCTTATCTGCAACAGTAAGCTGCTGATCTTTGTAAAGTCCCATTTTCACCAGATCGCTCACCATATCCAATGGATCGCTCGGCATAGTTTGCATAAACTCCCAGTGGCTCTGGGATAGATGCGTGCCTCCACAGACGCTGCAGCCTGTTTGTGAATTGGTGAGCAGATTCCCGCGATTGAGACTATGTAGCACTTGTTGCCTACGTGACGAAGCCATAAATTTATTCACCTAAAACGAGCGAAAGACCAGTCTTTCAATTTCTGTTGTTCTCTAATTACTGCCAGTAATATATAGGCTGAAAGAGAGCACAAAATAGGACAATACCAGGAACAAAATAGGACTTTTTCGCTACTCCCAAGCGCTAGGCTGTCGTATAGTTACGGTTGTTACAAAGTAATCTTCTCATTCGTTACAGTTGTTACTAAATCAAACTGTCAGTAGATTTAGATCAAACCCTACAAATTACTTCGCCATGCTCTAGGCGTCACCCCGTGTAGCTTTCTAAATTGCCGAGTAAAATATCCAGGATCGGCGTATCCGCTCTCTTCTGCAATTTGCTTGATAGAGTGTGCCGTATCCTCTAGCATCCGGCGAGCCTGTGTCATTCGCCGCTCAGTAATCCAGCGCTTGACCGTTTTCCCTGTGTGGCTTTGAGCAAGACTTGTTAGATAGGCAGGTGTGTAGCCAGCCGCTTGAGCAACATCGTTGAGGCTAATCGGCTGCTGATAGTGACTATCAATGAATTGAAAAACAGGCGACAGCTTCGGGCAATCAGGAAAAATCTCAGAAAAAGCGAAGGGTGAGATAGATACCTCGTTAGCAAGAGAATGACTGCGATTCACGCTGCGCTTAATCTCCTTACTGCGCTGAAGTCGAGTGGTAATCGCACTCAAGAACTGTTCAACCGTGCAGGGTTTCGTCAGGTAATCATCTGCCCCTAACGCCATACCACGCCGCAGATCTTCCATCGTCACCTTCGCAGTCAGAAAGATGAAAGGAACTGACAAAAGAAGTTTATGTTTCCTCAGAGTCGTTAGCACCCCGTAGCCGTCCATCGCTGGCATCATAATGTCGCAGACAATCAGATCAGGCATTCTTTGAGTCGCTAGCTCAATACCTGTTTCACCATCTTTTGCCCCAATCGCCTTAAAATTCTCAAAGGTCAAGCAGCGTAGAAAAATTTCTCTAGTTTCGTCCTCGTCTTCGATTACAAGAATTTTAGTTTGCATTGTCTTCCACCTGTCTTGACCATACTGTCGCCGTTGGTAGTTACCTGACTGAGTCAGACGGATTCTATCGGCAGCAGTCGTATGAAACTGCATTCATCAACTTGATCTACTTTGCCACTATCACTCAATTTGCCGCCCTCACACGGAGCTACGAACGGCGGTAGTATACTCTCAGCAAAGTGACAGACGCTCTTAACATGCAACACCTGTTTCTATATAAGTCGCTATTTACACAGCCTGTGGTGTAAATCATCACAGTATTTACTGCCACTACGATCAAAATCTAGATTGCTCACTCTATGCCTAATCACTCAGAACATGCTGAGCTAGCCGCACTCAGACGCCAGTATCAGCTTATCCTCAACGCAGTCGGCGAAGGCGTGTACGGCCTTGACCTAGAGGGCAACGTTACGTTTGTAAACCCGGCTGCCGCCGCCATGATTGACTGGGACATGAAAGAGCTAATCGGGCAGTCCATGCACCGCGTGCTGCATCATTCTCATCTTGACGGCACTCACTACCACAAAGAATCTTGTCCAATCTATGCAGCCCTGCACGATGGCAGTACCCACCGCGTCACCAGCGAAGTCTTCTGGCGAAAAGATGGAACCAACTTCCCAGTAGAATACATCAGCACGCCGCTGCGAGACGAGCAGAAGCAGGTGATCGGCGCAGTCGTCACCTTTCGTGACATTACTCAGCGAAAATGGGCTGAAGCCGTCTTGCAGCAAACAAACGAGGATCTAGAAGAGAAAGTGCGATCGCGCGCCGCCGAACTATACACCGCCAACGAACACCTGCGAGAGCTGAGCGCGCTAAAATCTCGCTTCGTTTCAATGGTCTGCCACGAATTTCGCAATCCCTTGAACAATATTGCGCTCTCTGTCTCTTCTCTAGGCCGCTACGACGAAAAGATGTCTCAAAGGCAAAAACAAGAATACTTATCTGGTATCGCCACCAACGTTGAGCGGATGACCCATATGATTGACGATATCCTGGTTTTAGGCAAGCTTGAAGCCAAACGTCTAGCTCTCAGCCCTCAGCCCGTTGATTTAGTAGAGTTTTGTCGTCAGCTACTGCAAGAAACACAGCCCCACCAGAGACAGCTAAAATTCATCGGCAGATTCAAATCTCTAGTCGCAGAAATCGATCAAACTTTACTGCGTTCTATCCTTGGCAATATCTTATCCAATTCGATCCGCTACAGCCCTGTAGGTAGCTCGGTGCGGCTATCGCTGTGTCAGCGAAAGCACCATGCCATCTTTCAGATCAAAGACCAGGGGCTTGGCATCTTACCAGAAGACTATCCCCATCTGTTTGAACCATTTCATCGCGGCAAAAACGTCAGCAACATACCAGGAACAGGGCTAGGGCTAAGCATCGTCAAACAATTTGTGGCCCTTCAACAAGGAGAAATTAAAGTTGAGAGCGAGCCAGGCGTAGGCACCACCTTTAAAGTCAGACTGCCACTATCACCTCGCGGCTAATGAACTGACGGAGCGAGCAGCTTACTTGTAAAAATCCTGTTTCTCCAAAAGATAATCCTACGCCAAGAGTCGTGTAATCTGCGTAAATAGAGCTGTGTCACCCGTACAAGGTATACCTTCTCAAAAAATACCATGTCATCCCCAAAACTCGTTCCCCCATTTACCTTTGAAACCGCTACCCAAAAAGTACGCATGGCTGAAAACGCCTGGAATAGCAAAGACCCCCAAAGGGTCTCCCTGGCCTACTCAAAAGACAGCCACTGGCGCAATCGAGCCGAGATTATTCAGGGAAGAGACGCCATTCGTGCTTTCCTAGAGCGCAAATGGAACAAAGAATTAGACTATCGGCTAATCAAAGAAATGTGGGCCTTTGGCGAGAATCGCATTGCCGTTCGGTTTCAATACGAGTGGCACGACGACTCTGGGCAGTGGTATCGCGCCTACGGTAACGAAAACTGGGAATTCGATCCAGAAGGACTGATGGCTCGTCGAGAAGCCAGCATTAACGACATGCCCATTCAAGAGTCCGATCGTCGCTTTCACTGGCCAGCCACAGCCCCTAGACCTGACGATCACCCCGGCCTGATCAATTCTCCTGTTTAGCTCTCAGCTGGCTTTCTACCTCACCATCCTGTCCACTGTAAGCCACTGAAGAGAAACTGTCTTTCTCCATAAAACAAGGTTGTCAAAGGAGATAGAGATATCGAAGACTTCACAAAAGGCGAATCATCGTATCGCTATAAACTTTATAGGGCTTAACGCCTCTCAAAGTCTCCATTAGCTCCCCTGCTTTGAAAAACATCACCGAAGGCATTCCTTTTAGCTCAAAGCGTTTGGCTACCTGCCGATTGTTATCAAAATCCAGCTTCACGACCGTAGCCTGGTCGCCATACTCATCTGCCAGTTGATCGATCAGCGGCGACACCAGCTTGCAAGGGCCACACCAAGAAGCAACACAGTCGACCACCAGAAAAGGTTCCTGTGCAATCAGCGCATCCAACGCCGCCTCGTCTTTGATAAAGCGAGCAGAGCCAGTGTCCGCCTCACCTAGCCGAGCTAGATCGTAAGTCACTTCAGCCGCAGAGCGACTGCCGTTGATCATATGCAAGCGCTCAGCGTAATACCCCAGCAGCGGCGCGCTTTGTTCTTTATAGTTTGTAATCCGTTCGCGGATGGTCGATACAGACTCCCCGCTCTTTTTTCGCGGCAGCAGACGATTGATCAAAATGCCAGTTGTTGCTTTGATATAGGCAGCTTCTGCGGTAGGTAATCCAAACTTTGACATCAGCTCGTCTAACGCCTTGGCTTGATCTAGCGATCGCGGAAATCCTGCCAAAACCCACCCTTTTAGCATCACATCTGGCTGCTCAAATCGCCTACGCAGTAGTTTCATCATCAGCTCGTCCGGCACAGGCTCTTCTTTGTCTACAAACCCACGCGCCTGCATGCCAACTTCGCTACCGTTTTCAATCGCCGCTTGCAATAGCTTGTCAGCCAAAATAGCAGGCACCTGCCAGCGCTCAGACAGTGCGATCGCCTGCGCCTCTACATCCGCACCCGGCGGCCCCAAAAGAATCAGCTGCAAAGAGTCCATAATACTCACAACGTTTGCTATACAATTATCCACGCCCCGCGTAAAAGCCCTCGGCTAGCGCCCAAGCCCCTACCTGCGACATGACCGCCCTTACCTGTGCAACCCTGCTCTCGAATCATCCCCAAGCCTGGCAATCAGCAACGGTTCATCCCTTCTTGCAAAACTGCCAGCAGGGCACCATCACACCCGATCAGTTTAATACCTGGCTTGTTCAAGACTATCTATTTGTTACAGAATTTACCCGCCTAGCCGCCCAGCTACTAGCCGCCGCACCAGTATCTCATTTTGATACCCTGCTCAGTGGTATGGCCGCCCTCAAAGACGAACTGCTATGGTTTCAGGCCAAAGCCACAGAGCGATCGCTATCTTTATCCGCCGCTCTCCAGCCCACCTGTCAAGCCTATTGCGAGTTCATGCAATCGCAAGCCACCCAGCCCTACGCCGTCCAAGCCACGACATTCTGGGCCATCGAACTCGCCTACAACCAGGGCTGGCAAACCCACAGCCCCATGCCCGAACCCTACACAGAATTCGCCGACCGCTGGGGCAACCCTGGCTTCACCGATTACGTCAGGCTCCTCGAACAGCAGGCTAATGCAGCGCTCGCTACCGCAGACACAACAGAACAAAAACAAGCAGAGCAAAGTTTCTTAAAAGTTGCCCAGCTTGAAAAAGACTTCTGGCAAATGGCCTTTTTAGCAGAATAGTTGAACGCTGAAAAGTCTTGTCCTTTAGCTGATACTCACGGCATCGGTCTTTTACTGCAAAGACTGTTGTCTGCCCGTTAAACCAGCTTGTCTCTGTTAGCTTCTCTCCATTACTAGAAGCGACCGCACATCACACTCACTAATTAGAAAAACTTAATACTCTTTATAGCTTTAGATAGATTTTACTTCTTCAGTGAAAAGACAATATTTTTATAGAGGTGCTTAGAGGCTGCAAGGGTTTTAGGCATCTTCTTGACTAGTAGATCCTCATTGAATTGAGAAGGAGAAGACACATTATGGCGATTGTACGATGGGACCCGTTTAGAGAAATGATGTCTTTGCAGCGCGAGATGAATCGCCTGTTCGATGACATCTCTACCCGTGAGAACAATCAATCTTCTATGTCTGGTCGATCTATGAGCATGATGCCGCTAGCAGAGATGGAAGAGAGCGACGGCAAAATTCATCTAAAGCTAGAAGTTCCTGGTATGAATGCAGACGACATTGATATTCGAGTCACCAAAGAAGCCGTGATGATCAACGGCGAGCGCAAGACCGAATCGACCTCCGAGCAAAACGGTCAGCGTCGCTCCGAGTTCCGCTATGGTAGCTTCAGCCGCACCATCCCTCTGCCAGAGCCCGTAGATAACAGCAACGTCCAGGCAGAATACAGAGATGGCATCTTGACGCTAGATCTACCGAAAGTCGAAGACAACTCTAACAAAGCGGTAAAAGTAAGCCTAAGCGGTGGCTCCAGCAACACTCAGCAGATAGCTGCTGGCGAGAGCAGCTTTACCAGCATGAGCGAGTCACACAAAGAAGAACAGACAGCCTAGCGAAACATTCTGTACAGTCTGTGCAGAAGTTCTCATTCTGCACAGACTTAGATATCTAACAAATCAAACAGTATAGAAATAAGCAAAGCTTTGTTTCTCGGAGGTACACTCTTGGCAGCTTTAATCTCTGTGCTGGCAACTGTTACGCTCTCTCTTCTGATCACCCGAATTGCCAGCGAAGCAATGGTACTCACGGGCCTTTCTGCACAAGCTGCTCAGTTTCAGGCGCGTTCTGCTTTTACTGGCGCAGGTTTCACCACCAAAGAGTCAGAGCAAGCGACTAACCATCCTGTCCGTCGGCAGATCATTATGTGGCTGATGCTGCTAGGGAATGCAGGCATTGTAACGGTAGTCTCTTCCCTGGTGCTGACCTTTGTCTCATCTACGGGTTCTGGGCAGACCTTTTCTCGACTAGGTTTGCTCGCAGTAGGCTTTCTTGCTTTATGGGCGATCGCAACCGATCAAGCCTTCAATCGATTCCTGACGTGGTTAGTGCAGTGGGCCTTACAGCGCTGGACTCAGCTAGACGTGCGCGACTACGCCAGCCTATTGCGTCTGAGCAAAGACTATACGGTTTCCGAACTACACGTAGAAGCAGGTACGTGGCTAGCCAATAAACGCCTAGAAGATCTTCAGCTAGGAGCCGAGGGCGTCGTGATTTTAGGCATTCAGCGCCAAGATGGAATTTATGTCGGAGCGCCACAGACAAAGACACTAGTCGTCCCAGGCGATCTGCTGACACTGTATGGGCGCAGTCGTGTGGTGAAAAATCTAGATGCTCGTTTAGGGGGAGCTTCAGGCGAAAAGTCTCACGAAGCAGCGATCGCAGAGCAAAAAGCTGTCGTTGATCGAGAGACCTTGACAGACATCACATCCGCAAATCAATTCCAGCAAATGAGTTGACCTAGAGAAAGATTGACGATCGGATCTTTAGGGAATTTTAGATTGTTAGAAATTAGATGTGGCGCTGAATCTACAATGACTACTGCTCAAGACGTGATCACAGGCTATGACAACCTAGAATTGATGTATACAAGCGATCACACCCAAATATACAAAGCTGTAGACGCCGACGCCAACCCCATCATACTCAAAGTTTTAAGAAACCAACATCCCAGCATCGAAGAGCTGCTGCGCTTTCGCAACCAGTACACGCTAGGCCAGCAGCTAGATCATCCTGGCCTCATTCCCATGGGAGCGCTAGTACCCTACGGCAACAGCCAGGCCCTAGCAATGGATGATGTCGGCGGCCAGTCGCTAGCTCAACACATCAAACAGCAGCCGTCTAAAGTTCTACCGCTGACCACCGTTCTTTCTATCGCCATCCAGATAGCTGAGATCTTGCACTATCTCGGACAGCGGCGCGTCATTCATAAAGACATCAAACCTGCCAACGTCCTGATCAATCCTGACAGCAATCAGATCTGGCTAATTGACTTCAGCATCGCCTCGTTGCTGCCAAAAGAAACACAAGAAATCAAGAATCCGACCGGGCTAGAAGGGACGCTAGCCTATCTCGCGCCTGAGCAGACAGGACGGATGAACCGAGGCATCGACTACCGGGCTGACTTTTATTCGCTAGGCGTAATGCTGTTTGAGCTACTAGCTGGAGAGTTGCCTTTCACCCAAAGCGATCCAATGTCGCTAGTGCATTCCCACCTCGCCAAGCAGCCACCTTCTATCTGTGAAATCGCCGAAGACCTTCCTGCAAGCGTAGGCGCGATCGTTCACAAGCTCATGGCTAAAAACGCCGAAGACCGCTATCAGAGCGCCCTAGGTCTCAAGCATGACCTAGAAACCTGCCTGCACCAGCTTAAAGAAAAGGCAAGCGTTGAACCGTTCGAGATTGGTCAAAAGGATAGCTGCGATCGCTTCACCATCCCCGAAAAGCTCTACGGCAGAGAATCAGAGGTCGCCGCTTTGCTCGCCGCCTTCGATCGAGTCGCCGCTGGCCAAACTGAGATGATGCTGGTAGCCGGATTTTCTGGCATTGGTAAAACAGCCGTCGTCCGCGAAGTCCACAAACCCATCACCCGCCAGCAGGGATATTTCATCAAAGGCAAGTTCGATCAGTTCAATCGCAACGTCCCCCTATCGGCCTTTGTCCAGGCGCTAAGAGATCTGATCACTCAGTTGCTCTCAGAAAACGACCAGCAGCTAGCCCAGTGGCGATCGCACATTCTAGAAGCCGTCGGTGAAAACGGCCAGGTATTGATAGAAGTCATTCCAGAACTATCGCAGGTCATCGGCAGCCAGCCGCCCGTATCCGAGCTATCCGGCATAGCCGCCCAGAACCGATTCAATGCCCTGTTCCAGAAATTTATCGCCGTTTTTACAACCGATCAGCATCCCCTAGTGATGTTTTTAGATGATTTGCAGTGGGCAGATATAGCCTCCTTGCAGCTGATCAAACTGCTCATGCAAGACCAAGGTCATCTGCTGCTACTAGGAGCCTACCGAGACAACGAAGTCTCGCCGACGCACCCTTTCATGTTGGCACTAGATGAACTACACGAAGCAGGCACCAGCATAAACACTATCACCCTAGAGCCGCTGCTTGAAACTCAGGTAAATCAGATAGTGGCAGACACGCTAGGCTGTCAGCTTGCCGTCAGCCAGCCACTCAGCGAGCTGATATATCAAAAGACTCAAGGCAATCCGTTTTTCACAAACCAGTTTCTCAATGGTCTGTACAAAGCCGGTCATATTGCCTTCGACTACCGCACTAATACCTGGCAGTGCGACATCGTCCAGGTGCGATCGCTTGCCCTCACCAACGACGTCGTTGCGTTCATGGCAGATCGGCTACAGCAGCTGCCTTCGCACACACAAGAGATTCTAAAGCTAGCCGCCTGTATCGGTGCCCAGTTTGATCTAGATACCCTCGCTATCGTCTCCGAACAGCCGCAGACAAAAGTAGCCACCGCCCTGTGGAAAGCCCTGCAAGAGGGTTTTGTCATTCCCACCGCCGAAACCTACAAGCTGTTTCAGTCCGGCTCAGACGATGAGCAAACGCAGTTCGATATCACCGTTCCATACAAATTCCTTCACGACCGAGTGCAGCAAGCCGCCTACTCGCTCATCCCAGCAGATCAGCAGCGTGCCACCCATTTAAAGATCGGCAGACTGCTGCTAGCGCGGGTTTCGCCCAGCGATCGCGAAGAAAAGCTCTTTGATATTATCAGCCATCTCAACACAGGCAAATCCCTCATCTCCCAGCCCCTAGAGCGCACAGAACTCAGTCAGCTAAACCTAGCCGCAGGGAAAAAGGCAAAAGCTTCAACAGCTTATAGCGCCGCAGTTGACTACTTTACAACGGGCATCGAGCTACTGCCAGAAGACTGTTGGCAATCGCATTATGCCCTCACCCTCAACCAACACGAATCTATGGCCGAGGCGCTGTACCTAGACGGCGACTTTGAGCAGCTAGAGACAATTGCCAACACCTTGCTCAGTGCCACCCGTTCACTGCTAGACCAGATTGCTACATACGAGATTAAAATCCAAGCCCACATCTCTCAAAACCAGATGACAGAAGCCGTTCAGCTCGCATTGAACGTGCTTCGACAGCTTGACATCCGTATACCAACTGCGCCAAACAAAGCCCGCACGTTGCTAGATCTAGCCAAAAACAAGATAATCCTTGCTGGCAAATCAATGCAGGATCTTGAAAACCTGCCAGCAATGAGCGATCCCAAAAAGCTAGCGGCGACGCGAATACTAAGCAGCAGCCTATCAGCGGCGTTTATTGGCGCGCCCAATCTGTTCCCCCTATTGGTATTCCAACAGGTCAACCTCTCGGTTCAATACGGCAATACGCCGCTATCTGCCTTTGCCTATGCCTGGTACGGCGCTATTTTATGCGGCGCGCTCACCGATATCGATGCGGGCTACGAGTTTGGCCAGCTCGCCCTAAAAATGCTTGAAAAGTTTCCAAATCCAAGCATCTACTGCAAAACTACTTTCGTCGTGGCAAGTTTTGTTGCCGCCTGGAAATATCCGCTCAAGCAAACCATCCCTCGACTCCACGAAGCCTACGCCAGCGGTATTGAAACAGGCGATCTAGAGTACGCCGGCTGGACTGCAACCCTGTGGGGAATACACAGCTACTGGATGGGTAAAACCCTGATCGATATGGATAGGGGCCTGCAAAATTATGCCGCCGCCGCCGTTCAACACAAGCAAACCAACGCCGTTGTCTATCTCAATATTCACCGTCAGGCCGTCTTGAATCTGATGGGACAATCTGACCAGCCACAGCTTCTAGAAGGTGCTTGCTATTCCGAAACTGAAAATGTAACAGCTCAAAAGGCTGCGGGCGATCGCACCGGCCTTTTCTTCTCGTACCTATATCAGCTGCACATGCGCTACTTGTTTAACGACTTTGCCGGCGCTTTAGCCACCGTAGATAAGCTAAAGCCTTATGAAGAAGCAGGCATGGGGCTGATCAACAACGTCCATATCTACCTATTCGATTCACTAACTCGCTTGGCACTTTACGACCAGTCGCCTAAAGCTGAGCAGGCGGCGCTGCTGCGTCAGGTCGCTAGCAACCAGAAAAAGCTCAAGCGGTGGGCGCACTTTGCCCCGATGAATGTACGTCACAAATTCCATCTAGTAGAAGCTGAAAGACAGCGCTGTTTAAGCAACTATCAAGCGGCGGCTGATCTCTATAACGAGGCGATCGCAGGCGCTATGGAAAACGTCTACATCCAAGAAGCCGCCCTAGCCAACGAACTAGCCGCCAAGTTCTACATCGCTTGGGACAAGCCAAAAGCAGCGGCAGGATACTTGCAAGCCGCCCACGGTGCCTATGTTCTATGGGGCGCAAAAGCAAAGACAGATCAGCTAGAAAGCGCCTACCCCGACTTGCTAGGATCGATTCTACGACAGAGCGCATCGCCAAACCTAAGGTCGTTCGATACCGTCTCAAATACCCAGTCTATCAATCTGTCTAGGCAAGCGCTTTCTACCCAAACCCTAAACGAAGCCCTTGATCTAACCGCCATTCTAGAAGCGTCTCAAAGCCTTTCAAGCACCATGTACCTAGATGAGTTGCTAGGCCAGCTCGCGCAAATTGTGCTGCAAAATTCAGGCGGCGATCTCTGTACGCTGGTATTGCCAGATGCTGACAATAATTGGCGAGTTGAGGCGATCGCCACCCCTGAAGCAGTAAAGCTCTGCTCAGAGCCGCTAGAAAACAACCAGCAGCTACCAGCAAAGCTAATCCACTACGTCAAAAATACGCGCGCGCTCGTCTTGATCGACAACCTCAAGACCGATTTACCCGTACTAGATAGCTACACCGCTCAAAAGCAACCCAAAAGCTTGCTTTGCCTACCCCTACTCAACCAGGGCCAGCTCATCGGTCTGCTGCATCTAGAAAACCAGCTAGCTAGCTACGTATTCACCCGTCAGCGCATTCATCTACTAGAATTTCTCTGCACCCAGGCCGCCATCTCTCTAAAGAATGCACAGCTCTACCAGCGCTCTCAAGCCTATGCTCAGCAGCTAGAAACCTCGCAGATACAGCTCGTCAAAAACGAGAAGATGTCCGCCCTCGGCAACCTAGTCGCTGGCGTCGCCCACGAAATCAACAACCCCGTCAGCTTCCTAAAAGGCAACATTTCTCCTGCCAAAGACTATATCAGCGACCTGTTTGGCCTAATTGATCTCTTGCTAGAAGAAATACCAACGCTGAGCGAAGACATTGAAGAAGAGATAGAAGAAATCGACCTTGACTTTATCCGTAAAGATCTACCCGACCTCATAGGATCTATGCTGCTAGGCGTTAATAGAATCGAAAATATCAGCAACAGTCTGCGTACTTTCTCGCGAGCAGACAAAGACGAAAAAACAAAATTCTACCTACACGAGGGCATTGATAGTACGCTACTGATTCTCAGACATCGCCTCAAAGATAATGAGCAGCGCCCAGCGATAGAAATTATCAAAAATTATGGTGATTTGCCCATGGTTCAATGCTTTCCTGGCCAGCTCAACCAGGTGTTTATGAACATTCTGGCAAACGGCATTGATGCCATCGATGAGACCCTTCAAAACAAATCATTTGCCAAAGCAAAAGAATGCTCACATCACATTACGATCACGACAGGTTTATCAACAGATAGCACTCAAGTCTACATCAGCATTCAAGACAGCGGCGCAGGCATTCCAGAAGCCGTCAGGCAGCGGATCTTTGACCATCTCTATACCACCAAAGCCGTCGGCAAAGGCACCGGGCTAGGGCTGGCGATCGCCCAGCAGATCATCACCGAGAATCACAGTGGCAGCATCTCCGTCAGCTCCGAATCTGGCGCAGGCACCACCTTCACTATCACACTGCCAGTAGCAGAAGCATAGCTAAGACTCTAGCGCTTCTCAAAATACAGAACTCAACAAAAGCAGGCCAACACCCACGCCCGCTGCTTATGAACGAATAGTCAACCGGATTGCCCGATCGCTCAAAGCGTAATTTTGTACCCAACTCAGCAGCACCAGCAATCGGTTGCGAAACCCCGGCAGATATACCCCATGCACCCCCAGCCACATCAGCCAGGGAACAAAACCAGTCAGCAGCACCGGCCCGATTTTTCCCACGCCACCATAGCCACCAATAATGGCTAGTCTGCCCTTGTTGAAATAGCCAAACGCTTTGAGAGGCCGCCTACGAATCTGTTTCTCCAAGTTCTTAGCGACCGTCACGCCTTGCTGTAGTGCTTCTGGGGCAACCCCGCTCAACGGTTTACCATCTTGCTCTACATACGAGAGATCGCCAATAGCATAGACATTGTCATAGCCCTCTAACTGTAGCGTAGAGCGTACCTTTAGCTTTTGCTGGCGTTCTTTTGCGCTCATAGCTGTCCCTTCAACCACCGCCGCCTCTAACCCAGCCGCCCAGATCACCGTCTCTGTCATTCTCTCGTGCCTATCACCAGTGTCTTCTTCAAAAACAACAGAATGTTCAGCGACGCGGCTTACCTTGGTATTAAAGAAAATTTTGATCCCCAGCCGCAATAGCTTCCGAGTCGTATACCGACCCAGTCGAGCGGGCAGGTTTATTAGCAAATTATCACCAGACTGCACCAGAATGATCTGAACCTCTCGCCAGTCTAGTCCCAGATAGTCTCGTTTGAGCGATCGCACCAGCTCTACCAGAGCCCCGGCCATCTCCACGCCCGTAGGCCCGCCCCCCACAATCACAAAGGTCAACAGCGCTTTTCGCCGCTGACTATCTAGCGTTCGGCTTGCCTGCTCAAAGCACTCAAAAAAGTGGTTTCGCAGGGCGATCGCATCTTCTAGGCTCATTAGCGGCATTGCATAATCAGCCGCTCCTTCGACGCCCAAAAACCGAGGCCGACTTCCCATCGCCAAGACCAGATAGTCATACGTAACCATCCCGCCAGATGTTTCTACCATCTGACCTTCAAAATCGACCCGTCGAACCTCAGCCTGCATAAACCGTGCCCGCTGCCGCCCTCTCAAGATGGTTCGCACCGGATAGGCAATCATCTCTGGTGCTATTTGAGCGGTAGCTACCTGATAGAGCAGCGGCACAAAAGTGTTGTAGTTATTTCGATCGATTAGTAAAACATCAGCCCCACTCCTTGCCAAAGACTGCGCCGTCTGCATTCCACCAAAACCTGCGCCCGCGATTACCACCTTGGGCCGTTTGCTCATTCGCCGATTCTGTCTAATCAAACTATTCCTGCGCTGTTGTCTGTACGCTCGTAAGAGTAGCCTTCGGGGCTCAGTACTATGCTGACATTCCCTTATCCATACTGATCCGACCTGGGCCTGTGTATATCACCATCAGCAGCCCACCGATCAAGCCTACATTCTTGAGAAAGCTGTTGATCTGACTCGGATCGGCCAAAAAATTGTGAAAAACCAGCGAAGCCGGAATCAGAAACAAAATCAGCAGCGTCGCGCCAATTTTAACCTTATAGCCAAGAACTAGAAAAATAGCGCCGACCAGCTGAAAGACAATTGTCCCCACCGCTAGCAGCCCTGCCAAAGGCAGCGTTTGGCTGATTGTATCGACAAGGCCCGGAAAATCCAAGAGCTTGTTGATCCCTGAGTTCAAAAAGATTAGTGCTAAACAAATGCGAGCGGCTAGAGGCAAATACTGCATAACAATACTTCGTGGATACTAAGAAGTTGGGAAGACACAAGTATTGTAGTTTTTCCGCCCGAAAGAAAAATTAGCGTAGGATAAATCTGTTTATTTTTATGCTCACTTTAAGACTTAATCGAATCAAAAATAGTCTAAACCCTACACGAAGTAGACACCATACGAGACCTTCCCTCAAAACTATATTCAATCGTCAGCGCTTGACTAGACCCTCGACAGGCACACGCGCATCAACTGAGAGTGAAGTTAAATTCTTATGTTGAGACTTAATTGGCTCTTTTTTGGTCTATTTTTAAGACTTGTCTGCGCCATAATAATACTAAAGTTGTTTCTTGTTTTCGGCAGATTTAATAGGCTTCAAGAACAACAGCGTCACGATGCCTGGAACGACGCAGTTAGCCCTACATCGATACTGGGCAAAGCCATTCGCTCCATCCTCTAATTTAGATCCCTCACCTCGGCAACACCTTCGTTTGGTGGCTGAGCGTAACCGAGGATACAGCTTTCTAAAAGGCCACCTGTAAAAATATGCATAAGTAAGATTGAGCTTATAAAGCCGTACAAAGTTCCATTTAGAGATTGCCTACATTATCCTGCGAGCCTTTTTACCGCTCTAGCTGCCGTTGCTCAAGTGGCTGAGGTCAAAGACTATAAGATACTAAATGGTCAGCCTCTACGAGACAAGTTAACAGCGCTTTCTGAAGACTTATTTGGAGAAAAATGGGAAAAAGTGTTCTACTCGGCATGTTGACCCCCTCTTCTAATACGACATTAGAACCTGTTACAGCGTCAATCTTGCAAGATGTAGATAGCGTTAGTGCCCATTTCAGTCGGTTTCGAGTTACCGAAATATCACTTTCTGAAGCCGCGTTAAAGCAATTTGACGATCGCCCGTTGTTAGCAGCAGCTGAGCTACTTGCGGATGCCAAGGTAGATGTAATTGCTTGGAATGGAACTTCGGCTAGCTGGTTAGGGTTTGAAAGAGATGTGCAGTTGTGCGATCGCATCCAATCAGCCACGGGCATTCCAGCGACAACTTCTATACTGGCAATCAACGAATTATTTCAGCGGCATCAAATTGTTCATTTCGGCTTGGTTACACCGTATCTAGAAAATGTGCAAAACAAAATCGTGCAAAACTACCAACAGGCTGGGTTCAACTGCGTTGCCGAGCAGCATTTAAACCTATCAGTGAACTTCTCATTTGCCGAGGTAGCCGCTGATACGATCGATCAACAAATTAAGGCAGTAGCACAGGCCCATCCGCAAGCCATCACAACAATGTGTACTAACTTGCGTGCCGCGCCGCAGGTAGCTGCACTAGAGCGCGTTCTAGGCATTCCTATCTACGACAGCATTTCGAGCGTCATTTGGAAATCTCTATCTATAGCGGGTGTTGACCCAAGTTTAGTTCAGGGCTGGGGTCGGCTATTTACAGGAATAGAAATATCATCAGGAAACACCACAAAACTTGAGCAATGAAGCCACTCTACCAATGGTCTGCTACCGAGCTGCGACAGAAACTTAACTGTAAAGATATTAGGGCTACTGAGATTGTTCAAAGCTGTCTGCAGCAAATTGAACAGGAGAACGAGCGGTTAAAAGCTTTTATCACCACATGTGCAGAGCCTGCATTATCCACAGCACAAGCTATTGATGAAGCTCGCAGCAAAAAGACACCGTTGGGACCGCTATCAGGTATTCCCTTCTCTGCAAAAGATTTGACGCCGACTGCCGGCATTCGTACCACGCTCGGCTCTTTGCTTTATCGAGACTGGATACCCGTTCAAGATGAGCTCTGCGTGGCGAGGCTAAAACAAGCAGGTGGTGTGCTTATGGGCAAGACCAATACACCGGAATTTGGGCTGGGCGCTCATACCAACAATCCGCTATATGGACCAACGGCTAACCCTTACGACTCCACTCGCAGCGCTGGCGGTTCTAGTGGCGGCGCAGCTGTTGCGATCGCCACAGGGATGTGTGCATTGTCGCAGGGTACTGATATGGGCGGTTCTGTTAGAACGCCTGCTAGCTTTTGTGGCGTCGTCGGTTTACGACCTGCAGCAGGACGGATTCCACGACCTCGCAAACCTCTTCTATATGATGTTCTTGATACCGACGGAATTATTGCTCGCACCGTTGAAGACACAGCCCTCATGCTGTCTGTGATGGCAGGATGGGATGCCGGCGACCCGATGGCGATCGCCGGTTCCTGGTCGCTGCCGTCTTTTGGCCCAGACACTATCGATCAGCTCATGGGCAAGCTTCGAGTGGGCTTTAGTGCTGATTTAGGAATCGCTACAATCGATTCGCAAGTTAAGGCAGTTTTCAAAAAAGCCGTTGAACAGCTTTCTACAATCTGCGATGAATTAGTTCCTGAACATCCTGACTGCTCAATGGCACCCGCCGCTTTTGAGACACTGCGGGCAGCGTTGCTCTGGTACAAGCAAAAAAATCATTATGAAGCTCACTACGACCAACTCACCGATACCGTTCGTTGGAATGTCGAACGTGGAAAGGATCTCACTGCGTTTGACATTCTGACCGCAGCGGCGCAGCGCGATCAGCTCTACCGCAACTTTCTTTCTTTCTTTGAAACTCACGATGTTTTAGTGACAGTGAGTGCCTGTATACCTCCTTTTCCGCACAAGCAAGCAGAAATATTAAGCGTGAATCAGACACCATTAAAAAATATCATCGATTATCTCACTATCACTTATACGATATCCTTAACCGGGCTTCCTGTACTCTCCATACCCTGTGGCTGGACGCCAACGGGCTTGCCGATTGGAATGCAGCTTATTGGCCCGCCACAAGGAGAAACGCTGCTTTTACAGTTTGCCTATATGCTGCAAGAAACGCTGAACTTTAGTCATCGGTGGCCCGCAGAGTTTAATGCTCGTAATAAGACAACCTAGTAGAATTCTACTCTTGATCGCATCTTAAGAAGACATTAGTTTGGAATGTTGTTTAGTATACAGAATCACTAGTTATGGAGTGTTACATACTGTATATAGATTGTATACAAGAGTTTCAGAACTTTAGCTTGGAATTTTTTCGGATATTGCTGCGGTTCTGAGGTGGGGGGTTGCTCATTCAGAATTGTTGCCTGACGGCTAGAAGGCTTGAGTTTCAGTAGGGTTGAAAATGCTTGAGAACCAGTGTTCTTAGTCAACGCTCTTGAAATTATTTTTGACAGCAGATTTGTAGAAGAAGGACTGACATAGCATGAATCAACGATTTATCAATCGCTTATCTCGCCGTTCTGTATTAGGAGCAGGCATGTTTCTTGGGACAAGCTGGGCACTCAAGGCTTGTAATGCTACTGTTAGCTCGGATACTGGCGCTGCAGGTGGAGATTTAGTCGTAGCCTCTTTCCCCGGCACGACGGACGCGGTGATACGAGAAGAACTAGCGCCCGTAGTCGCAGAGAAAGCGGGAATTGATGTGAGCGCTCAGCCGCTGCTAGCCTTTGAACAGATTGCACGAGTAAAAGCTTCTCCCGAAAATCCGCCGTTTGATGTGTTGTTGTTAGACGACGGTCAAAATGCGGTCGCCGTTGAAGAAGATTTGATTCAACCCTTCCCAGCAGATCAGGTTCCCAACGCTAGCGACGTGAATCCGGGCTTCCTAAAAGAGGGCGGATTAGCGCCGGTTTTCTTTGCTCAGGGCATTGTGATGGCTTACAACCCTGAGAAAGTATCGACGCCCCCGACCTCTTGGGAGGCTATGCTTGACCCTAATCTGGATGCTCAGCTCGGTCTGGTGAGTCTAAATAGTATTCTCGGCACCTCTTTTATGGTCGAAATGGCCAAGGTTCTAGGGGGCGGTGAGTCTAATATTGAGCCAGCTTTTGAAGCCGTCAGTGAAATGCTGCCTAGAGTCAGCGGTGTCGCCGCTAACCCCGGAGCTTTGCTTACCCTGTTCCAGCAAGGAGAAGTAGATGTCTCACCGATGTGGCACAACGATGTACTGACTCTAGCCGAACGCGGCGTACCGGTTGCGATCGCGAAACTTGATTCTGGTGTTGCGGTGGCTCGCTACAGCCTTGATGTAGTTCAAAATCCCACTGCTGGGTTGGATTCAGCTTTGGCCTATGTCGATGCGATGCTCAGCCCTGAGGCCCAGGCGGCACTCGTTGCTGCGCCTTACTTCTATATCCCCAGCAACGATACTGTAGAGCTTCCGCCTGCACTCGCTGAAGCAATGGGTATTGAGTCTGTAGGCGATTTTATTGCGATGTCCCATGGGCTAGACTGGGCCACCATTAATCCCCAAAGGGCAGAGTGGATTGAGCGATTCAATCAGGTTGTCCAAGCCTAGCTGTTGTTTAGGCTTGTTGTTCAGGTTTGACTACCTAAATTTTGGCACGATGACCTTCTCTTCTTCCTTACGCTCTCCTTCTCTAAAGATGCTTTCCCTAGTCACCGCAGAAATGGAACCCCCAGCGCCTTATCACCTGCTGACTAGCGTGGTGGCACCCAGGCCAATTGCTTGGGTATCTACCATTAGCGCCGAGGGAATCTCCAACATCGCGCCATATTCATTCTTTAATGCCGTAGCCGGATTTCCCCCCACGATCATGTTCTCGGTGTCTTATCGTCGCCGAGAACCCAAGGAAAAAGACACGCTACGCAACGTTAAAGCAGTAGGAGAATTTGTCTGTCACGTCGTCGATGAAGCACTCTGTGGAGAGATGGTCAAAACGGCGGTAGACTTGCCTCGCGATATGAGTGAATTTGAGGCGACAGGTCTAGAAACACTACCAGCAACAGAAGTTAAACCGCCGAGGCTGAAAGATGCCCCAGTTGCTATGGAATGCAAGGTGACTCAGATTGTGCCGGTAGAGGGTGCCACCAACGTAATGGTGCTGGGTCAGGTGCTACGGTTTCATATTCGTCAAGATTTATACAGACAGTCTTTAGGGTTAGTCGATACGGTTAAGATGCAGCCGATTACTCGGCTAGGTGGCCCCGTAGAGTACACCAAAATCGGTGAGTTAATTCATCTATCGACACCGCAGAACTTAGCCTGACTTCGCGCGGCTAGTGTTGCGCGGTTAAGTCGAGTAGCCGATTTTAAATTCGATAGTTATCTCAATAGTTACATCAACGATTTGATCCAGCTGCGACTACGATTCTCTAAAAATTCCACGCTTCTTTAGCACTTCCGCGCTTCTCTACCCTTTAGGAGACTGAGCTCATGCAATCTGTTCAAACCGTTCAAGCCACTGTTCCTAAAACCACCCGCTCAGATTTGGGCAGCGACTCGTCCCACAGTCTTTCTCTATCTCAGGTGATGCATCAGTTTGGTTCCTTTGTAGCACTCAAAGACATCAACTTAGACATTCGCCCTGGAGAGTTTGTTTCACTTTTGGGACCGAGCGGCTGCGGTAAGACCACATTGCTACGGATTATCTCTGGATTTTTGACCCCCACCGCTGGCAGCGTGCTGATCGACGGTATGTCGGTAAAGGGACTATCCCCTAGCCAGAGGGGGACAGGCATTGTGTTTCAGAACTATGCGCTGTTTCCTCATATGAGCGTGTGGGACAACGTTGCCTATGGTCTGCGGGCCGCCGGTAATCGCTCTCGCAGCCAAATTGCCAATCGGGTGGGCGAAATGCTCAACATGGTACAGCTGAATCCCCTAGCCAAGCGGGTGCCTAGTGAGCTTTCGGGCGGGCAGCAGCAGCGAGTGGCACTCGCCCGCGCCCTAGCGGTAGAGCCTCGCATCATGCTGCTAGATGAACCTTTTAGCGCCTTGGATAAAAGTCTGCGCCTGGATATGCAGATCGAAATTCGCCGCATCTTGAGCGAACAAGACATTACCGCCATCATGGTCACCCACGACCAAGAAGAAGCGATGAGTATGTCTGATCGCATTGCCGTCCTCTCTAGCGGCACTATTCACCAGTTCGACACCCCTACCAACCTATATGACCAGCCTGCCACGAACTTCGTTAGCTCCTTTGTAGGCACCTGTAACCATCTGCCCGCAGAAGTCTTGGGCCGCGCTGAGGGAGGCTACCAACTCAGCGTTCCTGGCGGTGAACTAATGATCACGAGCGATCGCCCTCTATCCCGGCGCGAAAAGATCACCCTTGCAGTGCGTCCTGAAAATTTGCAGGTGCAGTCTCAGCGCGATCGCACTCCCCCTGTCACCGTCACTGGCACCGTCACCATGTGCCTACCGCTAGGCTCGCTGCTGACCTATGACGTTCGCCTAACCGACGACTGCCATGTCAAGATCACCCAGACTCGCGCGATGGGAACTCAGGCGCTAAAGTCTGGCGATCTCGTCCACCTAGCTCTCGTCGATCCTCAGGCTTGTGTGGTATTCCCAGCTTAGAAATCGCCCCCTAGCAGTTCTAAGCCAGCAGTAGCTCCAGGCAAGCAAAAGATATTCGAGAAAAAGAAACCAGAAAAAACAGAGTCGAGAAAAAAGGTCAAATAATAGGGTTCTACTTATGAGAATCAGTCAACTGCTTCAGCCCAAGTCAGGAC
>NZ_JADEXO010000010.1 GCF_015207105.1 cf. Phormidesmis sp. LEGE 11477
GTGTGTCACAGTCCAATTTACAGTTGATGCGCGATCGCTTTAATTTACCAGCCGATATCGGTGAGGTGATTTATAACGGGCGCTCAGCGGCGTATTTTGCTCAGCGTGACTGGCAGCGGCGATCGTACCTGCGAAAATCGCTGGCTATTCCGATGGAGGCTACCGTTGCTCTGACCACCGCGCGGCTGATGCCTGAAAAAGGCTATTGCCATCAAATAGAGACCATCAAGCGGCTTAGGCAAACACCGCTTTGGGGACAGCTATATTTTGTTTGGGTTGGCACAGGACAAACAGAAGCCGCGCTCAAGCAAAGTGTCGAGCAGATAGGCGCTGGGGCTCAGGTTAAATTTCTAGGAGAACGCTCGGATATTCCTGATCTGCTAGATGCAGCGGATATTTTTGTGCTGCCATCCCGTTTTGAAGGAATGCCGCTATCGATTATGGAAGCGATGGCAAAAGAGCTACCTGTTGTCGCTACGGCAATTAGCGGTATTCCAGAAGAGCTGGCACAGACTGGTGTGCTACTTAGCGATCCGAATATTGATACTGAAAAAACGGTAAGTGGACTAGTCGAGGCGTTGGAAACCTTGAGCGTTGATAGAGACCGTCGTGAAGCGTTGGGAAAGGCTGCTAAACGCCGAGCCGAGCATTTCTTTACAGAAGAAAGAATGGTCGCTAGCTATCTTCAGCTGATTCAGCAGGTCGTGCCCGAACTACCCCTGACGAATTACCCCTGACGAACTACCCCCGAGATGTCCGTAACACCGATTATTTGGAGTGATGATGGGTGCTGGTGTAAGATTGGCCTTAATTTTAGGTTCACAACAGCTTATCTTGTGATTAAGCACCACCGAGCCTCTGTTCACTATCGTTTGATAGAAAGTCAACAGCCTATGTCACTTACCAAGTTTAGAATCAACGAGCCTGACGTTGTTAGCGAAACAATTGACGGTGAAACGGTGGCGGTTAGCCTCTCGACCGGCACTTATTACAGCCTAGGTGGTGCTGCACCTGAGGCTTGGAGTCTAATTGAGCTAGGTTGCGGAGTCGAGCAGATAGTCAGTGACCTGACGCGGAAGTTTGAGGGCGATCACGATACTATTGCCAAAGATACCGATCTATTGCTCAAACAACTGTTGGCCGAGAAGCTGATAGTTGCCGAGAATGCCGCCACTGAAGCTGCCGCTTCGGAACCTCCTACAGCCGCAGAGGCATCCACACCCCTGCCGTATGAACCGCCTATTTTAGAGAAGTTCAACGATATGCAGGAGCTGCTGCTGCTAGACCCTATTCATGAAGTAGATACCGATGCTGGCTGGCCTGCTGCCAAAGCGGCTGAGGTATAGGCTATGCAGAAGGCGATAGTTAGCGTAATCATTCCGGCGTATAACAACGGCTGCTATTTAGCAGAAGCTATCGATAGCGTTCTTGCTCAAGACTATCAGCCGTTTGAGATTATTGTGGTTGACGATGGTTCAACCGATCAAACAGCGGCGATCGCACAGCGCTATGGCCCAGCAGTGACTTACGTTTTTCAAGAAAATAGCGGCACTAGTGTTGCCCGCAATCGCGGTGTTGAGCTAGCCAAAGGCAATATGCTTGCTTTTCTAGACGCAGACGATTACTGGGCTAGTGATAAGCTTTCTCAGCAGGTAGCGGTATTGAGTAGCCACCTCGAACTAGAAGCTGTCTTTGGCCTAGTGGAGCAGTTTCGCAGTGCGGAACTTACCGAGATAGAGCAACGTCAGATCAGCTGTCCACCCTCACCGATGGCAGGGTATTTACCGTCGGCCATGCTGATTACAAAAGCTGCCTTCTCTCGTATTGGATTGTTTGATCCTAGCAAGCGTATGAGCGAGTTTGTAGACTGGTACGCCCATGCTACAGAAGCCAAACTGCGATCGCATATGCTGCCTACGCTGGTTGCTTACAGACGGCTGCATTTGGGAAACAAGGGCAGGAAAACCAAGAGCAACACGCAGCTAACTCGACTATTGAAAGCTTCTATAGATAGACGACGCGCTGCTACGCGAGCTTGAGCCCGGCGTTTTAGCGACCGCGTTTTTTAAAGTTGTATACTGCTTTCGTTGTATACCGTGTGATATGTCATCAGCTTACTATCCGCTGAGCCTCAGTGAAAAACACTTGCTACAGGCGGCTCTAATGGAAGAGAACGGTGCGACTGCTGCATGGCAGCGCTGGCGTGACCAAGTGGATATAGAGCAGATCGAGACGAGTTCTTATCATGTTTTGAGCGCGCTGTATGTCAATTTGGCTCATCATCAGATTAGCGATCCGCATATGTCCCGGCTAAAAGGGATCTATCGGCGCACCTGGTATGCCAACCAGCTACGGATGAAGCCATTGAGAAATCTGCTAGCTGCCTTGCGCTCGGCTGATGTTGAGGTGCTGTTACGCAGGGACTTGGCCCTGGTGGCTAGCTGCTATTCTGATGCTGGGGCGCGCTTGATAGAGCGATTTGATCTGCAGGTATCGCTAGATGATGTGCGACTCGCGTTTGAAGTTTTGAAGCAGCAAGGCTGGCAGACAGACGCGCTGCCGCCACAAAAGGGCGATCGCCTGTGGCAGCCTATTAGGTTTAGAGATCCAGACTATTTTTCTCTGTTTTTACACAATTCTCTCTTCTGGTCATCGCCGCAGTTTTATACTGATAGACTGCTTTGGGAGAACGCGATCGCCTGCCAACTCAGCAATATTCCAGTGCGATCGCTCAGCCCAGTCGATCAGTTATTAGCGCTATCGGTAATAGTGAACCATGACTATACAAAACAGCGGCGATCGCCTGATCCGTATCCCATAGTGGTGTTGGCGGATGCGGCTGTGATGGTAAACGTCATAGTTGACTCGGCTACGGCCACAGATGACTGGATAAGACTGCTGAGTCAGGCCCAGCGATATGAGATGATTTTGCCTCTGCGCTATTTGCTAGTCGAGCTACAACAATTGTTTGAGTTAGATATCCCCGATTGGGTACTGCCTAACCTGCGTAGAATGGCAATTTCTTATCACGAGCTATTGACCTATGCGCTGTTGCCAAAAGAACGCGCTTTGAGAGCCAAAGCCGCTTTGGTGAAAATGAGGCAGCGCTGGAAAGATATAAGTCGTTGAAAAGAGATCGATAGAAGATGTCTGGGATAGAAGATGACAATAAGATGGGAATAGAAACCGGAATAGAAGCTATAGAGAGTAAGCTGAAAGTAGAGACTGTCCACTGGATGTTCCAACTGCTAGAAGTGATCGGCATTGATACGATGACCTGGCAGTTGCACAACAAAGAGATTTTTGCTCAGTTTGATGAGGATGATAGCTATCAGTGCTTTGAGCTGTTGAGAGCTGCGTTTGAACAGGCGGCTGAAAAGACCCACCTGCAAAAAAGATTCTTTCGGATAGGCGATCACAATATCTGTTTATCTTTTGCCAGCGCCGCTATGTTAGATCATATCGTTCCGGCGATCGCCCATCTAGAAACCTCACCAACTGCTGACCCTGAGCTAACGATTTGCATTTGGGATAGCGCCTCCACTAAAACGCAGTTGCCAGGGCTGCTGCCTGTTTTTATTCAAATCTTTCACTGGTACTGGCACGAGTATCTAGACGGGCGACAGAATATTAAACCGCTGTGCAACGATCGCTTTCTGGCATCGCTCAAGCTAGGTGCCAATGTTTTTAGCATGCTAGATTGGCAGACGAATACTGCCCTTTACTGGATTAAAGACGAAGCCGATCTGCCTTATTGGGACAAAAGCTCGCCGCTCCAGGTGATACTCAGTTGGTGGCTAGGCCGTCATCAGCGTCAGTATGTACATGCGGCAGCGGTAGGCATGCCTGCTGGTGGCGTTTTGATTGCGGCTAAGGGTGGCTCTGGAAAATCAACCTCGGCGCTGTCTTGCCTGAGTTCTGAGCTGAGCTATGTCGGCGACGATTACTGCCTAGTGGCCACTGAGCCTGAACCCTACGCCTACAGTCTATACTGCACAGGGAAGCTAAAGGGCGCAAAAGATTTTGAAAGACTGCCGCAGCTAGCACATATGTGTAGTAATCAGGCAGAGCTTGAGGAAGAGAAAGCTGTTTTCTTCTTCAAAGATTACTTTCCTGACAAAATTATCTCTGGCTTTCCGCTGCGCGCTATACTGGTGCCCAAAATTACCGGAAAGAAAGACACGCATATCATCAAATCATCGACAGTAGCTGGGCTGAAAGCGCTCGCGCCTAGTACGTTGTTTCAGCTTTCGGGTACAGGAAAAAATGCGATGGGCACGATGGCTGATCTGGCCAGGCAGCTACCCTGCTATGCATTAGAGCTAGGTACAGAGATTGAACAGATTCCTAAAGCTATTTCTTGCCTGTTAGAAGATTTGAATGCAGAGGCTATCAGCATCGGCGCTAATGACAGCTAGCCTGCTTCCCTTCGAAGAGAGGCATCTGTTGCTGCTTGGCGGTTTAAGCTTTGGCTCTCGAAACTATATTGCTCATAAAATAAGACGCGAAGAGTCTAATGGACACTTTACCTAGCCTTTTGAATCCCCTCCTTGTCAGCGTTGTCTTACCTGTTTATAACGGTGAAAGGTTTCTGTTGGGAGCGCTAAAGAATATTCAATCGCAACAGTATGAGCCTGTGGAGATAATTGTGGTTGATGATGGTTCGAGCGATCGCACCGCCGATATCGTCTCACAGTTTGAGAGAGAAACGAGTCAAAGAGTTCACTACTTCTATCAGAATAATAAGGGGCCGTCTGCGGCGCGTAATCAGGGTTTGAAGCTGGCCAAAGGAGAAGCGATCGCCTTTCTAGATGTAGACGATCTCTGGCCTGAGAATAAGCTCAATCGGCAGGTGGGCTATCTAGCCGCGCATCCCGATGTTGATATTGTGCAGGGACTGATCCAACGAATGCAGGCTAAGATATCGCCTGTAGATCAAATAAAAGATCGTTCAACAGATTCAACAGATCGGCCTTCGCCGCTACTGTTCGAGCCTGTCTTTGACCCTTATCCCTTTATTAATCTCGGTAGCTGCGTGTACAGGCGATCTGTTTTTGATACTGTGGGTCTGTTTGATGAGGCACTGTGGGACAACGAGGATACAGACTGGTTTACGAGGGCCTGGGAACTCAATATCCAGAAAGTGCTATTGCCGGAAGTCTCTTTGTTCTATCGTAAGCATGATGAAAATATGACGCTGGCGCAAAAGAATTTAGTTCACTATGGCCTACTTAAAATCTACAAAAGAAGGATTGATCGCCTGCGATCGCAGCCCCAATTAGCCGAATCTATTGAGGCCCAATCGGCTACCTGGACTGACTATATGGGCTTTTCAACGGTTCCTGGCTAAGTCATTCTGGGCGTTCTTCTGGCTGTTCTAGTTTTGGCTGTCTCTATAGCGGGCAGCTACTTTAGCCGGTAGATCATGAGCGACTATCTTGCCTTGATTGAGTAGAATAGCGCGATCGCACACCGTTTCAATCTGATCGGGACTTTGAGAAATCAGCACAATCGCGCAGCCACCCGCTCTCATTGCTTCAATTCTGTTCATACATTTGGTTTGAAAGCCGATATCACCTACCGATAGATGCTCGTCTACTAGCAGCAGATCAGGATCGTTATGAATCGCAATCGAGAAGGCTAGTCGCATCCTCATACCGCTGCTGTAGGTTCGCATGGGGCTATCGATAAAGTCTTCTATCTCAGCAAACTCAACAATTGTGTCAAATTTCTCTCGAACCTGTTGCTTAGAAAGCCCAGCAATTAGGCCGCTTACGTTCAAATTTTCTCGACCAGTCAGATCGTTGTGAAAGCCCGCGCCCATATCCAACAGTGCGCCAATTCGTCCGTTCACCCAAATCTTTCCTTCTTCTGCTCGGCCCACGCCCCCAATCAATCGCAGCAGGGTCGATTTGCCTGAGCCATTGCGCCCCAGCACGCCTAGCACCTCACCGGGTAATACGGCAAAGCTGACTTCTCGTAGCGCCCAGAAGCTGTCTAATGGCTGCATTTTCTTTAGCCCCGATAGAGCTACCTGCATAAAGGTTCGAGGTCTGTAGGTGTGATAGCGCCTAAAGCGCTTTCCTAAGCCTTCGACAATCAAAACTTCACTCATTACGTCTGCTCATTACGCCTGCTCATTACGCCTATAGATTTATCGTTCTACAGATCTTCTACAAATCGAAAGCTCTGATGTTGAAAGATAGCGTACCCTATTGGCAAGAGTGCTGCTGAAAGTAGTGCGATCGCACCTAGCGCCATCCAGTCAGGCTGCACGCCTTCTATAAAGACAGCCCGGTAGGCATTGATAATATGCACCATGGGATTAAGCACGACAATTGTCCGATAGGGCTCTGAAATCGAGTCAACTTCGTAGAAAATGCCAGAGAGGTAAAACAACATTTGCAAGAGGACGTTGAGCGTGTGCTGCGTATCGCGAAAAGCGACGTTGATAGCCGCGAGCACATAGGCAAAACTGGTGATTAGAGCGGCCTGAATAGTCAGAATAATCGGCAGTAGCAGCAGCACGGGCGTCAGACGAGCGCCGTCAATAATCAAGAACAATATGAGTATGGGAAAAGAAAAGAGAAAGTGAATGAGCCCGGTGGTCACCGTGACGATAGGTAGAATAGCCACCGGAAAACCCGGCTGACGGATCAGCACGTCGTTTTGAACGATGGACCCGGCTGATTCTGTGAGCGATGTTTGAAACCAAGTCCAAGCGATTAATCCACTAAAGATAAAAGAGGCATACCGAGGAATGCCACCTTCTAGGATTGAACCAAATACAATCGCGAACACAATTAGCTGCATCAGCGGTTTGATCAAAGTCCAGGCGATGCCTAGCATCGAGCGGTTGTACAGCAGCTTTAGACTTCTATCTACTAGCCCGGTAAATAGGTCAATCCGCTGATTCAGAGCGGGCTGATTAATTTTCTGGGTTCGCTGAGCTGTTTGTCGATGGTATCTTTTCGATTTAGGCATAGCCCTCTTGAATTGAGTATGCGTCCGCACGCTAGCTATACTAATAACTTTTTTTGGCCTGCCTTTTGGCGGAATGCTAAAATTCGAGCCAATGCCACTTCAAACGCTATGAACGCCGCTAAGCTGATCGCTCAAGAACTCTCAGTTCAGCTAACGCAGGTAGAGGCTGCGCTAGCTCTATTTGCTGAAGGGGCAACGGTGCCATTTATCGCTCGCTATCGAAAAGAGCGAACGGGTGAGCTAGACGAAGTTCAGCTCCGGCAAATCGCCGAAAGGTATGACTATCTGACAGAGCTGGCAGCTAGAAAGAAGACTATTTTAGAGGTGATTGCTAAGCAAGATGCCCTTACCCCAGCCTTGCAGACCCAAATCGAGCGCTGTCAAAGTAAGACGGAGCTAGAGGATCTCTATCTCCCTTACAAGCCTAAGCGCCGAACCAGAGCAACCATCGCCAGGGAAAAAGGGTTAGCACCGCTAGCAGAAGCGATCGCTCGGCTAAACCAAAGCGGTCAGTCTGTCTCGGATTTGTCGGTGATCGCACAGCCCTACCTCTGTGACGAAGTCCCCACTACTGACGATGCGCTCCAAGGCGCTGCTGATATTCTGGCAGAGACGATGGCAGAGCAGGCCACACTACGCGCTTACGTGCGTCAATTTTTCTTGCGTAAAGGCTTATTTACGTCCAAGATCAAATCGGCTCACCCAGAAGGGACGACCAAATACGAGATGTACCGCAGCTATCAGACGCCTGTGAGCAAGGTGGCCTCGCACAATCTGCTGGCACTGCTGCGAGGTGATAAAGAAGGCGTGCTGAAGCTATCGCTGAGCTTTGATGAGGCGGAGGTTTTGGACTATTTGCTCGGGAGTCAACTGCGAAGCACCGATCGAACGCTGCGTAGTTTCTATGCGGCGTGGGTCAAAGATGGCTTCAATCGACTGATGAAAACAGCCTTGACCAATGAAGTCATCGCTGAGAAGAAAGCCTGGGCGGATGAGGAATCGATTCAAACCTTTGCTGAAAATTTGCGTCATCTGCTGCTAGCTGCGCCAGCGGGCATGCAGCCGACACTGGGCATCGATCCGGGCTTTCGGACGGGCTGCAAGGTGGCGGCTATCAGTGAGACCGGGCAGTTTCTAGAATACGAGGCGATTTATCCGCATACAGGCGCAGGGCAGCGATCGCAGGCAGTTGCCACGCTGACTCGTTTGATTGCGGCCCACAGCATTCAGCTGATCGCCATTGGCAATGGCACCGCTAGTCGCGAAACCGATGAGTTTGTGGCGGAAGTGCTCGCGCCGCTAGACCAGCCGCCGATCAAAATTATGGTGAGTGAGTCGGGCGCGTCTATCTATTCGGCCAGTGAGAGTGCGATCGCAGAATTTCCCAATCTAGATATCACAGTGCGCGGCGCTATCAGCATTGGCCGTCGCCTGCAAGATCCGCTAGCTGAACTGGTCAAGCTCGATCCTAAATCTATCGGCGTTGGTCAGTATCAGCACGACGTTGATCAAAAGCGTCTGAGGCAAAAGCTAGATGATACGGTTGAAAGCTGTGTGAACTATGTCGGCGTCGATTTGAACACCGCGTCGAGAGAGCTGTTGCAATATGTGTCGGGTGTGAGTTCGAGCGTGGCGAACAATATCGTCAGCTTTAGAGATGAGGTTGGCCGGTTTCGCGATCGCAAGACCCTGCTCAAAGTCAGCAAGCTTGGCCCCAAAGCCTACGAACAAGCCGCTGGCTTTTTGCGAATTAGAGACGGCAACAACCCGCTAGACAATACTGCCGTCCACCCCGAGCGCTATCGCCTGGTAGAAACCATGGCTAAAGACTTACAGCTACCTCTAGAAGAAATTCCTCGGGCCGGAGACAAGCTTAAGCAGCTATCGCTGAAGCAATACGTCAGCGAGGAAGTCGGCGAACCGACGCTAAAAGATATTCTCAGTGAGCTAGAAAAGCCAGGTAGAGACCCTAGAGCCCAGTTCACCTACGCAAAATTTGCCAGCGGCGTGAACGAGATTAGCGATCTGCGTACTGGCATGGTGCTAGAAGGCGTAGTGACTAACGTGGCCAACTTTGGAGCGTTTGTAGATATCGGCGTTCACCAGGATGGCCTGGTGCATGTATCGCAGATGGCCGATTGCTATGTGAGCGACCCAAAAGAGATTGTGCAGGTCGGTCAGGTGGTGAAAGTTCAGGTGATGGAAATTCAAGAGAAGCTGAAGCGGATTGGCCTGAGTATGCGGTTAGACAGTCGCGGACAGGTGAGCGGGCACCAGGCGACCCAACAAAAAGCTAGCCCTGGGCAAACCGATCGCTCCGCCCAGCAGCCTAAGCCTGTTCCTACCACGAAACCTGTCCCTAAAAAGAAGCCTAGCAAAGACAGTCCTAAATCTAGCCAGCAGAACAAATCCAGTCAGCCCACTTTCAATCCAGAAGACTTAAAGAACAAATTCAATCGCCGTAGACCCTGAGAACTTCTACGACGCGCCTGGGATAATTGCTCGCACAATCACTAAAACAATTCCGTTAATAAATATGATCCCTAGAGCACCGAGCGCCGCACTGAGTATTCCTTTGCGTAGCCTAAATCCTGGGACTAGAAAGGCAGAGAGCGCGAACAGAATAGTGTTGCCGACTAACGCCACCATGCCCAGTGTTAGAAAATTGACAAACGTATTGTTGATAAACCAACTAGTCAGCGCGTTGAGCAGGCCAAACACTAGCGCCGCAAGTCCCGCTTTCCCAAAGCTATCGGCTTCAATACCTGTGGGCAGCTTAGTCAAAATGATAAAAGTGATGGTCGTGGCAATCCAGATGGCAATCAGTGAGGGCATGAGACTAGATCCTCTCAAGTTATCGGGAGTGTAACACGGGCGATCGCAGTTTGACCTATCTGATTCGCCGATGTTGATTTGCCCATGTTGCTCTGCCGATTCATCTAGCCGCGCTGCCGATAGTATTGTCTCAGCCGCTGCTGAAAGTTTCGCCAGTAGTAGAACAGATCGTCTGGGCCCAGGGTGAATATTTGAGCAGGGTGATCTTCTAGGGCGATCGCAATCATTCCTTTTTCTATCTTAATTCCCGTATCGCGATATACCCAATTCACCGCATAGCAATAGGCTGCTACCTGCATACAATAGTCGCTAATCCACTCTAGCTGCTTGGGTCTGCGTGCTGTCTTCCAATCGCATACACACAGCTCGCCCTCATACATCATCACAGCATCTGGGTAGCCCGCAAACTCTAGCGGATGCCATACCGCTCCCTCGATTAGCAGCACTTCGTCAATCTCAGCTAGCACCGGCTCAATCGAATGCCAAAAGCCGTCTAGCCCTTCTGGTAGCTGATAGGACTCTTGTTTTAGATGCGACTTGATAATCTTGTGGATTCGAGTACCCGAACGAGCTGATGTTGTTGTGATTTTTTGAGCCGCTGCTTTGCCAATACGATCTTGCCAGTCCCAGAGTCTCTTTTTCTCTTCATAGGGCTTAGTAGCCGAAAGAATCGTCGTAATACCTGGATAGCAGTTTCCTTCTATCTCGTAATGGCGCTTGCGATCGACAGAAACCTGTTTGGCTTTGTAATAGGGCAGCTCAAGCATAAAAAGACTTTCTAATCCGAAGACTGTTCCAAAGACTGAATCCACTGGCGGACATCACGAATGGTTTTGTTTTCGCTCTGAGTTTGCCGCTGGGTCAAGAACTGATTGAGCCTATCTGCACTGAGCTGAGGAATCGCCTTGCTGCGGGCCGATTCGATGTAATAGCCGCTGGTTTGACCGTCCGTCTGTCCACCTGCTTGCAAGTGGTAGATAACAACGCCATTTCGCTTGGTATATCGCCATACTTCAGGCACGCCTAGCGCCTGATAGATAATCATTCGCTGAGTAGACGGGCTAGTAATATCGACCTCGATAACGAGATCTGGTGGCAGGTTTGGTGGGATATCAGGATTCAATCCCTCTATCTGATCTGCGTTCTGAATATACAAACCTGTATCAGGTTCTGCACTTTTTTGAAGATCGCTGCGGTCTAGCGTGGTTGAACCAATACTGATCACCTCAAGGTCGAGTTCTTCTGTGAGCGTTGTGACGATGCGAGCTAGCAATCTGTTGATGATTTCGTGCAGCTTGGAAGGCATCTTGATCGTTACTATTCCTTGGTTATAGGCAATACGAGTAGAGCGATCATCGCCCATGTCTCTCAGCATTGTCTTGTAGGTTTGCCAGCCGATATTAGGTAGACAAACTGTCTGCGTCAGCTCTCCATCAAAATCATCAATTTTAAGTTCGTCAATCCGTGTGGAAATTGTTACCACAGCATACCGCCTGCTAAACCATCTCTATTCTACTGGCTTTACTATGTGTTTTTCGCCGTTAGGAGTGGTAGGCTTCGTTAGTAAACCTGTACCTGTGGCGATGCAACTTCTTCTGGGTCTCTTGGGCGGTAGTCTGCTAGGTGGCGGAATTGTTTGGTTCTTGCTAAGTACTAGGATGCAGACGATTAGAGAAAAGACAAAAAATGACCTAGTAGCTGAGCGGGCCAGTATGGTAGAGCAGCTGCGGGGAAAAGATCAGCGGCTAGAAGAACTGCGACAGGAGATCCGGGAACGCGATCGCAATCTCACCAACTATCAAACCCAACTGACCCAAGCTGCTGCCAAAACAGCCCGCCTAGAAGCTCAGCTCAGCGAAGTCCAACAGCAGAGCGCTGAAAAACTCGCTCTAATAACTACCGCTCAACAGCAGCTTAGCGACACGTTCAAGGCGCTTTCATCGGAGGCTTTGCAGGCTAATAATCAGTCTTTTTTAAAGCTGGCAGAAGCTAATTTAGGCCAGTTTCAGACGGCTGCTAAAGGAGATTTGGCACTAAAGCAACAGGCGATAGAAGAAGTCGTTCAGCCGCTGAAATCGTCTCTGACTAAGGTAGAAACCTATCTACAGACGTTAGAAAGTCAAAGAGCTGCGGCCTACTCCGGGCTCACTGAGCAGATTGGGGCACTGGCGATCAGTCAAGGCCAGCTACAAAAGGAGACGGCGAACCTGGCAAAGGCACTGCGATCGCCGACCGTACGCGGTCGCTGGGGTGAGATTCAGCTAAAGCGAGTCGTCGAGATTGCTGGGATGTCAGAGCACTGCGACTTTACTCAGCAAGTGACTCAAGTCTCTGGACTGCGACCTGACATGCTAGTGCAGCTGCCGGGTTCGCGGCAGATTGTGGTCGATGCCAAAGCGCCCTTATCCTCGTATCTGGCCTCTTTAGAAGCGGTCGATGAAACCGATCGCACTAGCAAACTACGCGATCACGCCAAGCAAGTTCGCCGCCATCTCAGTCAGCTTAGCCAAAAGTCTTACTGGGAACAGTTTCAGCCTACGCCAGAGTTTGTTGTATTGTTCTTGCCAGGAGAAATATTTTTTAGCGCGGCGTTAGAACAAGATCCAAGCTTGATAGAAGCTGGCATTGAACAGCGGGTAATTTTGGCTACGCCAACCACTTTAATTGCGCTGCTAAAGGCGGTTTCCTATGGTTGGCAGCAGGAGAAGGTGACTGAGAACGCTCAGGCCATCAGTAACCTAGGGAGAGAGCTATATGACCGGGTGCGAACCTTTGCGCGGCACATGCAAAAAATGCGAAAAGGTCTCGATTCGACAGTGGATAACTTTAATAAGGCGGTCGGATCGCTCGAAGGAAGAGTCTTGGTAAGTGCGCGGCGATTGCAAGAGCTAGGTGCAGGCGGCGGGGATGAGATTGAACAAGTGGAAGGAGTGGTGCGATCGCCCCGGCATCTGCAGTCGATAGCTTCTGAAGAGGACGCCTGAAGAGGTTGTCAGTCACGATAGTGTTTCATAGAAGGCAGTGTTTCATAGAAGGCATGCCCACGCATTCTTCACCCTCTTTCGTGGAGTTAGGGTATCGCGGAAAAGATGGCTCCAGACACTAGCAATATTGTGCCAACAGCAGCAGCTATCCACGGTGGTGAGGCAGGGGTGTTTTGAGTCACGTAGATGGTTGCATAAAGTGACGTGAGAGCAGCGGGTAGCCCAACGGCAGGAAGAGCCCAGTACGACCATCGCATACCCTTTCTAAAGGGAATGAACAGAAGTGCCGCCGTGGCAAATGCCGTTGCCAACCAACCACCACCTGCCACTTTCATCAGTGCTAGTATGAGTATCTTATACTCTGGAGCAACTTCGGCCCAATTTTGCCCAACCGCAACAGCATGATATGGCATAAACTCCGAGCGAAAAATATACACTGTAGCGAAAATAACAACAATAAAGAAGTTTATTAGATAGCAGAAAAACGCAGCTTTCAACTTCCAGCTCATACTAAGCCACCTTTTCTCTCATCTATTGACCCCTTTACGACTATCCTAGCCTCTTAAAAAGCAGCCTCTTTTTCTAGCAGTTGCTCAATCGTTAGATCAAACTGGGCTTTGCCTGCAAACACGCTGCCTACCTTACGTTCTGTGAGATGATCGAGTGCGATCGCATAGACTTCATTTGGCAGCGGCTCATAGCCGATATCATCCACTACGGTACGAGCGTTCGCCAGATAATACTCAACAAATGAGCTCAGCGCCGGGTTCTCTTCTAGCGCATCCGCTTTGACATAGATAAATAGCGGTCTGGAAAGCGGCTGATATTCGCCCGAACGAATGGTCTCTCCTGTTGGCTCGACCGGGCCGTTACCACTATCTACAGCCAGCGCGTTTAGGCTCTTCTCGGCATCCCTGTAGTAGGCAAAGCCAAAGTAGCTGAGCGCGTTTACCTCTGAGCGTACGCCTTCAACTAGCTCGTCATCGTCTTCGCTAGCGGTGTAGTCGGTGCGGCTTGCCCCCTCTTCGCCAATGACGACTTCAGTAAAATAATCGAACGTGCCCGAGTCTTCACCCGGACCATAGAGCGCGATAGGTTCGTCGGGCCAGTCCGCTCTAATTTGGTTCCAGCGGGTGATTTCGCCCTCAGCTTCAGCCTGCCAGAGGGTTTGAAGTTCTGCGAGGGTAATCTCCTCGGCCCAGGTATTTTCAGCATTGACCACAACCGTCAGCGCATCAAAAGCGACGGGTAGTTCGATGTATTCAATGCCGTTGGCTTTACAGGCTGCCATTTCTTGCAGGCTGATCGGACGAGACGCATCGCTAATATCTGTCTCACCCGCACAGAATTTCTCGAATCCTCCGCCTGTTCCTGAGAAATTGACAGAAATTTCGGGACTATCTGTCTTTGCCTGTTTGAAGCGCTCTGCCATCTCTAGCGTAATCGGATAGACCGTACTAGAGCCGTCTATGCTCAAAGGCGCGCTGCTGGCGATCGCCTCTACATCGGGAGGGGCACTGTCTGCTAATGGCGTTGTCGAAGGTGTAGAACAACTCACAGTAGCTGAAAGACCCAAAAGGAAAATAGCGAACCTGCCGTAAGATTTTCTCATAGCTGCAACACCCCTGAGTGAATGTCAACTGGATAAAGATTAACTAAAATATCATGTGCGGGAAGACCGCCTGATATTTTAAAACACTTAGTCAAATAGTCAGATCATACGATTTCGACCAAGTAATGAAGAGTATACACAAGTTTTCGAGCATAGCCGTTGGAAAAGATAGCTGAAATACCGCTGAAATAGGACTTTCAGAAGTATTGACAACAGTGGGTAGGGTATAGAAGAATACAAATTTTCTTGTATCTAAATAGTCTTCTACCTCTTTGGGAAGAACTAGGGAATAGAGTCAGCCAGGTGTCTCAATGATAACGATAAAGAAGATTTGGCTATAAAAACACTTCAGTGCTCGTCGGTATCGGGCTTGCAATTACAGGTGACTTTTCGGGTAACTAAACTGCCAAGACGAAAGTATGCCTTAGGGAAGTTGATCAATCAGCGAAGAGGCTCTAGTTTGATCGTTGCTGGACTGAGCGTCCTGTAGGAAAATCGACGAAGTATAGACAAATAAGCCTATGAAAACAGTTACGCTCAATGACGGAAATACTATGCCTGTCTTTGGCTTGGGCACTTGGAAATCGCCCAAAGGTGAAGTGAGCAAAGCAGTCGCAGAAGCGTTGAAAGTTGGCTACACCCATGTCGATGCTGCCTGGATCTATCAGAATGAGCAGGAAGTAGGAGAAGGGATCAGCGAGGCTATGAAAGCGGGTGTGATCGCCCGCGAGTCTCTTTTTGTCACCTCCAAGCTATGGAACAGCTTTCATCAGCCCGAAGCGGTCGAAAAAGGCTGCCAAGAGAGTCTAAACGCGCTTGGGCTAGACTACCTCGATCTCTACCTAATGCACTGGCCCATTGCCTTTAAGCCGGAAAAATCGCAGCACAATCAGCCTGAAGACTTTTACTCACTGGGTGAACTGCCGCTGTCTAAAACGTTTGAAGCAATGGTGCAGCTGCGCGAGAAAGGTCTGGTTAAAAGCGTGGGTGTCTCGAACTTTAGTCGCTCGAAGATAGAAAAGGTGATTGCAGAAACGGGTGTAGTGCCAGCAGTTAATCAAGTAGAGATGCATCCCTACAATCCTCAAAACGAGCTATTAGACTACTGCCGAGAAAAGGGCATTCAGGTGACGGCATATTCACCTCTAGGGTCAGGCGATCGCCCCGCTAGTATGAAGGCAAAAGACGAGCCGCCCCTGTTAGAAAACGAAGATGTGATTGCGATCGCCCGTAAAGAGAACCTCTCTCCCGCTCAGCTACTGATTGCCTGGGCCATAGATCGAGGTACGATCGCTATTCCAAAATCTACAAATGCTGAGCGAATTGCTGAAAATCTAGCTGCCGCCGAACATTCTCTCTCTGCTGAAGCGAGAACCGCATTAGATAATATCAGCATCCGCTATCGCTACGTCAGCGTCAGCAGTTGGTATTTTCCTGGCGTCACCTATGAGGGAGAAGACTTTTGGTCATAAGATCAAGGTCATCCTCATCAGCCAAAAACGCTCTGCTAGCTAGAAACGTCCTAACGGACAGCCACTACTTCGATCTCTACTAGCCAACCGGGATTTGCCAGGCCCGCTACTTGCATGGCCGATCGCGAGGGCAAGTTGGGTTGTTCTTCTGTACCAAAGAATTGAGTGTAGCCTGACATGAACCCGGCAAAGTCCATGATGCCATCCATCTCTGGATCGCCGACTAGAAACACCTGCATTTTTACCACATCGCTCATCGTTAGCTCTAGACTGGTCAAAATGCCTTGAATCTTTTCAAGAACGGTCACGGTCTGAGTTTCTGTATTTCCAAATGCTGCAATTGTGTTTCCTTCAACCGTCTCATCGACCACAGACGGCACTTGTCCACTGAGGTACACCAAGGTAGCATCTGCCGGTAGCTCGACCGCTTGAGAAATGGGAAAATCCGAACCAGGAATTGGATATCTGACCACATCCGGCATCGCCTCTGTTACTGTGTTTTGAATTGGGTCTTGAACTGTGTCTTGAGCCGACACGCCTGTAACCAAACCTAGACACAGACCCACAACCAACAGCACGCCTAAAACAACTTTTTTCCACCACATGACACTAATCCTCCTAAGAAATATGACTATAGCCTGTCTGAGCTACCTGGCTTGCCACGCCTTCTACAGCTAGCAGCGCTGACTGGATCGCGCCCTCTTGCCATCCAGTCAAATAGCTCAAATGCTCTCCCGCCAAGAAAATAGGGCCATCCGGCTGTAGCAGTATCTGATAAGCAGCCTCTCGCTGTTCATCTTCCCACTCGGCCCAGCCACCTTTGCTAAACGGAACTTTCTCCCAAGCAACTGTGACCCCCTGCGCTGCTGAAATCTCCTCGTCATAGTTAGGATGAATAGCGCTGCCTTCCTCAATCGCCTTAGCCAGGCGCTCTACAGGCGACAGTAGGCCCCACCTTTCGCCGATCGGATTATCCCAGATGTAGGCACCTACAACAATCCCGTTACTACTCTGAAAACCACTAGACGGATACCAGATTTGGGTAATGTCTTTCTCCGTCCAAGAAATACCGCCATAGATGTTGTAATCTTCTTCCCAGAAGCGGCGATTTGCTTGAAAAGCAACCTTGACCGCCTTAGCGTAGCTGCTGCCACCTGCTTCAATGGCGGCCTGTACTGCTGGTGAAAAGTCAGCATCTATCTCTGCTAGTACTGACAGCGGAAACGTGCAGATAGCATAGTCTGCCACTAGCGCCTTTTCTGTTCCATCTGAGCCGCTGTAAATAATTCTGACGCCTTCGGGCGTTCTTCTAATCTGGCTGACTTCAGCACCGTACTCAATCAGCTCTCCGATCTGGGCCGCAAAAGCCTGAGCAACTTTATCCATGCCCCCGACAGGCCTTAGCATCGTTACTGCTTGGGTATAGCCTTCGCCAAAGTGCAGCTTGTAGTCCCAAAAATCAGAACTCAGCAATGCTGCTAGACCTAGTGGCTCAAAAGCTTCTCCGACGACAGTTCCGGCTCCTGGCCCCGTAATATAGCCGCCTCGCGAGCTACCTGCGTAGCGATAGTCATTACCCAAACTTCCAAAGCTTTTGACAAAGCTGATCAGCCGCTCTTGATCTAAATCAGAGATCTCTTGATCGAGAGATTTTTGATTAATTGCCTTTGCTAACAGCTCAGCAATGTAGCCTCGGCTATCGTTAACTACCCGGCGATTGAGAACTGGTTGCCCCCCAAAAGCTTTGTCATCTTGAAAATAAGCTGCCCTGTTCTCGTTGACAATGACTTCTAGCGGAACGCCAAACTCTTTGCAATAGCCTAGTACAGCGGTGTGATGATAAGGAATACGCGCCGGGCCAGGATTGAAGTACAAACCTTCGTCAAAAGAACAGGTTTGAGAGCTTTCGATTTCGGTGAGGACATCGCCGCCTCGAATTGTTTGGCACCGACCGCCAGCGCGATCCTGGGCTTCCAAAATCTGGCAGTCAAAGCCTGCTTTCCTCAGCTCGTAGGCAGCTGTCATCCCCGCTAGCCCTGCGCCCAGGATCACCACGCGAGTGCCATTCCCTTGCTGCGCCTGCAACGCTGGCTTACTGGTAGCCCCGGCAGGAGCTAGTAAGCCCATCTCCTTCATAGTTGTGAGCACAGCAGCAGTTCCCCCTGCCCTACCCACTAGTTTGAGGAATCTACGCCTCGAAGCGGAACCTCCTGAACAAAAGGGAGGGAGCGGCATAAGCAAGATCTCCAACAAATCACCTAACTTAGAGGTTATGAGATCAGAAAATGAAAAACTGTTTACTAGACGACTGAAATTATACAGAATGTATGTGGCGTATAGCGTTCGCCCTTTGCTCCACACACTTTCTAAGATTAGAAACTCTTGCCATGAAAGAGCAAAGTAGTCAGCTAGCGTACGTAGGCGTAGCCTTCTCTATGAGCATCCATCCGATGCTAGCTATACATCACCAGGCAGTAGCGTCGCGACTATCCTCTAAACTCTGGAAGCTCAATCCTAGGTGAAATACGCTCTGACAAAGAGATAGTCACTGTTCTCCTGCGAGCCAGTACAAGATCTCTGTCTTCAACTGCTTAATGTCTCTGTAGAACTCTTGCTTTACAAACTGACCAATCGCATCGAAAGGACTAAATGAACTATTAGCTTCCCACTGAACATTTTGGGCAATCGGCGTGGTGTGCGTACCCTTTAGGATTCTAACGGTCGTCGTTTTGGGGAACCGCCTGACCAAAACGTCGCTGAGCGGACGAGTTTGGTCAATAGTATCGCTGCGAAACTTTAGCAGCAAGTTATAAGGGGTGTTGTATTGGGTGGTAATTAGATCTAAGGTTTTTTCTGGGCTAGGAACAAATTCTAAACGGGTCTCTAGCTGCAGATCAGGGACGAACTGCGTAAACTGTTCTAGCAATGGAATAGACTTGCGCGCCGGGAAGTTGTTGAACGAGACCAAGATATTGCCGGCGCGAGGCGGTTCATCTGCGGCTAAGAGCGTGCTGCCAATCAGTAGATGGACTTTGCAGCCCATGCTATGACCTAGGCCGTAGATAGGCAGATCCTGTAGCTCCGGGCGCTGTTTGCGGAGGAAAGTTAGACCTTGGTTGAAGGTCGTGAGGGTTTCCGATGCGATCGCGCCATGATCAAACGTATTCACAAACGGCGTTGCAATCACCGCATAGCCCTCGGTGTAGAGTGCCTCTAGCAGCCATCGATACGTCAGATGCGGAGCCGCCGCCACAAAAGCCCCACCCAAAAAGTGAACAATCGCCCTAGGCCGTTCAGGGACCAAAAACCAGTTGCCAGAAACCTCTTGCCAAAACATAGAAATCTAGAATGCCTTAACCCTATCAATAGCTCTATTTTAGTGACTTAGCGCCTCACCTACTGAGCGCCGACGGATCGCTAATCAAGCCTTGCCTCTATCGATCTAGCTATGGTATATTCAAGAGCCACTGTTACAGTGAAGCCTGTGTAGGCTAACCCCAAGGACGTATAGCTCAGTTGGTTAGAGCGCATCGTTGACATCGATGAGGTCCGCCGTTCGAGTCGGCGTACGTCCATTTTTTAATACCGTTTGAAAGTTGGTTTTTTTGTTAGCGCCTGTTTATGAGAAGGTAAAAGCGCCTGACTACGGCTGTTAGGCGCTGATTTAGTCTATATTGAGCGGGAGTTTCCTTTTTCTCTTTGCATGGCTCAGGGCATTGTCAAGTTGGCTAGATTTGACTGTAAGCTGCTGACTTTGGGAAGCTCGCTCATGACTAATCCTTACCATGGCCACCGCTTCCCCGCCGAAATCATCAGCTACTGTGTCTGGCTGTACTACACTTTCCCTTAAGCTTCCGTGACATCGAGAAAATGAGGCTCTATCGGGGCATCACGGTTACCTATGAAGCGATCAGAGGGTGGTGTCTCAAATTTGCTCAAGGCTATGCAAATCAGATCCGTAAGCAGCGGCCAAAGTCAGGCGATAAGTGGCATCTCGATGAAGTCGTCATCAAAATTAAGGGGGAGCAATTCTACTTGTGGCGGGCCGTTGACCAGCATGGTGTCGTGCTCGATATCCTAATGCAGCGCCGACGCAACACAGCGGCTGCATACAGATTCTTCCGCAAGCTACTCAAATCGACCGGCTTCGCCCCCAGAGTCATCATTACCGATAAGCTCAAGCGTTACGGCGCTGCCAAAAAGGATAGCTTGAAGGGTATAGAACATAGACAGCATAAGGGCTTGAACAATAGAGCCGAGAATTCTCACCGACCCACCCGAGTTAGAGAACGGCGAATGGGTCGATTCAAATCGGTGGGGCAGGCACAGCGCTTTCTGTCCGCCTTTGAACCGATACGCGGACATTTCCATCCTCACCAGCACAAACAGTCGGCTTCAGAATACAGAGAAACGATGCATCAACGGATCGAAAGTTGGCGATCTCTGACAGAGATAAGTGCGATCGCATAGTCCGATCAGAGGGTACTTCCTGAATGAAGCTGTCCTAAAATCAGCTCATCGAGCCCAACTTGACAATGCCAGTCGAAGTCATTAAAGGTTTGTCCATAGATGAAAAGCAAGAAATTCATTTGTTGCTGGAGCAGTATTTAAGAGAAGAAAGAAGAGAAGAAAGAAGAGAAGAAATATATCAGAACTATAGCTTTCCGCACTTTGCTTGCTACACCACGAAAGGCTACACCTCTTGTTCCATAGCGCAAAGTGCCATAGCGAAGTGCGAATGCATCCGCGCTTCGCTATATCAAGCCGCTTTAGCTGCGAAAGAAAGAGGTGAACTCAAGTTTTCTTCCGATGTCAGTGAGCTAATGCAGTTTCCTTAATGCTAGCTCGCAAATAATCGGCGCGAAAGCTTGGCCTGTCTCATCTGAGCTAAGTCAATTAGCGGCGTACAAGACCACATATCGTCAAGCGACTGCTGCTCGCAATCCTGGCAAATAGCGGCCATATCGGCGGCGAGCCTTAGCCTGATTTGCTGTGCCTCTAGGTGGCCTACTGCGCCTAAGCGGATCGCCGCCCCGAGCAAGCCCGTAACAAATCCGTGGGTGAACGCTAGAACTGTCGATTGCAAAGAAAGTCCGGCAACGCGAGCGACCACCGAAAAGATAATGGGCTGAAGGCAGTTTATTTCACCCTGAGCCGTGTTTGTTGCTAAAGTCTCTAGCTGCACGTGCGGCCAAGTTTTCCCAGCGACCATTAGTAGAGCGCGTCCGCTTTTTCGCTGAGTGATGCGCGTTTGTTCTATCGGTGTTTGAGCGAACAAACGCGCGTCTATCTCTCTAATAGCTTGCATGTTGTTGTTTTGGCTAGCGCGGTGCGTGTGCGCGATCGCCACCAAATCCATCGGCCCAATCTTGTTGCACAGCAGCAGCTGCACAAAGCCTTCGACATCCTCAGCCGCCTTGACCGCACCGCTTTGTACCAAACTCTCCAATCCGTGAGAAAGTGTGTAAGCCCCCGACGGGAAAAAAGAGTCGGCTAGCTGCATAAGCACCAGCTGTTGATCGAGAGAGTCAGACATATGTCTAAGGATGGATTTAATGATGGTGATGTGTGCTGTCTGTGTGGCTATCTTCGTGAAAGTCCAAAGTCTCTTGAGCAGATTTCTCAACCTGCTCTAGACGCAATCCTTTAATGTTCAATCGGGCTACGGTTTCTTTTAAAGTGGATTCTATCAGTGCTGCGTCAGCGGCTAGCTCAATGTAAAGTGTGTGCGCTTGAACAACAACTGGCCAATGACGATTGCCCAAAACGTGCCCCAAGCGGATCAGCGCTGCCGGGTCATTATGCTCACTCTCAGCAATCTTTAAGGCAATCACGGTTTGCGATTCAATGCTTACCCGAACCAGGCGATCTTCCTGAGCTGCTAGCACGTCACCCTCTTTCAGTGACCAGTCGCGACCTTTGCTAATACCGACCTGCTGACCAGACTCGGTCGATACCAAGATCCTGCCTTTAGCGCGATCGCTCCGCCCAATTGTCACCTCTAAACACAGGCCGTCTTTTTGTGATCGCAACACTCGCTGAGCCAGTTCGTCACTTTCACCAACGTTGCCTAAGTAAGTTTCAGCTAATACGGTTTCTACAGTCATGCTTTCTCTAGCGGCCTATAGCCTGTAGGGTAATGGATTCTGTTCTCTAAGCGATCGCACACAGTCCACCGACTGCCTAAAGCAAGATTGAATCTCTCGGGTGGTTTTCGCCATCACCCTTATAAACAATCCCTGGCCATCTGGTAGAACAGAGCTAGCAAGATTGAGCGAAGTGGCTTTCTGGGCGCTCTCATGGGCGATCGCATCAACCTGTTCGCTCAGCGTTTTAAGCGCTGCCGTCGTAGCAATTACCCTCGGCAGCACCAAAACTAGCGTCCCCAATACAGGCGCATTGGCAAACAAAGGACTTTGTACAAACCGATTCTCCTTGCCAGTCAAATTCATCGTTTCTGCGAACCGCAAGCGGCCATCAGGCAGTCGTATCGTCGTCTTGTTCAGATAGCGGCGAAACTGATACACTTCCCCTCTCGTCAACCGTCCGGGTAAAACCACCTCTCCCCAGCAGAGTCCAGCGTCAGGGTGCATTGTAATATCAGTCGTTTGCCGCAGCGCCGAGTCGGCAAACAAAATCAGCGGCTCGGGCAAAAACTCAAGTGTTGAACCTGCATCTAGATTAACGCTGTAGTCAACCGTCGCCTGCGCGTCCAAGTCAGGCATTCTATGCACCTTCGTCGCAGACTGATCGGCCAGATAAAGCTGACTTCCTGGCGCGAGCTGAATCCTTACGCCGATTGAATCTCTTGCTAAGAGCGCTGGCGAAGTATTGACTCGGTATAGGTAAGCTCGCTTCGACTGATCTTCTTTTAAGCTATCGTTCTCTCGCCTGAAGAGTGAAGAAACGCTTAATGGATAGGCCATATAGCATTTTTGAAGAACAGTCTGTTCAGCGACGTTGCAGCCTAGTTCTAAAGCGAGCTGCGTAGGCATTGCCTCTTTTTTAGTGGTGCGCGCTATTGCTGTTTGAGTCAAGTCCGTTTGATTGAGCGCTGTTGGTGGCAAGGTTGGCGTCAGGGTTGTTGGAATCGTCATGAGTTGAACAACAGCGTTTTTTGAATAAAATCAACCACTTCATCGAGCCCTTCAGCGGTTTTGCAGTTGGTATACACCACAGGTTTTCCCTGTCGGTATTGAGCAGATTGTGATCGCATCAAATCCAAATCCGCACCTACATAAGGCGCAATATCTATTTTGTTCACCACCGCCAAATCAGACTGCACAAACCCCGGCCCATTTTTACGGGGAATATCATCCCCCGCACCCACATCAATCACAAACATATAGGCATCGACTAACTCGTAGCTAAACGTAGACGCCAAATTATCACCGCCGCTTTCAATCAAAATTAAATCGAGCTGAGGATACAGCAGCTCCAAATCTTGAATAGCTAGCTGGTTCATCGTCGGGTCTTCACGAATAGCGGTATGCGGGCAGCTCCCGGTTTCTACTCCAACAATACGATCTGCGCCCAGAAAGCCTTTGCGCTTGAGCCTGTCAGCATCTTCTGTGGTGAGTAAATCATTAGTCACCACAGCCACTTCGACGCCGCGTGCCTGCAATAGCGGCACAATGCCCTCAATTAAGGCAGTTTTGCCACTGCCGACCGGGCCACCAATGCCAAGACGAGCGGATGATTTGGCCATTATTCTTTTAAGCTCGCTCCGTTGTATTTACCATTGAAGCCATATATTTCTTGACTGCCGCCATAGGGCACTAGCTCAACTTCTTTCTCGTCACCCGGTTCAAAGCGGACGGCGGTGCCTGCGGTGATATTCAGACGCATCTTTTTGGCGCGATCGCGATCAAACTGCAAGCCATCGTTCACTTCATAAAAATGAAAATGAGAGCCGACCTGAATCGGGCGATCGCCCACATTACTCACCACCATCGTCACAATTTCACGACCCGCATTCAGCTCAACCATCTCTGAGCCACCCGGAATAATCTGCCCTGGAACCAGGGGCACTGGCGCTACTGTGTTTTCCTTGTACATTTCTAGATTCCTTATTACAATTTAACTGGCGGTTTAACTGGCAATCGGATTTGTAACCGTTACCAGCTTTGTTCCATCCGGGAAAGTTGCCTCCACTTGCACATCGCCGACCATCTCTGGAATGCCTTCCATCACGTCATCGCGTGTTAGCCAAGTTCTGCCTTCGCTCATCAGCTCGCTGACGGTTTTGCCATCTCTCGCCCCTTCCATAATTGCCGCCGAAATATAGGCCACAGTCTCTGGGTAATTGAGCTTTACACCTCTTTCTTTTCTTCTTTCGGCCACCAGCGCAGCCGTAAAAATCAGCATCTTATCTTTTTCGTGCGGGGACAATAACATAAGTTCTTCTATCGCTAGTGTGGCTTTAATGCTATCAGTTTTTGAATAAGCCGATACGCCTTAAAGATAAGTTATGTTTGATGTGTTATCCAACCATGAGTAATACGAACAGCTCAAACTTCTTATGGTTAGATAACGATGATCCAGCTTGCTAATCAAGTCAATTTTCACGATCTTACAGAAATTGTCTTACGACAGTGCCGCATTCCGTAGCGCTTCACTCCGAGAATTCCCCATCATTGAAAAGCAACGATGCCGCTCATATGCAATCAATGGCTGCCTAGTTGTCAACGCACAGGTTCTAGCCGCCTGCTCAATATCCGCCTCTGACAGATGACCTTCCTTACCCTCCAACCAGCTAGCGTATGCCCGCAGTGCAGGGTCCAAACTATACCTAGCCCAAGGAAATCCCTGCTGAGTCAGTGCCTTCGCCGTTTTTATAAACGCATCAACCATGCTGGCGTAGCCCCAGCAGCGAACTGTACCGCCAGGTAAGCAACAAGGAGATGCGAGCCCAATCAGCTCATTCACGTAGGCCAAGAGCCGTGGGTCTGCATCATCCCAAGTATCTAGATAGATGGTGTCAAACACTTGCTCTGTAGTGGAAAGGTAGTCTTCTATTGTTGCTTCCACAATTTTGACATTTTTGTTCTGTTCTGGCCTTTTCTCCAACCAAGCACGAGTAACAATTTCAATCACCTGGGGGTCAGACTCGACAATTGTGATTGAGCCGATAGGACGCCCAAGTGCCAGCACGAACTGAGGATAGATGCCTAATCCTAAACCGCCAATCAAAACATGCCCCTTGGCGAGCTTTGCTGCTGCTAGCATCATGCAACGCTCTTCGCCTGAGTCACTCATCCAGGCTTTGGGTGGAAAAATGGCTGAGGCGATACTGCTATCAGACGCGATCGCTCTCCCATTTTCGTCTAATAGCGTGAACCGCTGAGATAGCTCAGAGGGCTTCAAGATAACTGTTTTACGGCGATACGGTTTGTATGTATGCTGCTGGCCAAAGATAGTTTCATCCTGTGTGGCTCGCACCTCGATCCAAATATCACCATCACGCGGCGTCGGAACAGGCAGCGTTAGCGAGATTTCGAGCGCCCGGCAATCAAAAACATCATCGCGCCAATCAGGATCAAAAACTACAGATGTTGACTCTTTCATGAGCGACCTCTTCTGCGCTTTTCTTACTCTTTTGTGCTTTGCTTAATAGTAATGGACTCTAGCGTTTCAGAAGATGGCCCAGTACTACCGATTTGTTAATCGCCGTCGGCAGGAAGTTTCTCAGATTTCTTTGCCGTTCAATTTTCGCTTGCCTTACGCTAAAGCGTTGGAGCGGTATGACAGCGAGGAAGTTGCGGCGATGTTTTGTTATGTTGTTCAGCACAACGCCGACTGGTCAACTGACGATGATATTGTCACTGAGGGAGACTATGGCGAAGTTTTCATTTTGAAAAAACGCAGCAGCCAAAGCAGACATACGGATGGGAAAGCTATGTTCCTGAACCCCAGCTACCTCAGCCACTGTAACTTATCAAGTTATAAGCCTGAGTAGTTACAGAGAAAGACTTATTGACAGCGCTTACTTTCGAGCTATTCAATTCGATTCTATCCGAATAGCTATTCGTCGGAAATATCGCGTACTATGCTCAACGTAGGCACTTGATCGACGCTGAGCTGCTGGGCATAGCGATCGCTCAGATAAGGCAAATACGCTTTGTCTTCCTTCAGCTCCACGTTCCAAAAAGCTAAGTTCAACGCTTCAAAATACGCTGACCCAACCTCACGATAACCGCCTAAAACAAACTCTGCCAACGCCTCAGCGCCCGGCTGCGTCAGCGGAGAAACTATGTCAGTATCTTCTCCAGACGTAAAGAAAAAATGACTGGCATCAGACATAACGGCCAGATATTTCTCTTCTGAACCTAGCCAAGAAAAGGGGTGAATTTGCTCTAAGAGACTCAGCGCAACGACATCGTCAATGGCCGAGGCCATCAGTAAGGGAACTTCTACCTTTTGTAGTTCTTCTGGGCCATAGAGCGTAGAAGCAATGCCGTTGGCCGAAATCACAGCTTTAATGCGTGGGTCTTTTAGCGAATGAGGTCGAGCTGGCAGAAAACGAGCCTGACACTGTAGATAAAGCGACGGATTGAGCGCGATCGCCATGCTCTCGCAGTTTGCTTGTAGCCGCTCAAAATTAATATTAGCCCCGGCTAGTGAATAAGCGGTAGCCGCCCCTAAGGAATGGCCCAAAAAGCCAATGCTATCGAGATCTACCTATTCGGCCCAAACAGGCGAACTAGCCACTCTCGCTTCTAGCCAATCGATCAGGTAAGAGATTTCTTCAGGGCGACTAATATACTCCGACGGATTCATTGCTGTATCGAGTTGGCCTTCGGTGTAGCTCAACCGAAATTCTAGATTGCTGCCAACATGGTTAGGCAAAAGTACAACAAATCCATGCGAGGCGAGATGCCGACCAATGTAGTGAAAGTTCTCTTTACTATCGCTATAGCCATGAGAAACAATCACCACCGGGGCAGGGGCGCTGAGTCCCTGCGGAATGTAGGTATCTACATCGAAGCTATAGCGAGGCTGAACACCCTGCGAGGTTTGTCTTTGATCCTCTCTAGAAAGCGTAACGGTGCCTGTCTCAAAAGCATACGAGCCTGGCGCGGATAGGTCTTCACTGAGCGCAACCGGGTTTGCTTCTTGGCTGCTTTGAATAGCCGCATGAGCGCGGATGGTGGCAATGATTTGGTCTTTATCATTCAGATATGAGGTGATAAACCGACGAATTGCCTGCAAATCTTGCAGACGCAAGTCAATGGTTTGGCTAGGATATTGCTTCAGTACGTCTAGCACTGTCCATTCAGCGGGTTGGCCGTTTTCTCTGGTATTAGCTGCGGCCTTGATGACGGCCCCACGGAGGGCGTGATCGCCATTCAAACTAGGATGAGGCCGAATCACCTTACCGACATCGAACAAAATATCCTGGCCCAAGTCAGAATAGCCCAGATTATCAATTTGCTGAACCGTCAGCGGAAAATTAGACTGCAGGGCCTGACGAAATCCGGCCAGCGCTTCCTCATTAGCAACTCTGGCAAACAGCCGCATATCCTCAGCGACTCCACCGGTTTGGGCAAAAGTCTCTAATGAGGCTACCGATACTGATAGGGTAATCGGCCCGCCGACTAGCAGCCTAATTTCTTCGGCAGCGACTGCCGGTTTGGGCCTAGCAATCTCAGATGCCGTGACTATAAAAAGAAAAAGACAAGGCGTTAAAATCCGGCAGAGAGATCGTATATTGGCACGGTTCGCCGCGTCAGTGCGTCTAAAACAGTTGTAGAAAATCATACGTATCAGAACACTTTATACTTAGGATTTAGAAAAATGCGTTGTTTGATTCGCGCTGTAATAGTAGGCGCAACACTTTTGATAAGGAACACGCTATGACACCCCCCAATCTTTTTGACTTGAGTGGCAAGACAGCGATCGTTAGCGGTGGCGGCAACGGCATTGGCAAAGCCTGCTGCTTAATGCTAGCCGAGTACGGCGCTAACGTTGTTGTCGCCGACTTTAAAGCAGACGATGCCCAAAAGGTAGTCGATGAGATAGAGAAGAAAGGTGGCAAGGGACTGAGCGTTTCTTGCAACGTGCTAAAAGACGATGACCTGACTGGCATGGTAGACAAGACGCTAGAGACATTTAGCGGATTGAATATTTTAGTTAACAACGTAGGCAGCGGCGGTGCCGGGCAAGAAAGCCCGGAAGATATTACCGTTGAGAAATTTGCTAGCGTCTTTGAACTCAGTGTGTTTAGCATGTGGTGACTATCGCAGCTCTGTGCGCCGCATATGAAAGAATCTGGCTATGGCTCTATTGTCAATGCTCTATTGTCAATATGTCTTCGATGAGCTCTATCAACAAGAGTCCGGCAATACGATGGCGGTTACGGTGCTGTTGAGTATCTTTGCCCATGGACTCACGGCCTTCCCAGGGGCGAACTGGTACGGCCAAAAAATGTCGAGTAAGGGCAAGTAGCGTTCCTATGCGCGAGATGAAGGCTGTATCCGAGCTGCCGGTTCGCTTGCCCTGGCGCGATCGTAGCAGCCTCTAAAAGTTGATAAAGCATGAAGAACACCTCTAAGAATATTTTGGTTACCGTTTTAGTAACTGCTGAGCGCACTATCTAAGGCGATGATAGAGTACAGATGGGTTAAAAGCTCCGTTCTTTTAAGGTTCTGTTTGACCTGCTAATACAATAGAAAAATAAGGTTTGATAATGAGTAAAGACGTGTTTTCTCCAGCAGTTGGAGCTGGGTTAGTGGCGATCGCGATCGCTAGCTTCGCACCCTTTGCGGCGTTGGCGCAATCGACAGGTTCTCTAATAGAGGCTCCTAAAATAGAGGCTCCTAGAACAGAAGAAATAGCGCAGATGCCAGAAGCAGACAATCGCGCATTGATTGTGCCAGACGATACTATTGTCTTCTCGCAGACCGATCGGTTCGCGATGAGGGTATACAAACCTGACACCATGATCCTGTTCAATCTATACAACAAGCAAACCGGCGTGACAGAAGTGCTAGGCGCACCCGCTGGGATTCAGTCTACGCAGACGGGCGTAATCTATCGCTATACGGCACGTGAGCAGACCATAGAGATTGCGATCGCCAACTCAGGTGAGCAAACCGTTACGATTAACGGCACTCCTCAGCAGGCTTCTGGAACCGTCTCTGGCACTGTTTTCTATCTTCCTAGAATTGCGCTTCCACCCAATGCAATCGTTGAAGTTAGCCTGGTAGACGTTAGCAGAGCAGATGCTCCTGCGATTACGTTATCTTCCATGAAGATGGTTGCTAACGGGCGGCAGGTGCCTCTCCCATTTGAGCTACTTTACGATGCTGGGCAAATCGATTCGCGATATACCTATGCCGTTCAATCTCGCATTACCGTAGATGGCGATTTGCAGTTTATTAACACAACTCAGTTTCCGGTTATTACCAATGGCAACCCAACAGAAGGCGTTGAAGTGCAGGTCGATCAGGTGGATCAGGAGCAGGCAACTACCGATCAGCCTTCACTCATCGGTACGGTTTGGCAGCTAGAACAGATTCGCTACAACAACGATACGCAAGTAGTCACAGATAATCCAAGTAACTACACGATTGAGTTTATGGATGACGGGCAGCTTGCTATTGGCGCTGACTGCAACCAGGCGATGGGCAGCTTTACTGAAGATAGCAGCAGCTTGTCAGTTGAACTGGGGCCGACAACGCTAGCCGCCTGCGGGCCAGAGTCAGTCGCGTCCGACTATCTTCAGGGATTGCAAAATGCTGTCATTTATTTCTTTCAAGATGGCAAGCTGTTTATAGATCTTCAGGCAGATACGGGCACGATGCAGTTTTCTCCTCAGGAGTAGGCGGCATGAGCGAGTCTATAAGAGGCTTTGGCGATCGCGCGCTTAGATTGGCAATCTCTCTATCGCTGCTGATATTTTCACTAACGCTGATAGGGAGATCGCCAGCCTACGGACAGTCTGATGTCGGTTCATCTGGGTCGCTTCCTGCCGCAATCGAAGTCTCTTATTCCAATTGATGGAGAGTATCTTATGGACGAGGCGAGCTATTACCAGATTCGGTTGCCCAAAGCGCTTTTGACCGAATTAGCAACAGATATTTACGTCCAGTGGGTAGATTTCTATCGGTAGGTGAGACAGCGCGATTTAACCAGAAAGCAAGATACAAATGATCTGCGCCTATAAAACTTTAGCGGTGCCAGCCATTGCTGTTTTATTGCTGCTTGTAGCAGTTGTTCAAACAATCACATCGGTTAAACATAAGCGCAGCTACTAAACGTTTAGCCACGATATATGCAACTTAGGACGGATGAAAGCGATCGCACTTTCCGTAAGTGTTGACACTACAATACCTAAGATTTAAGGCTACGGCTGAACAATGAAACTAAAGTCGGCTTTTGGCCTATTGAAAAGGGCTTTTAGCGGTTGGCAAAAAGATCGCGTTTCCTTGCTGGCTGCCGCGTTAGCCTACTATACGGTGCTGTCTATTGCGCCACTGATAGTGATTGCGATCGCAATTGCCGGGTCGGTTTTTGGCGCAGAGGCAGCTCAAGGCGAAATCGTGAATACGTTAGGTGGCTTGATTGGCACGCAAGGGGCGCAGGTTGTTGAATCCGTCGTCAGAAATGCGGCTCAGCCTGAGCTGAATAGTACGGCTTCAATTTTTGGTGTGATCGCTCTTCTAATTAGCGCCTCCGGCCTGTTCGTTCATCTACAGATAGCGCTAAATATCGTTTGGAACGTAAAAGCCAAGAAAAATAGAAACCTTTGGCAAGTGCTTCGTAAACGGCTGCTCTCTTTTGGCATGGTAGTAGCGATTGGCTTTTTACTACTGATCTCTTTGCTGGTTAGCACAGCGATCTCGACCCTTTCTCAGCTAGAGATGGAGTTTATTCCTAATATACCTTCGCTCTGGCAGTGGGCAGATGCTTTGATCTCGCTGGGGATTGTCATTCTACTGTTTGCCCTGATCTACAAGTATCTACCAGATGTGGATTTAGGCTGGAAAAACGTTTGGATAGGCGCAATGATTACCGCCGCGCTCTTTATCTTGGGTAAGTATCTGCTGGGGTTCTACATCAGCAGAAGCAGCATCGGATCGGCCTACGGCGCTGCGGGTTCGCTGGTGGTGATGCTCGTGTGGATATTTTACTCTACGCAGATCTTGCTGTTCGGCGCAGAGCTGACCCAAGCCTACACCTGCCGACACAGTCATCAAGTGCGACCGAGCCGTCATGCAACGATGGCTGATAAGTCTTAATCACGCTTCTATTGCCGAGCTAATGCACTCTCCTAAAAGACGATCTTTCAGCTGGCTACAGCCGTTTCAGATTAAGCCTAGCAAACCGGCCTATGCCTATGGGATACGGATGCTTGTAATTCTAGGTGGGCCAGTGGCCGCAGGCTTTCTTTTACATAATCCAGGGGCGAGCGTGCTTGCCACGATGGCGGCGCTATCGGTCGGCCTGATTGCGACTAGCGGCACCTACCTGCGGCAGATCAAAACAATGGGCGCGGCTACGATTGCGGTTACCCTAGCGCTGCTGCTGGCTAACTTAATAGGCGATCGCACTGTCCTAACGCTGGTAGTGACGTTTTTTCTCTCTTTTCTGCTGAGCTTTGCTAGCTTATGGGGCGCAGCGGTGACAGGGGTTTGTCTGACGGGGCTGTTGATGTTTGTTATTTCCCTAGCGAAGTTCTCTTCCTTTGCCGATCCGGCGGTGCTATTGGAGCAGTGTTTGCTATGCGTAGCGGGCGGACTATGGGCGATCTCAGTCGCTGCTATTTTTTGGATAGTGCGGCCCTATGCGCCTGCTGCGGCAGCGGTGGCTGAGAGCAATTCGGCGCTAAGTCAGCTGGCAAAGTCTCTTAGTTCAGATATCTATCAGACAAATAGACAGACAAATAGACAGATAAATAAAGCGTCTATACAACAAAACGCTGAGCAACAGCAGTCTATGCAGTGGGTTCACTCTCAAGATAGGGTGCTTCAAACTCTGAGCGCTGCGCGTAATATATGGACATCGGCCTGGACAACAGAGAACGCCAGCAGTTCTAGAGGCAATCGATTGCTAGTATCTATTGAAGAGGCTAGTGCTATCGATCGTTTACTCAACGCTTTAGCAAGGCTACTGATAACAACGGCTTCAGGACGCTTACTGGCTAATATTAAACCAGAGATAAAAGGCGTGATAGAACAGGTGGCGATCGCCCTTGAAGATCTATCTATTGCCCTCAAACAAAAGCAGCCTGCTAGGCAACCAGTCTCACTGTTCGCGCTAGAGCAAAGTACGCAGCGCCTAGAAAGTCAGTGGAAAAGTCTGATTCACCATATCCGCAGAAAGACCATTGAGATTCAGGCCGCCGACTACACAGAACTAGCCCATTTGAGGAAGATGGTTCTCACCTTGAACGATCTATCCGATCGAGTTGTGATCGCCACCCAACATATCACCCAAAACGCGGCTAATCATCCCACTCAGACACCAGGCCCAAGCATCGATCAAACAGATCAGTCTATTGCGACACTGGTTGCGACACGGCCAGAGCAGACTGCGTGGAGAGAGACCCTTAGCAACAATCTCACCTTCCGGTCAGTCACCTTTCGCCATGCGCTCAGGCTCGCTATTTTAATCACGCTCTCACAGCTCCTTAGCGTTTTACTCCCCATTCCTAGAGGCTACTGGATCACGCTAACCGTTCTGTTCGCCCTCAAGCCCAACTATGGCGGCACCGCTCAAACTATTGGACAGCGGGTATTGGGCACCGTGATTGGCGGCGTAGTGGGAATTATTCTAGTGATGGTGATTCATAGTCCGCTAGCGCTGATTCTGTTGCTCTTACTGTCGCTATTTGCGGCGATTGCTTTGCGCCCTTTAAGCTACAGCCTATTTATTATGATGCTGACGCTTGGGATTGTTGTGCTGTTTGAAGCGGCTGGCATAGGCAGCTGGGAAGTAGGGGTGCATCGGATTGTAGATACGCTGATTGGAGGTGCGATCGCCTTTGCTGGCATCTATCTGCTATTTCCCAACTGGGAGCAGCAGCGACTGCCCGCTCAGCTAGAATCCACGCTTCAGGCAAATCTAGCCTACTTCCAAATCACAATCAGTCAGTACCTGCACCAGTGTCAGCCAAGCGCAGAGTCAGACGCTAAAAGAATCGATCCAACGTTTACCAGCTCGCTACATCGCTTGCGCCATCAGGCTGCCCTCCAGAACTCAAACGCCGAAGCTGCCGCTCAAAGGCTCTTTAGCGAACCGCGCCATCTTCAAGGCGAGATTGAACCGGTGATGGCGCTGCTGTTCTATACCCGCAGCTTATTTAGTTCTACGGCAATGCTTGCTGAGCACCTCAAAGAGAATATCGATAGCGAGGCGTTCTGCTATATTGAGCCGCTTGCTGATGCCCTTGAGCAGGCACTGCTGACTGTGGCCAGGGCGCTAGGCCAAAAGCTGCCGCTTCAGCCGCTGCCGCCGCTAGATGACTATCTAGATGACGTTTGCGATCGCATTCAAAAGCTGCACCGCGATCGCCTCCAAGAACTAACTGCAGATCTCCCTAAGACAACGCCCACACTGCAGCAGATAAAGTCGCAAACGCCTGTTGCCACAGAGCTTAGTCAAATCGTGCGGGCTACAGAGGGCATACATAGCGTAGCGGCTAGACTGGGAAAGACACTGTAGGTGATTTCTGCCGAATAACGTATCATCTCGTAGGGGCGCAGCATGCTATGTCCCTACTTTCCCATCCTTAGGTAGATTCACATCTCGTTCATTTCATCCCAAAAACTATGCAGCAGCTCTTTAACCATCTTGCTTATCTCTGGACACAGAAAGTAAACCCAAAAATTGCTTCATTCGTGGCCTTTTTTGGCATTGCTTGGCTAGCTGCTTGTGCGTTGACTTTGTATGTGCTTGCCCATCTCTCCGACGAAATTTTAGAAAGAGAATCATTTGCCTTCGATAAACATATTCTTTTATATATTCATCAGTTTGCAAATCCAGTCTTAGATGCTGTAATGGTCGGCATTACTCGGCTAGGCGATCCAAGGACAGTTGTTCCCCTTACGGTAATCATCTTCTGTTTTCTATGGTGGCAGCGCTACCAATTAGAGGCTAAATTCTTTGCGCTCAATGCGATCGGCGGCGCAGTGCTTAGCTACGTGCTAAAGCTGGTTTTCAATAGGCCGCGCCCCCAGCTATGGCCTCAGCTAATTTCAGAAACAACCTTTAGCTATCCTAGCGGTCATGCTTTGGGATCTATGGTACTATACGGCTTTTTGTCGTACCTACTGATCACGCTGTATCCGCGATACAGTCTGATTTGGCGCTTAGTGGGTATTTTTCTAATCGTCGCCATCGGCTTCAGTCGGCTGTACTTAGGCGTTCACTGGCCTACGGATATTCTCGCTGGCTATGGCATCGGATTTCTATGGATTACGGTTTGTATTGTATTAATGCGGCTTCAGGAAAAGCAGGCTAGTGTCACTCAAGAATAAACACTCAAGAATAAACGCTCAAAAATAAACGCTAAGCGCGACGCTATTCTGTCGGCGAAAACACCAACAGGCCATTCGAAATACAGCTAACTTCAACAGGCGTTGTTCCGGCAATCTCACCGTCTATTACGACCTTCTGAGGCGGGTTAGCGTCAATCGTCAGTCGGCGGGTGCGACCGTGAAGCACATTGGGCCGATCTGTTTCAGTTTTCGCGACTGCTGCGCCCAAAAGACTCAGCAGCGTTGCGATCGCATTCACCTTACTCTCTGCAGTCGCAATCGTAATATCCAACAGTCCATCATCGATTACAACCTCTCCTTCGCCGTGGGCTAGTACAGAAGTTGGCGGTGCTGCATTCGCCACCATCACAGAGCCTGCCTCAAATGCTGGATAGGTTTTACCATTGGCTGTCACCTCAACCTCAAAATGATTCCGCTCACTCAAAGCTTGCCAGCCCGCCATTAAGTAGGCGAGCGTACCCCACTTATCTTTCTTTTCACGATCGGCCCCTTCGATCATGCTGACTTCAAACCCAATACCCATTAGCAAGACCATGGGAGTCCCGTTACAGTAAGCAGCATCAACCGATTTAGTATGATTGTCCAAAATAATCTGGCAAGCCCTACGAATCGGCATAATTCCAGAAATGCCTAAAGCTGCTGAAAAGGCATTCGCAGTCCCTCTAGGAATAATGCCTAGCGGAATTTGTTTGTTGATTAAAGCGCCCGCTACCGCAGAAACGGTGCCATCGCCGCCCGAAGCAATAATCAGGTCTGGTTTTTGAATGAGGGCGTTTTGAACTAATTTTGCCGGATTAGTTTCTTTAGTTGTTTGATGGACTCTGATGCTTAGATGCGGCACCAATAGCTCTTTGATCAGTGCCAAATCCTTCTCGGCATTGCCGTGGCCCGCTACAGGGTTGAAAATCAGGTGAGCTACCCGTCTTCTTTCTGGCTCTCTTGCAGACGGTTGAGTAGAAGAAGGAAATGTGTCAGACATGAATCTAGGATATTAGCTGCGGTAGAAGGTATGCGCTTTTCTGTACTTAACTGGCGATAATATCAAACTTAGCCACCATCGGTTTATGATCAGATGAGATCATTTCACCGAACACTTTTGCATGGTGTGGCTGAAGCGTGAGACCGCGATAGAAAATATGATCCAATGGATCTGAGCGCATAAAACGTTTGAGATCGCTGCGATAGGACAAAGAGAAATCCACAGCCTGTAGCCCAAGTCTGCGAATAACCGTCTGAAGTATCTGCATTCTCTTAGGTCGCCAGGTATTGAAGTCTCCGACTAAGATTAAAGGCCCAGAATGATCGGCGATCGCCTGCTCGATTTGATGTATCTGTTTTTGAAACTTGTGAGAGCGCACGAAGTTAATACCGTGTACATTGATCGCCCATAGCGTTTGCTGTCGCTGAGCGATTGGATACTCTGTGACCAAAACCAGTTTTCGCGTTTGTAAGAAAGGCTCATAGTACTGACTGTGCAAAGTGGCGCTATTTAGTGCCGGTGCGGTGGAAGCGGTCAGCACCCCTGCTGCATAACCCTGGTATCGGTGAATTAAGTTCGGAGTAAAATACCAGCCGAGACCTGTCGTTAGTTTGCTCTCTTCTGTGCTCCCTTCTAGGCTCTCTTTTGGCAGAGACATCAGCGAGTAAGCTTCTGGCCAAGCTAGGCGCGCTTCCTGGAAAAAACAAAGCTGAGGTCGCTGCTGGTGGAAGATTTTCAGAAATTCCTGTTGTAAAGGCAGTTTGTGGTTCTGCTTAGCGATGTTCCAATTAAGAATACACAGATCCTGGTTGGGCAGTTCGGCCTTTGAAAAGGTACCGCCTTCTACTACCTGACTCTCAGCCGGGTCTAAACCAAACAGATTTGCAAGCGATTGCAACATCACACCTACTATCGCAATATCATATCTAACAACCTAACCCTACGTATCTCCGCTCGCTGAACCCATTAGCTTGGCAACGAGCCGAGTTTGAGGAAAGGGCTCAAGCAGAAGCTTTTTGACCATGATCGTCAGCGGTAAAGCTAAAAAGGCACCGGCAGGCCCTAATATCCAGGCCCAGATTACAACAGCAAGAAAAGTCACTAAGATCGATAAGTCTAGTCCTTTAGATAAGTAGCGAGGCGCAATGACTATATCGAAGAAGTTATTGATAGCAATATAGCCTACTGCGAACAGCGCAGCCTTTGCCCAACTAAGTTCAACTAAGGCAATGAGCAGCGGCGGCGCAAGCGCGATGTAAAAGCCAATATTAGGAACAAAGTTAAAAGCAAACGAGAGCACTCCCCACAGGACTGTAAAATCTAAGCCTAGCCACCACATCAACAGCATTTGCACTAGCGCGGTTAGCGCGCCGAGCCAGCCCTTAATCATCAGATAAGAGCTAGTGCTTTGGGCAAATTCTTCAGTTCGCTGCAGCGCTTGTGGACTATCTTTGAGTCCTCTTTTGAGCAGCTTAGAAAAGCTAGAAGCCGTAGCCAACATATAAACGAAGATCAGCAGCGTCAGTCCAGTATCAGACAGTATGCCTAGTAGACTAGACGTTAGAGAAAGAGAAAGACTAACAATGCGTTCGGGCTGAAACCAACTCAACGATTGAACATCGTCTAAAGTAACGCCTTGCTCTTTTAGCCACAGCCACAAACTATTCACCTGTGCTTCAATTTGGTCGCTGTAGGCAGGCAGGAGGTTTATCAGTTCATTAACAGAGTCTACTAGAAAAAGGACAGTCAGAGCGCCTACAGCAACAACACTCAAAAGCACTAAAAGATAGGCTAGCCAGTGAGGCAACCCCTTGCCTTTTAACCAAGCCAGAATAGGGTAGGTGACCAATACTAAAAAGAGAGAGAGCAGAATGGGCGTGAGCAGGCCAGCCATGGCTTTTAGTCCAGCGACGATCAAGACCACGCTAGCGAAAGCGACTAGCGTAGAGACTATCGTTGGCTGCTTTTTCATATTGTTTCTCTAGTTGGCTTTCAACTTATGATGATTTAGTTAGTCACATTATTGGAACCAACCTATGAAACCGCACCGCTGGTTCAAGACTTTCAGGACGGAAAAACCCAATATAGATCGATTAAGGAACATGAAAACCAGCCTAGCGGAAGAGGCTGCGCTAGACCTCTACTCCCTTTCTCTGACGATAGGATCTTGCGCGATGGCGTAGCCTCTCCTGTGGAGAATCGCAACGCTAGGACTACTCTCTAACAGCGCTGCTGTGATTATCGGCGCGATGATTATTGCCCCTTTAATGCTGTCGATTAGATGCTTAGCCTTCTCAGCGTTAGCTGGTGATGAATCTTCGTTTCGCAAAGCGATAGAGACTATCTTTGTAGGGACGGTTCTATCGATAGCTTTTGCGTGGCTAATTGGTATGGTGGTGAGCCTTCCTTCGTTCGGCAGTGAGATTTTGTCGCGATCACAGCCCACTCTCATAGACTTAGGAATTGCGGTCGCAGCGGGTGCTATCAGCGGCCTTACCAAAGTAGAACCTAGAATTTCTTCGAGTCTGGCTGGAACGGCGATCGCGGTAGCTCTGATGCCGCCTCTTTATGTGGTTGGGTTGGGCCTATCTCCAAGCTGACTGGTCACTAAGTTCAGGCGCGGCGCTTTTGTACATAACCAACTTGCTCGGCATCACGCTCTCCTGCATGCTAGTGTTTCTGGCGGCAGGCTATGTTTCACTGCGGCGCGGCAACAAGGCACTCAAGAAAACGGTTCTTTTTACCAGCATATTAGTTGTTCCTCTAGGCATAGGCTACGGACATCTATGGGAAGCAGTCAGCGCTAGAGGTACTGGTGCAAGCAGTTTTAGTAAATCGTACAGAAACCTTTCAGCAGCTAGAGCTAGTGAGTATCCGAACCGACTGGAGCAGCAGACCGCCTGAGGCCGTTGTCGGAATTGCTGTTATAGGCGATCAAAAGCCGACACCAAAGCAGATAGGAATATTAGAAGATTTCGTTGAGAAGGAGACAGGACAACGGTTCTCTCTAGTTTTACAGACAAGCCAAATTAAACAAATTGTGAGAGAGGGTCGAAATCCCTCTTCAGCGCCGATTGAATAAGGACTTTTACTGTATACAAATTATCAACCAAAAGATATATGTATTTATCCGTGTATTTCAGTAGCGTTACTTTGTTGTTAATAATAATTCCTAAAAATTTGAGCTATAAAACAAGACTTTGTCATGGGGGCGCTCAGCATGAAACCTACAGGTTCGGAAAGAAGAAGAGATACCGCTAGAGAGGTCACAAATAGACAGATCAGAAGTGGCGACCTCAGATGGAAGCTGCTGCTAGGTATTCTCTACCTCGTCGCTGGTTTTGTCATTTTGACGGACATCCTTTCAGGTGTGATCGCGCTAACGTTCATCCTAGGCGCTACTATCTTCTTGCAAGGCGTTGTCAGAGTCATTTCTGCTTTTGCTATAAAACCTGCAAGCAATTGGGGTGTGCTACTATTTAGCGGAATTATAGGCATCATCTTAGGCATCTTTATTTGGTCAGAATGGCCTTTCAATGTAGGTTGGCTGCTCGGCGTTTGGGTGGGCGTTAGCCTGCTGTGTGACGGCATTTGGATGATAGCGCTGTCTTCTCGCTCAGCGTCTACATATTAGAGCTATGGATTCTGATCAGGGTTCACCCGATAGGTATACAAATCTGCGGCAAATGCTTGACTTCGTGATGGCGATTGCTCTTAGCGGTTCAGATAGCAAAAGCGTGAATGAACAGAATTACTCAGTCCACCTTGAATCGAACCTTGAATCAAGCCGTGAATCAAGCCGTGAGCTGAGTAACTACGAGCGGTTTCGTGCAATCGCCCCTAACAGACCAGAAACCTATCCCATTCGCCAATCGCTTTCACCCAAGCATTACCAGGCGATCGCTCCCTGGATGGGCCGCTTGATCTTGCCAGCCGAAGACAAAAGACAGACCGCTGGCGATGTTTTCTTAGAAGTGCATCACGCGCCAGAGAGCTTTCGGCATCTCGTCGGCGAAATAGTGACACTGTGCCTTAGCAGCGCGCCAGAAACAAAGGCATATGCCGATGCGGTCACTAAAGATGTTCATTTTAGCGCTCAGGCCAAAGCCAGCGTTAAAGCAGGCAGGATTCATCCCACTCGGCTCAATCACTGGCGGCAGGTTAGCCCCTTAGAATCGCTAGCGGGCGCTCATCCTGTAGATGATGTGATGGTTATGCTGCCCAGCTCGGTGACCGTACAGTCGAAGAGCGAGAGCGTTGCATCGCCTATCTTGTATATTGACCGCGAGCCCGTGCAAATTACAGGTCGATACTATGGGCTAGTGAAGTTTGATGAATCCTCTTTAGGCGCACCAGAACCAGAGCGCGATCTGTTCAAGGTAATCCATTTCAACTCAGCTTCAGGCCAGTTTGACGGGTTAGAAGAAACGGTAAAAGCTCCTTCTGTACCGGCGAATAGCAACGACACGCACCCGGCTACAGCCAAAGGGTTAGCAGACTCTGCTCTGAATCAAATGGGATGGTACATCTATGGCACGCAGGATGACTCGGGATTGTTTGTCGTTCAAGCGCTTGCCCCTCGTGCGCTGCTACGGGCAGAGCCTGAGCACACTATTACAGAAAAGGAAGTCGCTAAGCACTACTTTAGAAAAGAAGCTTGGCATCATCTAAAAGATAAAAAGGGTACGGTGAATTCAGTTTTACTAGCACCTCATTCTCAGCCAAAGCAGTCTCCCTGGGCTGAGGGTCAGCGGGCTTTGGTAATTCATGTTTACGGCGGGGTCGGGGGTAAAAAGGCTGAACCTGCTGCCAAAGCGCTGCTGTACTTCGGTCACTTTGCCTATGGAACGGCAGAGGTCGTGCGCGAGCCTTTAAGCGGTGAGCTGCGATTCGAGATTATTTATCACCAAATTTATACGCACAACCATGAGGGATTAATTGCCGGTAGCCTTCACTGGTCGCGCTATATGGGCGATCGCGCTTTTGGCATCCTGGGTCTGCGTCCGGTCGTCGATACCCTGATTAAGCTAGACGAGTTTACGGGCGACTATGCTGGAGATAGCTGGCGGCGATCGCCCCTAGATCGCCTCATGTACGAGCTAGAAATTATGGCCGCTCGCTATCGCATCGGTGACGGCACAGGTGCTACCTTTGTTGGACCTGCTAATAACTGCGTTCAAGATGCTAATCAGGCATTGTACTCTGCACTGCGATACATTGCTCGCTCAATTCTTACTAGTCTTAATATTGAACAGTGGAAACAACAATACCCCAAACAGGCTAGCGGGCTAGATGAGTTAGAGCAGCTAACAGAAACCCTAAAGCATCTATTGCTTCCCTGGGGAACGGCCCGCGCCGACTGGAAGACTCATGCTGATGTACTCGGCAGTACCCTAGGAGACGATTTCATTCAAAACGTCATTCGTGCAATCATCAGCTGGCGCACGCTCTTACCCCGACTAACAAGCGATGAGGTAACCGAAGCCTTTTTGAATAAGGGGGCATCAGCATGGATATTATGCACCGCTCAAGTAGGTGGAGAGAACCCCAATATTGAACCTGTTGCGCCGATGTCACTCCGATTATGACTTAGCTGCGACATCCTCCCCCAAAACGCTCAATAGCGTGTCCAGAGTATGTTCTAAATCCATCATACTTTGAGCATTTTTGCAATCGGTTGCACCTTACTAAATTGCAGCAAGGAAAGGTTGTTTGATGATTACTGTACGGCAGCAGCCATTTGGCGACTTTCGCTAGAAATCACTCGATTATGCGCTTTTGGATGCACAACGGTGACTGAGCAAGGGGCGTGACGAACCAGATAGGTACTGATGCTGCTAGGATTTGTGCGATCGCGATTGCCAGTCACAATCAAATCGATATTATTTATCCTTGCAACCTCACAGATTTTTCTTTCTGGCTCTCCTTTAGCCTGCGAGTAAGTCGCCGTAACACCAGCAGCTTCAGCCTCTGCCTGCTTTTGTTTCAGCAGCGCACCGAACTCGCTTTCAAACTGGTCCCACTCTTGCTCATAGGTTTCCTCTTTAGACGTTTCTACCACCTTGGAGAAACTATCCACTGAAGTGAGAGGATGCTTAGGGCTACCAGAAGCAAACGGATCTAGTACATGAACTAAATGCAGCTCGGCCTGGAGAGATTTGGCCATCGCTAGCGCCGTATCGAAGGCCCACTCACTAGAACCTGACTCGTCGATAGTGACTAAGATTTTATTCAACATCCAAAAAGCTCCTGATTTGAGAAAATTTTTCTGTATAGCACGTTACCAATTATAAATGGCGTTAAAAAAACTGCAAGCAAAGGTTACGAGTTTGTCGCAATTAGGCAGAACTATCATTCTTTAGACATAGCTCGCTAAAGTCGTCTATGGAAAATTACTTACGACTGCTAACATAATCGCTCACCAAAATAGCAATAAATACCGGCGGGTATATCTGCCTAATAATCGCTTCCAAGTTAGTTAAAACTAATGCGATATCACTGACGGGGACAATATCGCCATATTGTGTTGAGTCAGTAAACGCGCTGCATATTCAATCATCAAGTTAGGATTTAGAACGACGCAAGGCTCAGTCATAATCTCGTACATCCGAACTTGTTTGGTATCGCGACCAAAGGCAAAAACTTGAACCCACAACATCACCAGCAGTGACTGTTCCATAGGCATCATATGCATCATTAGGCTGAAGGCAATGATAGACATCAAAACATTTAGTGGTATACCCATAGACAACAATTCTCTAGGAACGGTGAACGGAATAGCAGGCACTAGAAATAGTGCCGCGCCTAACTGTGAGCCTGTCATCACCGCTAAAGAGGAAATACCAGATAGGATTTGCTTCGCATAGGGAGCTGCGATCACATACGTCAAAGACGCCAGCAAACAAGCACCAACGGCCAACCAGCACCCAGAAGCCGTCGCTACGCTCTCCCAACCGACTAACCCTACAACACCCACGAATCCCAACACAAATCCGACCAAGCTGGCAGACGTCATATCGGGCAGGAGTCTTTTTGCGAAACATACGGAACTGTGACGGCTAATTTGTCACTTTTGTCTCTTTCGATAGTCAATTTGTCACTTTTAAGAGACTCTTGAAACAACCTTTCAAAATAAAATGACCTCCAAAAATAGCTCTCCACAGGGGTTTAGGATTGACGACACTAATCTGTCATCACGACATTTAATTAGTCCCTATACACGAGTTCTCAAATCGTAGGTATCTTCCTCTTTAGGATCGAGTCGCGAGAGAGTGATGGGCTATCGGCTAGCCTTAAAGTTCTATCACAAAGTTTCTGAAGTAAGGACGCCTCATGACTAATGACCACTAGTCCTATCTGTTGCTTTGCTACAAACGAGAGTACGGACTGCCAGATTAGTGCTTGGGTATTGGCATCTAGCATGGCGGTCATTTCGTCGGCAATGAGGTATTGAGTAGATGGATTGAGGACACGGGCGATCGCAATTCTCTGTAGCTCACCGCCACTTAACTCATGAGGATAGCGATTGAGCCAGCCGGAATGAACACCCAAAGCTTGTAGATAAGCGGGGTCTGGAGAATAGCCCTCTCGAAGGATCTGACGAATGCGCCAACGAGGATTTACCGATAGCTCGGGATTCTGAAAGACAAGCTGCACCGGGCAGTAGCCTTTTGTGGGCAATAATTGGCCCTCAATAGTTACTGTTCCTTTCGTCGGCGATAGATAACCTGCCAGCAATTTCCCTAAAGTTGTCTTGCCATAGCCCGACGGAGCCATCAGACCCAGTACTTCGCCCGGTGCTACAATCAAACTTCTGTTTTTAACTATCCAGGGCTGCTGATTGCCGTAGCGAAACCACAGATGATTACCCTTTAGCATGAACGCACCTCACCCAGCCTTCGCGTACTTTTCTTAGTTGGGGCCGTTCAGCGTCGCAGATCTCACTTACCCAAGGGCAGCGATCGCTAAATAAGCATCCTGTTGGCAACTGCTCAGGACTCGGCTGATTGCCTGGTACTGGCATGAATTCATTTTGCGGTAGAGATCGCCATAGCGCTTGAGTGTAGGGATGGCGCAAGTTACCGCTATGAAAGTCTCGCGCAGCAGCAATTTCCACTGTTGTTCCAGCATAAAAGACGGCTACCCGATCAGCAATCTGCAAGGCAGCTTCAATATCGTGCGTGATTAAAATGACGCCACGGCCTTCTGTTGCTAACTCTCGTAGATGACTAAGCGTTTCTTTTACAACATCAGGATGAAGCCCTGGGGTGGGTTCATCAGCAATCACAAGCTGGGCTTTAGTCACTACGGCGGTAGAGACGAGCACCCGTCTGGCCATGCCTCCCGAAAGCTGGAAGGGATAGCGATCGCGCACATTCATAGGCAAATCATAACGAGTAAAGGTTCTATCTACGCCAGTCTTGGCCTCTGCTTTAGAGCATCCTGTGAGCTGTGCGACTCGTTGAACCTGAGCGCCGACTTTCATCAGCGGATCTAAATAGCCAACGGACTGAGGAATCAGCGCAATGGCCTTGCCGCGCAGTGACTGGCAACGCTTGGGCGTCAGCATTTCCCCTTGAAATCGCATCGTGCCGCTGATCGCTGCATTCTTTGGCAAAATTCCTAATAGCGCATGGGCTAAGAGACTTTTGCCCGAGCCGCTGGCACCGACCACCGCTACCACTTCACCTGACTGCACATCTAAATCTAGATCTGTGATAACGGTAAGCTGCTTGCGGCGTAGCCCCTGATTGTACTGGGTGAAGGTAACGCCTAGGTTCGAGATTGATAGCATAATCATCCCTGGCTAGTTTTAGGATCGAGAAGCGATCGCACATTCTCTCCGAGCCAGTCAAACGCTTTTACCGAAAGCAATAGCAGCAGTCCAGGCATCACCCCTAGCCACCAGTAGCCGGTAGAGAGATGACGCATCGACTCGGCCAAGATAATTCCAATCGCTGGTAGATGAGGCGATAGACCAATGCCAATAAATGACAAAGCCGCTTCATGCAAAATAGCATGTGGAAACAACAGAATAAGTCCCACTAGTAGCTGCGGCACAATATGAGGCACCATATGATGACGGGCAATCCAAAGCGATGGTTTACCCAGGCGGCGAGAGAGCTGTACGTAATCGGCACTGCTCACCTGCAGCGCTTCCGCTCGAATTACCCGCGCTAAGCTCGTCCAATGCGTAAGGGCAACGGCAATAATCACGCCTTTGGTGCCGCCGCCGACCGCAAAAGCAATTAGAATCAACAGCACAAGGTGAGGCAGGCTAAAAAAGACATCAATAACCCAGATGATGACCGCATCTACCCAACCGCCAACCGTACCGGCGACTAAGCCTAAGCCTGTGCCGATCAGGGCGCTGACGCTAGCGGCAAGCAAGCCCACCCGCAGACTTAATGAAAGGCCGTGAAGCGATCGCCTCAACATATCGCGGCCTAGCCAATCGGTGCCAAAAGGATGTCCCCATGAAGGCGGCTGATTGCGCTCGGGAAGCATAGTCCCTAGCCCTGAATCTCCTAAAATCCAAGGACTCACGATGATGGCTAAAAGAAAAATACCGCCTATAGCGATCGCCGTTAAAGTCTGCTGTCTTCTGTTGTTTTGTTGCTTTAGAGGGGGAGAGTCTGGCCGCGTAGGTGCAATCAACGTCATGTCAAGGAATCTCCCAAACGAATGCGCGGATCAATGACCGGATAGGCCAAATCCGCTAGCGTATTGCCTGTATAAACAAACAGAGCGCTAAAAAACACAATTCCTACTAGTAAGGGAATATCGCTACGCAGTGCGGCTTGTACGGTCGCTTCTCCTAGTCCGGGATAGGCAAATACCTGTTCTACTAACACGGACCCGCCAAACAGCTCGCTAAGGGAGGCAAACTGTAGCGTAATAGCTGGTAAAAGAATGTTGCGAAACCCGTGGTAGCGCACAATGTTCCATAGGCTTTCGCCCTGAGCGCGAGCAAACAGCACATAGTCGCTGTGGAGAACGTCGATTAGCTTCTGGCGCGTGTGCAAAGTAATGTTGGCAATGCCAATAATGCTGAGGGCAGCAGCCGGTAGTAGCAGATGGTGTAAGCGCTGCCAGAATGTCACATTTTGAGAGAGTACACCAGGCGGCGCAGCGCAGCAGACAGGCGCTATTTTGAACGACACGGCAAAGATAATTAGCAGTAAAAGGGCGACCCAAAATGTCGGCGCGGAGGCTAGCGTATAAGCATAGAACCGGATAAGTCGATCTGGCCAGCGGCCTTGTAGTGCGCCTGCGGTGATGCCCAAAGCTAGGCCGAGTAGTCCAGAGAAAAGCCATGCGATCGCCAGCATCTGCAAAGACGCCTGAAACCGCGAAGCAATCACTTCACTCACCGGCTGATTGAACACTAGAGACGTTCCCAAATTACCCTGCACAAGCTGTCCTAGCCAGTCGAGAAAGCGCTCTCCTATTGGCTGATCTAGCCCCCACCGCTCGGCAATCAGTACTTGTTGTTCGGGGCTAATTTGCATCATATCCGCACCGATATAAGCCTTTACTGGATCAATCGGTGAGAAGCTCAGCAGCACGAAGGTAAAAACAGCGACTGCCATCAACAACAGTCCGAGTCTCAACAGCTTTTGTGCCGCAAATATCACTATAAATAAAAGCAGAGGCTTTACTCGCATGTCCATGCCCAGTCAGCAATATTCGCAGTAATCGGCCAGCCATGGCCGTGGGGTTCTACCTGCAACTGGCCAACGTCTAGGCAGTCATCAACAAAGTAGGTATGATCTAAATTCACTAGCCACGCCCAGGCCGCATCACCTTTGGTCGTTACGCCCTGGTCGCCATCCCACTGAGCCGCTTTCCAGTAAGTTATAGCCTCTGCTTCTGAAGGCGCGCCCATCGCCAAGTCCAGCGTACTGTCAATGGCAGAATTAGCATAGTAGCCCGTGTTGTAATAGTCTCCTTGTGCTGACTGCGAATGATACAGATTGTACATTTCTGTTTGGTCGTGACTGCCCCAGCCAAATACCACCACATTGCTGTGCATCAGTGGCTCAATATCATCCCAGCTCTTCCCTTCTACGTTGGCCTGAATGCCAATAGGCTCAAGCATTTCAGCAGTAGAAAGGGCCAGCGCCTGACGAATACTGTCGTCCGCCTTATACAAGATTGTAAATTCAGCTTTCATCCCATCTTTTTCAACAATTCCATCACCGTCGCTATCGACCCAGCCGTCCTCAGATAAAATCTCTTTGGCTTTCTCTGGTTGGGCATCTTCGATGCTAGCTTTAGGCTCTTCCCAGGCCAAGCCGCTCACCGGCCCGTAAGCAGGCGACCCATACCCTTCCAAAATGCCATCAACCATAGCCTGACGATCGACCGCGTAGTTAACCGCCTGTCGAATTGCTAGGTCAGCAGTCACATCGTTACCAATCGGATCGCCATCCGGCGTTTGTTTACTATTCGTGGGTAAATAAGGAAACATCAGTCCTCGATTATCAACGCTAACAACATCTCGTAGCGTCATGCCTTCAATCTGTTGTACCGCTAGCGACTGGGGCACAGCGGCAACCTGTGCCTGCCCAGACTTAGCCGCCGCAAAAGCCCCATCTTCTTCAACAAATAAAAACACCAGTCGCTCTATGCCCGGAGCCTCACCATAGTAGTCAGGGTTGGCTTCTACAATGAGCTGTTGGCCTTCGTCCCACTGCACCAGGGTGTAAGGGCCAGAGCCGATAGGGCTGCGAGCGTAGTCTTCTCCATGGGCGTGTTCTGGTACAATTCCCAGCGTAATCAGTCGATTCACAAAGGTACTTTGAGGCTGCTTTAGCGTCAGCTCTACAGTGCTCTCATCTACAGCAGTTGCGCTCTCTAGCTGGGTGACATCCGTTAGCCCACCGCTCTCTGCGGCTTTGTTGAAGGTATAAGCCACATCTGCAGCGGTTAGCGGTTCTCCATCAGAAAAGACAGCATCTTCTCGAATCATCACCGTCCAGGTTTTACCGTCTTCACTGATGCTGTAGTCGGTAGCTAGGTCGTTGACAATATTTAAGTCTTCATCACGCTTGAGCAGCGTACTTTGAAACAGCGGTGCCCCGTATCGGCCCCAGCCTAAGGTGGGGTCATAGCCCTCTTCGCTTTCACCGCCGATGGCAAGCACGATTTGCTCAGCAGAACCAGACTGAGCAGGTAGGTTTTCAGCCGCATTGTTGTTTGTGTTTTGCTCTGCTGTGGTCGAGGCACAGTTTGTAATCGTCAAACCCATTACCAAAGCGCTAAAAAACCTAATTAAACGATCTCGTTTCATAACTATCAATTGACTAAAGTAGTACTGTAGGTGGATAGAGCATGGCCTAGATAAACCGGTCAAGGGCTGCTTTGAGCGCTTCTACTTCTGCCTCAATACTGCCTTCATCAGCAGCTCTGGTAATACACTCGCTCAAGTGTTCGTCTAACACGAAGCGAGCGACGCCGTCTAAGGCACCGCGAACCGCTGCAATTTGAGTAAGCACATCTGGGCAGGGACGATCTTCTTGCACCATGCTTTTGATACCGCGAATATGGCCTTCAATCCGCGAAAGACGGTTGACGATTCGCTTTTGAGACGCTGCGCTATGAACGTGAGCAGCGCCCTGACCATGCTGATGGACGGCAGCAGGTATTGTTTCGTTCAAGTGGCTGTTTTCATTTAGACGGGCTTCGGCTGGCTGACTTGGTAAAGGCTTCACTGAGTAATGCGTAGTGGGCGGAGTAAAAAATCGCAACTATATAAGAGGTAGCCGCAGCGTCGATTTGCCGGAGCCTTTGGCACCAATAAAGGCAATGGTTTCTGCTACTTTTATTTGTGAATTTGTGTTTACTTTTCTAAGTACGTTAACGTTCAAAGACCCCCAAAACAATCCGGGGGGAGGGGATATGAGGGCTAATTTAACCCTTGAGCTGTTTACTGACTCAGACGACTTATTCTTATTCAGCAAATTCTCTTTCGATGCCTTCGGTTCCTGCTAGAGACCACTAATATCCGCCGCTGGTTTTGCTGACTGCTAATTTTATTATCTGTCTCTAAACAGCGAAGATGAGACAATAGATTAGCGGTAGCCAAGTCAAAAGCCGTATGCAGTCTCCGTAGTCTCTATGAGTAAGCATATTCTAATTCTCACGGCTGGTTCGAGAGGGGATGTACAACCGTATGTAGCGTTGGCGAAAGGTCTACAGCGAGAAGGCTTTGAGGTTACGATAGGCACCGATTCAACCTTCTCTACGTTGATTGCTAGTCACGGTGTCGGGTTTGCGCCGATGCGGGCACCTTTTGCTCAGATGGCGCAGACCGATGAAGGAAGCGCTGCCCTTGCAGGAAAGAAGTCGTTTGATCTGAAGAGAATTAAGATAATGCTGCGGCAGATGATGGACGATGCCTGGGCGATCGCGCAGCGCATAAAACCCGATATGGTCATCTATCATCCCAAGCCATTGGCTGGCTACCACATTGCCGATAAGCTAGGGATACCTGGAATTCTGGCAGTGGCACTTCCTCTGTATTCACCTACAGGCGAGTTCTTTAATCCCATCCTGGGTGGGGGCGATCGCGGCCATCTACTCAACTGGCTGAGCCATACGCTCTTTCTCAAAGCTTCTCTATTACCGTACCGAGGCTTTATCAACCGCTGGCGAAAAGAACAGCTAAATCTTCCTCCTTTCAGTAGTGAGCTAACAATGCGAGGAAGGCCAGTCCCAATACTGTATGGCTACAGCTCTGCGGTTATGCCTGTACCCAACGATTGGAAGAATAGCTCACACGTGACCGGATACTGGTTTCTAGACTGTGACAAAGCCTGGGAGCCGCCTGCGGAACTAGCAGCGTTTCTAGCAGAAGGAGAAGCACCTGTGTACGTTGGCTTTGGCAGCATGGCTGCTCGTGATGCGCGCTATACAACAAACCTGATTCTTGAAGCTATTCAAAAAGTTAAAACGCGGGCTATCTTAGCAATAGGATGGGGTGGCCTCTTCGACCTAGAGCTGTCAGAAATTCCAGAGAATGTTTATATGCTAGAGAGCGCTCCTCATGATTGGCTATTTCCTCGATGTAGCGCAGTCGTTCATCACGGTGGCGCAGGCACAACTGGCGCTGGGCTAAGGGCGGGTAAACCTACCGTAGTTTGTCCGTTCTTTGGCGATCAGCCCTTCTGGGGAAAGCAAATTTACAAGCTAGAGGTAGGCCCGCAGCCAATTCCTCAGAAGCATCTGAGTACAGACAGTCTGACGCAGGCAATACGGGAGGCAATATCAAGCCCTAGAATGCGCCAGAATGCTGAGTCTATAGGTGAAAAGATCAGCGCTGAAGATGGCGTAGCTCAGGCCATTCAGATTGTAAAACGCCACCTGTAAGGGAGCTAGGAAGTGCGGCTCTATTGAACCTTTAAGCATCGTCTTACCGCTTGTTTAAAACTGTCGGATAGTCGTTAGAAGTAGGTTGTTTAGCAGCGGGTCTGTTTCTAATCAATTCACGTTCTAACCTGTAGTCGTGTAGGAGATAACGTAGTGACTCAAGATCAAGCCCGAATGATTGTTGCATTCTTGTCGGCTCTTGGCTTAGATCGAGTAGACGTAGTCGGTCATGATACGGGCGGCGCGGTGGCGCTGATTTTGGCGATCGAACATGCCTCTTTAGTTAATCGATTGGTCATCTCTAATTCGGTTTGGGCGATGGACGATCCTTGGCAGAAATCAGAAGACGGCGCACGGCTAGCTAGTGAGATTCCAACCGCGCGTTTCCAAGCAATTGAAGGCGCTTCCCATTGGGTGCAGCAAGACACGCCTGAACAGTTCTCAGATGCGCTTCTCACCTTTCTCAAATGAGATTGTATAGTGCTGGCTTTGCTTTGTTAAAGTCTTTAACTAAGCAAGGAGGGGAGGCGCTATCCTCCTACGGCCTCACTTAGTGCTTCTTGAATCACATCGTCAGCTACACCACGCCGCTTCAAGCTATCGATGAGTGAAGAAACGGTATTGTTCTCTAGTCGTTCTAGATCGCTGCGTAAGCCCTGTCTGTGAGTACATGCCAGTGGCTGATAACCAAAGAATCCTAGAACAGGCACGATCCGTTTGACAGCTTCGATGACATTTTCGAGCAATCGACTTTGTTCTAACGTTTGACGTAGGCTATGCGGCCTAGTCTAGCGTTAGCATCAATTCTATCTATTGCAGCTTTGAGGCAGTGCTCATGTCATCCCAATCGAATCAGTCTTTAGAAGTAAAGGAGGTCACCCTCTTTGACCGGATCTTCCGAGATAGTGAAGGCAATATCGTAGTTGCTCAGCCGCCTAATTTGCCTGTTCTCGTCGGCGTTGCTGCCGCCATTCTTCAGTCCCTACTGCCCAGCGGACAGCTACAAAGGGCCGCAGAACTCTTTGCGTTCGGTGCTTTGTTCACCTGGGCATGGCAAGAACTCTTTGACGGCGTCAACTACTTTCGCAGAGCGCTAGGGCTCATCGGGCTGGCAGCTCTGATGACGCTAGGGCTTAATTCTTTGAGTATGTGAGTCAATCTCGCTTTGAGCGCACTTTGAACCGCATAGAAGCAGGCGGTGCCATCGTCAAGCCTCGACGAGCGGGCCGCAGTGGACGAGGCCGTACCAGTGCTAGCTCAAAGTCTTGTAGTAGCGTCGCCACGCTGAGTTTAAGTTCCATCATCGCTAGGGCAGAGCCAATACAGCGCCGATGACCGCCACCAAAGGGCAGAAACTCATAAGGCGCAAACTGACGTTCTAGAAAGCGCTCTGGGCGAAATTGCTTCGGCTCTGGGTAGATGTCTGGGCGCTGGTGGACGACGTAGGTCGCAGGCATTAAGGCGGTTCCGGCTTTGAAGTGATGTCCGGCAATAGTCTGAGACGATTTTAAAACGCGGATAAATGTCGTTGGCGTAATCGGATAGATCCGTAGCGTCTCTAGGCAGAGGGCGTTCAGGTAGGGAAGCTGTAGGATAGCCATCGGATCGGGCTGGGGACCAAGCTCTGCTAGTTCAGCGCGTAGCTTGCTTTGAACCTCGGGTAGATAGTGAATCCAATACAGCAGCCAGACGGCGGCGGAGGCGGTTGTTTCGTGTCCGGCTAGTAGCAGCGTGACCAATTCGTCATGGAGTTCTGCGTCGGTCATCGCCTCTCCCTGTTCGTCTCTCGACTGAAGTAGAAGCGTCAGGATGTCGGTCTTTTCTGTTTGAACCTGCTCTGAGTTCTGGAGAAGCTGGCGGCGCTCTTGGATTTCTGCATAGATAAGCGATCGCACTTCTTCACGCAATCGAGTGAACCTTGTCCAAGGACTCCACACACCCCAGTTTTTCTGCAAGCCTGGAAAGAATAAGAAGCTGGCGCTGATGGGATAGGAAAAGAAGTCTAGCAAAGTACTTAGCTGCTGCTGTAGCTGAGAGAGCCTCTCTCCTTCTCTGAGGCCAAACACGGCCTGTAAAATCACGCCCATCGTCAGCGACTGTATGGGCGGGCGGGCTACAATCGAGCGGCCTACTTGCCAGTCAGCACTGACCTGACGAGTGATATTGCAAATTAGCGTTCCGTAGGATCGCAGGCGATCGCCATGAAAAGGCGGCATCAGTAGCTTACGCTGCCGACGGTGAGGCTCGCCATCTAGCAGCAAGATAGAGTGATTGCCCACCATTGGCTGCAGCACTCGGTTGTTACTACCAGTTTCAGCCGTGCTAGCGTCCAGCGCGAAAATCTCTCGCACCATCTCTGGCTCGCCCACATACACCAGCGGTGATTCACTATCTGCGCCAATTTGGAAGGTAGTGCCATACCGCTGAACGTTGTCGTCCATGTAGCGGGTAGGCTGCAAAATCAGGTAGAAAACCCGTAGCAGACGACGCCACCCTTTGGCTTTTGGCCCGTCAATTATAGGATTGCTTGGCTCTCCAGGCATATCTTCGGGCATTCCCAGCATCTCGCTGTTTTGAACACTCATCTTGGTGGGTTGTAGACTCATCTCGGCTTGTTCCTATCAATTCAGCTTATCTATTTGTAACGAACGTTAAATTCAGGATAAGAGCCCGAATTAGACGACGCCCTGTGATATGTAGCCGCCGCTTCGTTGCGATTAGGCTATACGGGGAATGCTAGGGATGAAAATTTGCCAAGCTTGAATCTTTTCATCCTAACGCATATGTCTCAACCTACAGCGACAGTAGTTACGCAAGAAGGACTGCTACATCGGATTGCAAATCGCATTCGTCAGTCATTGGAGCTGCAAGAGATACTAGATGCGATGGTGGTGGAGGTTCGAGACTATCTGAGAGTTGACCGGGTCAAGGTATATCAGTTCAACCCGGATGATAGTGGTGTAGTAATTGCCGAATCAATAGAAGAAAAGCGCTTGCCTTCTCTACAAGGTCTTCACTTTCCAGCAGACGATATTCCACCTTATGCGCGCGAGCTATTCCTTAAAGCGAGACAGCGATCAGTTGTTGATGTCGATCGAACCATGATTGGCATTAGTCCGCTAGAGAATCCAACGACCAGTCACTCAGAAGACAGCCCAGACATTCGCTACAGACCTTTAGATCCGTGTCACGAAGAGTACCTCACAGCGATGGGCGTCAAATCTTCTATCATTGTACCGATTGTGTTAGAAGAACTCTCTACAGGCAAAGAGCCAGCTGCCTCACCAGGTCAACTGTGGGGCCTTTTAGCCTGTCACCACAGCGAATCGCGAGCAGTGACAGAAGCAGAGCTACAGTTTATTCAAGCCGTGGTCGATCAAGTGGGGGTTGCGATCGCCCAGTCCATCTTACTCAACCGTGTCAGAGCGCAAGCGCAGCAAGAAGCTAACATCAACCGCGTCACCAAGCTACTGCAGACCAGCCCTGCTATCAAGTTACAAGCTGCCCTAGAAGAAGCTGTTGAAACTCTTAGCGGCTCTGGCGGTCGGCTATACGTGATGGCAGAGGCCGATATCACGAAAGAGATCTATATATATGGTTTACAGCCTAGCGTTATCGACGTAGAACATAATCGAACAGTCGAAGAGAACTATCTGTGGAAAAACTTCGTTCATTCTGTCACTGAAGCCAATCCAGATACTACAGGCTACAAGCCCTGGTCTGTTCAATGGATGAACGCAACATACAAACTAGGAGATAAAGGACTTACCCCCGAAGAGAACCCTGATATATGGGCCATCAACGATATCTATCGTGAACCCCTGTTTAGAACACTAGCGCCCTTTTTCGAGCCTACTTCTGTACGGGGATTACTCATCGTACCGCTTTACTACGGTGACCAGGTGGTTGGTTCTCTTAGCGTCTTCCGTGATGAGATCGATACAGAAATCACCTGGGCAGGCTGGCATAATCCAGATAGCCGACAGCTGATGGCTAGACGCTCTTTTGAAGTATGGCAACAAGAGAAAACAGGAACTTCTCAAGCTTGGACATTCGCTGAAATCAGCTACGCCAAAGCACTGAGCGAACGATTTTCAACTGCAATCAAGCAGTACAGACTCTATCAACAGGTGCAATCACTCAATGCCAATCTAGAGCAGCAAGTAGAAGAGCGCACTGAACAGCTTCAGCAGAAAACAATACAGCTACAGTCTTCAAATGCAGAACTTGAAAGCTTTATCTCAAGGCAGCAAGCACTCTCTGGTATTGTTGCGAAGATTCGTGAGTCTCTCAACATTGAAGATATTTTCCAGATTACGACCGCAGAACTCAGTCAGCTAATGAAGGCCGATAAGGTCTCGGTCTATCGCTTCAATGAAGACTGGGGGGGCGAGTTTGTCTCCAGCTTTGAAAGCGTGAGTCCACATTGGAAGGAGGTGGGTCAGTTTGGTGAGAATACCGTCTGGAACGATACCCATCTACAGGAGACAAAAGGCGGGCGCTATCGAAACGGAGAGAACTTTGTTGTGAACGATGTCACACAACAAGGCTTCTCGCAGTGCCATATCGATATCTACAACCAGTACGAGATCAAATCTTTTATCAACGTTCCTATATTTTTTGGTCAAGAGCTGTGGGGTATTCTAGCCGTCTTTCAACAGCAGCACATTCGACAGTGGAAGCCTTCTGAAGTAGATTTTGTCAGTCAGATCTCGGGGCAGCTTGGAGTCGCCTTACAGCACTCTACACTGCTTACCCGTATGCAGCATCAGGCTAGAGAACTCAAGGCATCCAACACAGAACTGTTTAGAGCCATCGATCAGCAAAAGACCCTATCTAGCATCGTTGCTAAGATTCGTGAGTCTTTAGATATCAACCAGATCTTCAAAACAACAACAAAGGAACTCACGCAGGTCCTAAAAGCAGACAGAGCTTCTGTCTATCGGTTCGACAAGGATTGGGGAGGCGAGTTCATTGCAGAGTTTGAAAGCGTTGCCCTAGAAGAGATTAACGTGGGGCAGCTAGGTATAAACACTGTTTGGGACGACACTTACCTTCAAGAGAATGAAGGCGGTCGATACCGTGATGGTAAAATTAGCGTTGTCAATAACGTGTATGACTGCGGATTTTCTCAGTGCCATTTAGATCTGTATGAACAGTTTCAAATTAAGGCATTCGTGCTGGTGCCTATCTTCGTAGAACAAAAGCTTTGGGGTTTGCTAGGCACCTACCAGCATAAGCAACCGCGCCAATGGAATGCTTCTGAGGTCGAGTTTGTAGAGCAAATAGCAGCCCAGCTCGGTGTCGCCACACAACATGCCTCTCTCGCCGCTAGCGATCAGCAAAAAAACAGCCAGCTATCCACCGCACTTGTTGAGCTTAGAGCAACTCAGACCCAGCTGATCCAAACTGAGAAGATGTCTAGTCTAGGTCAGCTAGTAGCAGGGATTGCCCATGAGATCAACAATCCCGTTAATTTCATCCACGCTAATGTGGCTCACCTAAAGGAGTACTCAACTAACCTCTTAAAAGTACTTGAGGCTTATCAACAGTCTTACCCTGACCCCTCTGAGGAGATTCAGGCGCTGCTAGAAGATGCTGATATTGACTATCTCTGTGCCGATCTGCCTAAGCTCTGTATGTCCTTATCTACGGGGACTCAGCGGATTCGTTCAATCATTACATCCCTGCGAAACTTCTCACGACTAGACGAAGCAGAGGTGAAAGCCGTCGATCTGCAAGAGGGTATCGAAGGCACCTTGCTAATCTTGCAGCATCGGCTGAAGACTAGCCGCGCAAAAGTCTCTGTTGAGATTGCTAAAGACTATGGCGAGCTTCCTTTAGTGGAATGCCATGCGAGTCAGATCAATCAAGTCTTTATGAACCTGATTACGAATGCCATCGATGAACTTCAGGCGATCACGCCTGCTACCGAAGAGGAAGAGAACAAGACAATTCACATAAAAACTCAGCAAATAGATAGTGAGCGGGTGAGAATTTCGATTCAAGACGATGGTAGAGGGATTTCAAAGAATGCCTTAGACAAACTGTTCGATCCGTTTTTTACGACCAAGCCAGTCGGCAAAGGCACAGGTTTGGGGCTTTCTATCAGCTATCAAATTATTGAGAAACATGGTGGTAAGCTGTACTGCGAATCAGTCGTAGGTGAAGGCACTACCTTTGTCATTGAGCTGCCAACTAAGATGGAAGCAGCTTAACGATGTTCTAGCTTCTGAATGGCAGCGTGCTTAGAATCTGATTGCGAATCTGATTGCGAATCTGATTGTCTAACAGGTTGTCCAATAGGCAAAATCTAACCGCCAAGAAGGCTAGAAACTAATAAGTCAAGACGACCACTCAACTAATTTCCCCTGCTGCTCGATTGAGTGATCGGCAGCTTCGAGCATTCTGACTATTCGGAGTCCGGCCTCTCCGTCCGACACCGGACGGCTACCCTCTCTAATGCTCTCAACAAATTGAGACCCCATTTTCCATAAGGCTTCTGTTCTGTCTAGTTGGGGAGAGCATATTCCCTCTTCTCGGTAGCCAATCGGCATATTGTGACAATCGTTGAAGTGACTACTTGAGACAATGCCTTTATCATAAACCTTTATTTTTTTGGTTGAATCTAGATCGTCGTAGACAAGCATTTTGAGATCGCCTCCAATCGTTGTAAGGCGTATCTTTTCCGGTGCTAGCCAGTTGACATGGACAGAAGCGATTACGTTTTCTTTGAAAAACAACCTTAAGTAAGCAATATTTTCTTTTTTTCGATAAATATGACTTGCGCCTATTGCAGAGATTGCATAGGGTTCGTAAGGTAAGACATAGTCTATGATGGACAGATCGTGGACTGCTAGATCCCAAACTACATTGACATCGCGCTGAAATTTTCCTAAATTAACTCGTACTGAGTCGTAGTAATAAATATTTCCTAGCTGATTCAAAGCTATTAATTTCCGAATTTCTTGTACTGCACTGGTGTAGACAAAAGTATGGTCCACCATGAGCAGTAAATTACGTCGATTTGCTTCGGCCACCATCCTTGCCGCTCTATCTACTGTGTCTGCTAAGGGCTTTTCAACCAGGACGTGCTTGCCTGCGAGCAAAGCTCTCATAGCCAGATAATAATGCGTAGAGCTAGGAGTAGCAATGACTACCGCATCAATTTCAGGGTCTGTGAAAATATCTCTGCAGTTAGTTGTAATCTGAACATTCGGATAGCAGACCCTGACATTTTTTAAATTGTTTAAATCTAGATCACTAACAACCTTAACCTGCACATCTGGAATCGCGAAAAAGTTTCTTACCAGATGATTTCCCCAGTATCCGAAACCAATAATTCCAACGCTAATTGTACGTTTCATTAGTTGCAAATCATAACAGCTCTACAGCACCCTGACGCTCTACAGCCCTTCTTGCTTTAGTTGATGAAAAATATTCTGCTCATGCTAGATATTCTCGTGGCTAGTTCTCAACTTAACTGATAATTGATTCTATGTCGAAAAAAAATGTTTCCGGTAGAATACATCTGTCGAATTGAGATAGCAACAGATGGAATGCTGCTTATACAAGCGTCTATACGCATTCAAAGGTTTACAGATAAAGTAAAGCTAGCAAATGTGATCTGCAATACTGTTGCCCACGCTGCCTAAAAATCCGCTAGTCCTAAAATCTGTCAATAGCCTCGATATGCCCTACTGTTGCTATCGATTGACCCCATTATAAATCTTTGATCTCATACAGCAGTAGGTGGAAGTGTACAGAATATTGGCTGCGTCCTCAAGCTCGTCCTTAGGTTCTTATGCGATACGATCATAGAGGAATTTTCGTCAGTTCGAGCAGTAAACGCTTAAAGGGAAGACGGTCTATAAAGCTCATTGCACCAATAATTGGCTCGGCTCAACTAGGTTAGCTATAAGCAAGTAGCCTGGCTATAAACAAAGTCTCGCCGGGTTGAGCCTACTATCACCCAAAAAATACACAGCAGTTAGAGCGCACTGATGGTATCGCCCTGTACTATGTCGTTTTTTGTAAAATCTATAGGGAAAAATGATTAAGTTTGTAGACTTAGACTGGCAGCATAGATTGCTTCGTGAATCTCTTGAACAGGCTTTCTATAGCGTGTTTGAGAGTAATAGTTTTATTGGAGGTTCTCAGGTAGATGCGTTAGAAAGTGAATTTGCACGGCTGCATCATTGTAAGTATGGTGTCGGTACTAAAAGTGGAACAGATGCGCTAGTTGTTGCACTAAGAGCGCTCAATATCGGAGCGGGCGATGAAGTGATTGTTCCTGCGATGACGTTCTTCGCTACCGCCGAGGCTGTCTGTATCGTAGGCGCTACCCCTGTATTCGTAGATGTTGAGCCTATTACGTTAGGCATCGAGCCAACGCTAGCTGAAACAGCTATCACCGAGAAAACAAAAGCGATCATTTTAGTACATTTGCACGGCTGGCCAGTTCCTTTGGCTCCTTTCCTTGCGATCGCACAAAAGCATAATTTGGCCCTTGTCGAAGACTGTGCTCAGGCGCATGGAGCTAGTGAAAACGGTCATCTAGTAGGCAGCCGAACCCAGGTAGCCTGCTTTTCCTTTTTTCCAGGCAAAAACATAGGCGCATTAGGAGATTCTGGCATGGTCATCACCAATCATCAAAAGCTAGCCGAAACCGTAAGAATATTGGCAAATCATGGCCGACAGGAAAAGTATCTTCATACTATGGTCGGCTACAACGCTAGGATAAATGAGATGCAAGCAGCCTTCATCAATGTCAAACTTCCATACATGCATACCTGGAATGATAAAAGACAAAGCCTGGCGGCTTACTACAATCGGCAGTTAGCAGACATGCCTTTACAGCTACCGCCCGCTTTTGACGAACATCGATTGCCGTGCTTTCATCTCTATGTTATCCATTGCAGTAGTCAAGCAGTGCGCGACAACCTACAAGCTTTTCTTGAGGAGAAAGAGATTGCGACTGGCATCCACTACCCAGTTCCCCTACATTTACAGCCAGCCTTCAGACAGTTCTCTTGCCAGCCAATGCCTGTGGCAGAAAAAGCTGCTAGCTGTATTCTTTCGCTACCTATCTATCCCGGTATGAAAATAGAACAGCAGGATTATGTAATCGAGCAGATAAAGCAGTTCTTCTCCCAATGATAGTCGTCCCTTAAAAAGTAGGATTGTTTCTGATGTCTAAAAATATCTTATTTTATACACCGAATTTATCTGCTGATATAGAACTTATAGGCGGCGTAGAGACAAGTACTCTCGCTACAGTCAAACAGCTCCGCCACGGTAAATTTAATCCTATTGTGCTGACTCACGGGGCTGGTCAGTTTGTTGCCGAATTGCAGGCCGCTGATATAGCTACAGTAACAATTCCTGTTCAGCGACAGCTAGAAAGACTGAGTCGAAATCGAATTCTTGCTAATCCACTGAATCTGATTGCAGGTATATCGGGATTGCCTGCTCTTATTAATAAAGTGAGCAAGCTACTGCGTCAAAGAGAGATAAAGCTGGTTCACTGTCATCATCCTTATGCTTTTATTATCGGAGGCATTGCGGCAAGACGGGTCGGCGTACCTTGTATCTGGCACTTTCACGAAATCTGGGAGCCTGGGCTACTCAAGCAGTTTTACCTGTCGGCAGCCAGATTGTTGGCCGATCATATTATTACAATCGCTGAGTACGAGTCCCAGACGTTTCCTCAAGGGACAAAGCTTCCACCGATTAGTATTATCTACAACGGGTTTGATTTTGATGAATTTCGCCAAAGGAAAAACTGCGATCGCCTCGAAGTGCTACAAAAGTTCGAGCTTGAACCGGATAGTTGTCTTATAGGTTATATCAGTCATCTTGCTCCTTATAAGGGGCAATCAACTTTTTTACAGGCTCTAGCTCAGATAGTAGACAAAGAGCCCAAGATAAAAGCTCTGTTGGTGGGTGCCCCTCGAAAGTCTTACGAAAACTATTCGTCCGAATTAAGAGAGACAGTAATCAAGCTGAATCTAGAGGATAAAGTAATTTTTACCGGAGCGCGTTCAGATATTCCAGACATTATGTCGGCGCTGGATATATTTGTTAATGTCTCTGAAAATGAAGAATTCAATCGAGTGATGGTCGAAGCTATGTGCTTTGGCAAGCCTACAATCATCAGCGATTTGCGAGGAGGGTCGGTCGTCGTTCAAAATGAAGAAACTGGTCTGCTCGTATCACCCAAAGATCCTGACAGCTTAGCTGAAGCTATTCTAAGGCTAGTAGAAGATAAAAGCCTCCGCCAGGCGCTTGGCTTATCTGGACAGAAACATGTCGAACGCACATTTTCGATTGCGAAAATTACGCAGGACTATGAAAAACTCTACGAACAATATTGTTATTAGCCTTTGAGGTACTGTGTGTAATAGCGCAGTTATCTCCATTATCCGAGTTGCGAGTCGCTACTGCCAGTAACTTCACAACGACTGCATAGCCACTACGACAACGTTCTTATGGCAGCCCGAAATTCAAGAAAAGAAAGACAAGATTGCTCTTTCAAAAAGTGGCCTTTCAACAGTTCCGTATGTATGCTCTACTACTCCATTGCTGGCAATCCCAAGAATCCGCCGCTGCTTTTACTTCACGGTTTCTTAGGTAGCCACGCCGATTTCAGCCAGATTCTGCCGCTGCTCTCAGCTCACTTCTACTGCATTACGCCCGATCTACCTGGCCACGGCAGCACCAACACCGCACTAGGCCACTACACCTTTGTCCGCACCGCCCAGGCTCTTGTCGACCTATTAGATTATCTCAATATTTCAAAGACGCATGCGCTCGGCTATTCTATGGGTGGAAGAATAGCGCTCTATCTGACCTGCGAATTCTGCGATCGCACCGAAAAAGTCATCCTAGAATCAGCTTCTCCGGGGCTAAAAACCGCCGCTGAAAGAAACTGCAGACGACAACAAGACGATCTGACCGCGCTGAGCTTACTCAAAACGCCGCTGCCAGAATTTCTAGAGCAGTGGTACAACAATCCTTTATTCGCTAATCTAAAGCGGCATCCTGACATCTATGCCGCGATGCTGCAGCGTCGTCTGTCTAATAGACCAACAGAAGCCGCTAGAGCACTATGTGGCCTCAGCCTAGGACGTCAGCCTTCCCTCTGGAACAAGCTGGCGTTATTCAAAAGTCCTTTACTGATCGTCGTAGGAGAGCTGGATCAAAAGTTTGTTGCTATTGGCAAAGAGATGTTTGAAACCTGCCGAAAACACCAGCCGCAGACAACTCTCCTAGTTTTTGAGCAGTGCGGTCACAATCTGCATCTGGTTGCACCTAACGCTTATGCTAATGCTGTCGTTAGGTACTTGAAGACAGGCAGGTCACTTAGCTAAATGAGCTGATGGTTGCTCCCGCTTCGATGACTAGCGAATCTTCTTCTACTGTTAGCTTATCGAACTGAAGATCCATTCCTTCTAGCTCAAAATATCTAAGATCCAACAAAGATTCTGTTGTATCAATCAGGCCCTGAGTAAGTTCTGGCATGTCGTTGTCAGACTCTTCGTATCTGACATCTTCTAGGGTGACGCCGTGGCCATTCTCTATGAGTTTCGGCTTAGCTGAAAATGCAATGTGATGAGTCTCTACCTTTTCAAAGATCATTACGTCTGCGGCCAAGGCAATCCGACCCGCCTCAGGGATGGTAAAGCTAACGTTGCTAGCATCGGTAGTGATTTTCTCACCAGAGGGTAATTCTACTTTTTGACCTCTGAGCTTTTGCTGGATGTAGTCGGCATTGAAAGCATTCTGAATATCTGCTGCTTTCAAGACAACTTTTGCAGTCGCGTCAGTGGGCCGCTCTAGCTTGATATCACCGAATGCAGCTTTGAGCATGTCGATATCGACCGCGTTCGTCTGCAAAGTCATCTCTTCTGTACGCAGGTCGTTTTGGATCACTAGGCCGCGCCCTTTAACAGTGGCTTGGTCAACCTCTCCTCTAGCAATTTTGCCAGGGTCGGTATGAATGTCTACATCTAGCGATTCAACTTGATCTAGCTGTGACTTGATTCCCTCCTCAGCTAGCTTGCTAATTGCCTGTTCGCCAACATTCTCATCTCGTGAACTCATCTGTTGTCCTACTACTCTTCCTACCTGACTAATGCTATAGAGTGTAGGTATTTTGCGACAGTCTCCCCTTCCTCCAGAAGAGGGAGAAGTCTACTGCCAGATTCTCACGGACTGATCTTTACCGCCGCTGATTAGCGTTTGCTCTACGGGGTCGAAGGCGACGGTCAATACCCAGTTGGCGTTGGTATCTAGCGTTTTGGCGAGCTGCTGGGTAGAAAGATCCCAGGTTTTGAGCGTGCGATCGACGCTGCCGCTAGCGAGGGTGTTACCGTCTGGGCTGATAGCGAGGGTAACAACGCGGCTGCTGTGCTCTTCTAAGGTTGCTTTGAGATCGCCGCTTTCTAGATCCCATAGCTTGATGGTGGTATCCCAACTGCCGCTAGCAAGGGTGCTGCCATCGGGGGTGATGGCGACGGCGCGGGCGGTGCTGCGATGACCTGTGAATTCTTTAATAACGCTGCCAGTCGCTAGATCCCATTGAGTGATGGTGCCGTCGTCGTTAGCACTGACAAAGGAGTTGCCATCGGGCGCGATCGCAATAGACCAAACCGGCATATCTACCGACCGGCGATAGAGCGCGTCACCACTCTCCAAATCCCAGGCAGTAATTGTCCCATTGTAATTGCCGCTTACAAACGTACGCTGGTCGGAGCTAATGTCCACCGTCCACACGGGCGCGCCAGTTTCAGTGGGCAGACTATACAGCAGCTCGCCAGACTGAGGATTCCACACCTTGATGCCGTCGCCGCTGCCGCTGATCAGCCTGTCGCCTGATTCGGTGACGGCCACTGTTCTAATTGTGTCGTTATGTCCGATCAGCACGCGCTCTAGCTGGTTGACTGGCCCATCCCAAATCTTGATATCCCCTTCGGCGTTGCCACCTGCCACCATCAGGCGACCGTCTGCTCGGACATAAGTAGCAACCGACCACACGTGGCTGAGGTCTTTGAGAGTTCTCACTAGCTTTAGTGAGGGCACAGACGCGGCTGGCGATGGCATCTGGGACTCAGAAGGTTGCGAGTCAGAAGGTTGCGGCGAGTCAGAAGGTTGCGCTTCGGACGTCTGCACGCCTACCGTTGACTCGTCTGGCGAGGGTGAGGTATCACTGCTCTGATCGGCTACAGGCGACTCTGATGGTGAGTTGGCCGATGGACGAGTGCCACCCGATCTGCTGACAATCAGGCCGCCTGCGACGAGTGCCAGGATGACGCCAAGCGCTGCGATCGCCCCCTTCCAGACGTTCGATTTCGGCGACTGCGGCTGCGGCTCTAAATCGGGTTTTGGCTCGGTTGTTGAACTGGCCGCCTTTGAACTGGCGGTCTTTGAACTGGCGGTTTTCTTTTGCGTGTCTGAGTCCATTGGGATCTATCCGCTTGGCTCTAACCCCTCGGATCTAATCCCTTGGATCTATCTACTTAGATCTATCCAGTCGGATCTATTCGATAGCTGTAGTCAAGCGCAGTAATTGTACGTAACTTACATCTTATACAATTACCCTGGCTTAATGTATTGGCCCAATGTACTGGCTGCTATCCAGCAATCGAACGCCGCCAGTTAAAGAACTTCCGCAAGCTATTTTGTAAGAAAGTATTCTTGGCGTACTTTTGCTTGGTCAGTTGCAAAGCGGTTTTAGGGCTGATTTCACTCAGCGTTGGATAGACGTGAATACACTGCAGCGCACTGACTTTAAGGTTGTTTGCCATCGCCAGTACTGCCTCATGAATCAGCTCACCTGCGTGCGGGCCAACGATGTGTGCGCCCAAGATCTCGCCGTTGCCCTTTGTGATGAACTTCGCAAAGCCGTAGCCTGCCGATTCGGCTAGGGCCCGGTCTACCCCGTCAAAGCCCTGCTTGAGAATATAAATATCGTCGCCATAGCGATCGCGGGCCTGCCTTTCCGTCAATCCCACCCGAGCTAGCTCCGGCTCAGTAAAAGTCGCCCACGGAATCACTCTGTAGTCGGCCTTCTTGGTCGGAAAGACCAGCGCATTCTGCATCGCCACGCCCGCTTCATAGCCAGCGACATGCGTGAACTGATAGCCGCCAATAATATCGCCCGCCGCATAGATCCGATGATTGCTCGTCCGCAGCTTGGCATCGACCTTAATGCCTTTTTTGTCGTAGGTCACCCCAGCGGCTTCTAGGTTTAGTGATTCGACGTTCGGACTGCGACCCGCCGCCACCAAAATCTCATCGACGACAATCGTCTCACTGCCTGTAAAAATGTGCTTCTTGCCATCGATCACCTTGACACTCTTGGCCCGAGTATTGGTCAAAATTCGCACGCCTTCGGCTTCCATATGCGACTGCACCACCCTCGCGGCTTCAGGATCTTCTTTTGGCATGATCACATCGCGACTAGCCAGCAGCGTCACCTGCGAGCCCAGCCGAGAAAAAGACTGTCCGAGTTCGCAGCCGATCGGCCCTGCCCCAATCACCGCCAGCGTAGCGGGTCGCTCTTTGACGTTAAAGACCTGTTCATTCGTCAGATAGCCCGCCTCTTTTAGACCCTGCACGGGTAAGTCAGACGGGCGAGACCCCGTCGCTACTAAGAAAGATCTCGATTTCAACTGGCGACCGTTCACCTCAAAGGTTTTCTCATCGACAAACTGACCTTTGCCATAAATCACATCGACCCCTAGCTTTTCAAATCGCTCGGTCGAGTCGTGCGCTTGAATCGTATCGATGACGGCGTGAACATGGCCCAGAGCCTTTTGCAAATCGATCTTGGGCTCATTGGTATAGATGCCAAAACGGGAAGCGGTTTTAACGTTGTAGGCGATTTGGGCGGCGTGAATCATCGACTTGCTGGGCACACAGCCATAGTGCAAACAGTCGCCACCTAACAAATGCTTTTCAATGAGGGCAACTCTGGCATTGATCTGAGCGCCAGCGCTAGCGGCCACCAGTCCGGCGGACCCACCACCAATTACCACCAAATCGTATTCTACTGACATCGGCTTTCCCCGCTGTACCTCTATGCGCTTGATTGTCTACCAAGAGAATGGCAAGCGTCTGAATATTTGATGAGAGTTAGCCAAAAAAATCAAAAGTTAGCCGCTCAGACAATGCTTTGCGGGGCCATACTACTATGCTACGACTAGCTGCCGCGCTTCGGCCCGTTCTCCGCTCAGGCTGAAGGCTCTCGTTTCTGTGATGGCCACGGGTACGATCTGGCCTTTGAGCTGGTTAATATCTCCTGGGAAAAACGTCAGGCGGTTGCCACGGGTGCGGCCCATTACCTGATTGGGATCTCTAGGATTAACGGCTTCGACTAGGACGGTTTCGATTCGGCCTTGATAGCGCTGCGATCGCACCTCTGCTTGCTGCGACACTAGATGGTTGATCCGCTGCAGCCTGTCCTGCTTTACTTCCTCGTCTAGCTGGTTGGTCCACTCGGCTGCGGGTGTGCTGGGCCTGGGTGAATAGGCCGCTGTATTTACCATGTCAAACACAATATCTTCCATCAAAGACAGCGTGTCTTGGAACTGCGCTTCGGTTTCACCTGGAAAGGCCACAATCACATCGGCGCTGATCGAAGCATCTGGAACGTAGCGTCGCACTGTCTCGATGATGCGCTGATACTTTTCGCGGGTGTAGCCTCGGCCCATCGCCTTTAGCACTTCGTTATTACCCGACTGGAACGGAATGTGAAAATGCTCGCAGACCTTCGGCAGCTCAGCGCAGGCTTTCACTAGCCGCTCGGTAAAATAGCGCGGGTGGCTGGTTGCAAAGCGAATTCGCTCAATCCCTGGCACATCATGAACGTAGTGCAGCAGGTCAGTTAGCGTATTTTCTCGACGACCCGCTGGCGTAATGCCGGGCAAATCGCGACCGTAGGCATCAATGTTTTGACCCAAGAGCGTCACTTCCGGGTAGCCATTTGCGCCTAGCTCTACCATCTCAGCGCGGATGGCTTCTTTTGTGCGCGACTGCTCTAGCCCTCGCACGCCAGGCACTACGCAATAGGTGCAGCGCTCATTACAGCCGTAGATCACATTCACCCAGGCGCTCACCTCGCTCTCTCGCCGGGGCTTCGTGATATCTTCCATGATATGCACCGGATCGGTCGCCACCACCTGATTTCCCTGCGCTGCCTGTGCCAGCAGACTTTCTAGCTGGTTAGCATACTGCGGGCCCATAACGACATCGAGTTCTGGCACCCGGCGCAAAAGCTGCTCGCCTTCCTGCTGGGCCACACATCCGGCGACGACGATAGTTAGATTCGGGTCTTGGCGCTTTCGCTTGGTCTGCTTGCCTAGATACGAATACACCTTTTGCTCGGCGCTGTCGCGAATGGTGCAGGTGTTGTATAGCACCACATCCGCTTGCAAAGGATCGGCTTCCCAGCGCATTCCCATTTTTTCTAGGATGCCTGCCATGCGCTCGGAGTCGGCCTTGTTCATTTGACAGCCGAAGGTGGTGACGTGATAGCGGCGAGATTCGCTCATGGCAAAAAGAGGATAATCAGCTTTTTTAGCACTTCATTGTGACATTGAAGGGCAAAATATGACACTAACTAGATAGCGTTCGACTCTATAACTGGCCTACATGAATTTGCTAGCCATACCCAGCATGTCGCCCATATCGACATCGCCATCACTATCGCTATCTAGAAAGGCGGTCAAAATCGGATTGCTGCCAGTCTGAGTCGCGCCGCCTTTGGCATTACCCGAGCTGAGAAACTGCATCACCAGCGGCAAAACCATCGGCAGAATGCCTTGAACCTGGTTCGTATTAAGATTCGTTCTCTGAGTGACCGTAGAAACCATCTCTGTTAGCTGCGCGTTGTTAAACAGCTTAGGAATCACCGCCGCGCCGTTAGCCGATCCTTCTTCGATCAGTGACTGGGCGGCATCATCGCCCTGCGCCTGGCGCGTGTCATTGAGTGACGATCGCACAAAGCCACCAATCACAGACATCGCCTGCTTCATCGTATCGGCATCGGCATTGTTCTCATTAGCAATCTGCTTAGCCGCGCCCAAAATCTGACTGAGCTGGCCAACATTCGCCTGACGACTAGGATCTGCAACCGCCTTCATGACCTGATCAAAAAGTCCCATAGATGAAAATAGAATCCCGCTTTAAAAAAGATAAGCTTGGTCTAACGCTAATGATGACGCTAGCCTATGGCATTATACGGCCTTCGGTCGTAGGTGCTGCTAGTGACATGCGTCTAGTACTCAAAAAGTAAATCGCTATAGCAATCGAATTCTCTCATCACTAAATAAAAAAGACCAGATTCAGAAAGTTTCTGAAAACGGTTGCGCGATCAGCTTTCTCTCGCTACTATTGCAAAGCTAGCAATTTTTAGGATAAGGACAGCTCTAACGGTGACTGGTGACGGTCGGCGACGGTTGTAAAAGCGTCGGTCTTAGCAGCATTAGAGAAAACCTGAAAGAGAATCTATGATCAAGCAACCTTCTATCATTCGTCACTAGGGAATTCATTTCTAGATAACTGCAACCCTAGTACGACAGATCTATCGGGGCAAATCTCTCAGAGCCCTAGCAACAAGCATTTCAAGCAATATTTAGGAGGTTCTACTATGTTCTTTATTATTCTCCACACTAGCCATCAGTCTCGAATCCGAGCGTAGTCTGCCACGATTCGACTCAGACAATCTACTTAAGCAAAAAAAACACGGAGCCAAAAAGCACAGAGCCGCGCTAGCTAGCTGACAGTTTCTTGCGATTTTTTTCGCGATTGTCAGAAGCTTATTGCATTCTTGCGTTTGGCATATAGCTGGGCGTATAGCTGGCCGTGGCTGGCTGTAGCCGCTTGTTAGGAACTCTGTAGGAAGCGCTTGTCAGCAAGTGTTTCTTGGTCAAAGTCTTTTTTGTTTTGGAAAGAATTGTTTTAGAAAATACGGTAGTCAGGCTGCGATCGCTGGCAGCTGCAGCTTCGCCGATAGTTTCTGTTGCCTAAAAACAGATGCAAACTCTTTTTTAACCTGCTTTTATCTACAAACCATGCAGAATTTTCTTAGAATCCTGAGCTATTACCAGGATTACTGGCGCATCACGCTTTTTAGCGCCGCCATTATTAGCTTTTTTCAACTGATCGATCTCTTTATTCCCTATGCAACTGGCCAGATCTTAAACATTATCTCTCAGCAGCCGGTCGATTCGGCTTTGCAGCGGGTAATTGATCGAATTGCGATCGCCCTCAATCAGCCAGCTACTCCGCAGTTTTCTGTGTGGGTACTAGTGGCGCTGATCGGCCTATCATCGATTTTACTGGCTCCCATTCAGCCACTGACTGGCGGATGGTTTAGCTGGGATACGGCCTTTCGCGCCCGGCGGCAGCACGCCGAATCCGCGCTCAAGAAGATCTTGACGCTGCCGCTAGAGTATTACGACGAGAACAATCCAGGTCGAATCGCAGCTAGAGTGGCCAAAGGGCTTTCTAATTTCACTTGGACTTATCCAGGTCTTGTGGCAATGCTAATACCCAAAGCTGTTCGCATTGTTGGTGTGTTTGTGATTATCACGCTAATTGACTGGCGACTTGGCATACTGGTCTTACTGTCGGTGATAGGAATCTTGCTATACAGTCTCTGGGGACTGATCGGGCTGTCTGCCAAGGAAGAAAAGCTCGATAAATATATCGAAGATACCGATAGTCGCAATTCTGAAATCATCACCAATATCAAAACAGTCAAAGCCTTTGGCAATGAGCTTAAAGAGCTACATCGACAGACTCAGCGTCTAGATCGTGAGTTCAAAGTGCTCGACTATCGCATTCACAAGGGCTATACCATCCTTAGCGCCTACCAGCGAACTTTTGTACAAAGCTGCATGTTTGTTGTACTCGCTGGCAGCCTGTGGCTCACGCTCAACAACAGAATCTCGATTGGTCACTTTATCACGACTTTAACCATCGCTAGTATGGCCTATGCTGAAGTCGATCCGATCTGCGATCTAGCAGAAATGTTTGCTCGTCGATATGCGCCAATGGCTCGGTTTCAGGAGTTTACCGCTCTGCCACCGGGGCGTGATGCGGGAGCGATCTTGCCAGATGGCCCTGACTATCGGTTCACTGGCAAGGTGCATTTTCAGCAGCTAACGTTCGGCTACAGCGCTGAGAATCCGGTGCTCAAAGATATTAATTTGCTGATTGAGCCACACAAAACGGTTGCCTTAGTGGGACGTTCTGGCTCCGGTAAGTCGACGTTAGTAAAACTGTTGTTTCGCTATTTTGAGCCCGATAGCGGCCATATTCTGATTGATGGCACCGACATTCGACAGCTCGATGTCAGCAGCTACCGGCGGCGGCTCGCTATCGTACATCAGGAGGTGGATATTTTCAATGGAACGCTGATGGAGAATTTGCTCTATGGCAATCCTACGGCCAGCTTTGAACAGGTGATGACTGCCTGTAAGATTGCCCAAGCTCACGAGTTTATTCAGCAATTGCCCAAGGGATATTCCACGACTGTCGGTGAGCGTGGCGTCCGGCTCTCTGGCGGACAAAGACAGCGCGTCGGCATTGCCAGAGCCCTGATCGTCGATCCAGACGTACTGGTGTTTGACGAGGCTACCTCTAGTTTGGACTATGAGTCTGAGCGAGCAATTCAGCTGGCCATGCGATCGCTGTTTGGCACTCGCACCCTGATTATCATCGCCCATCGACTGAGCACCGTTCGCGATGCCGATCAGATTGTTGTTCTCGACCAGGGCAGCATTGATCAGATCGGAAGTCACGCAGAACTGATTGCAGAAGGCGGTCTCTACCAAAGACTCGATCAGCTACAGGCGAGCGGTGAACTCACTCTTTAGCGATGCGCTTACTAGTCTTTTATATCGAGATTGGTAATGGTTTATTGCAAGAGCGCCACACTATGAACGGGACTGTGAACGGTACTGTTGAACGGTACTGTTCTCATCTACGTTGGTTGCTATAGTCAACATGGCCCGTCACTTATCAATCGATTATGTTCAAAGCCTCAGACTATTATGAGCTGTTGCAGCAGCTTGAAGATTTCTTGGCGGCGGCTGATGGATCTGGCCCACTTAAGCCGCCACTCGCACCTGTCGCTTTGAAATCTCAACTATCTCTAGATTTGCCAGACGCAGGCAAGCCCATAAAGGATCTGCAAACAGATATTGCTCACTACTTGAACAATGCGCTCAAGACAGCTCACCATAGCTACTTTAATCAGCTATGGGGCGGCTTTAATGCAGCCTGTTTCATGGGTGATGTGATCACGAGCGCTGCAAATACCTCAATGTATACGTACGAGGTTGCTCCAATTGCCACTTTAATTGAGCAGACGCTGATCGCTAAAATGTCTGACCTAGTAGGCTTTGAGGCGGCAGAAGGACAGTTTACAACCGGTGGAAGTAATGGAAATTTGATGGCAATGGCGATCGCTCGTCATCAGGCTCTACCGGCTATTAAACGAAGCGGTATGGCCAATGGCCCAAGGCTGATTGCGTTCGTTTCTGAAGAAGCGCACTATTCTTTTGATAAAGCGGCTCATTTGTTGGGCTTAGGCACGGAGCAGCTATGGAAAGTGCCTACGGATAGCGCTGGCAAAATGAGTTCAAAAGCGCTGGCTGAGCTGATTGATAAAGCGCACGCTCAAGGCGCGGTTCCATTCTTTGTTGCTGGCACTGCTGGAACAACTGTGCGCGGTGCTTACGATCCGTTTGAAGAGATTGGTGCGATCGCCCGCGAACAGAACCTATGGTTCCACATAGACGGAGCCTGGGGGGCTAGCGTATTGCTTAGCCCTACCCATCGGCATCTCATGAACGGCGCAAATCTAGCAGACTCAGTGGTGTGGGACGCCCACAAGATGATGGGGATGACGCTGATGTGCTCTTTGCTATTGGTCAAGCAGCGCGGCCAAATGTTGAATACGTTCTCTGCTTCGGGGACTGACTATTTGTTCCATGCGGAGGCAGCGCCGATGGCAGGGTCTACAGAAGCGCCGACAGATTTTGGCCCGGCGACGATGCACTGTGGTCGGCGAGTGGATGCGCTCAAGCTTTGGCTAGTCTGGCGGCACTTGGGCGATCGCGGCTGGGAAGCTTTGATCGACAGCTACTTTGAGCTGGCTAGCCAGGCGGAAGCTATTATCCAGGCTCATCCGCTTTTGGAGCTGGTGTCTGCTAGAGAGTCGGTGAACCTATGCTTTCGATATCTCCCTCAAAACCGACAGCACGCAGATCGGCTAACGCTCAGCGTGCGGCAGGCGCTGTGGGAAAGCGGCACTGCAATGGTGAACTATGCCCAGGTAGAGGAAAAAACGATCTTTCGCCTGGTTATCTGTAATAATCAAACCCGCTCAAAAGACATCGATCAGTTCTTTGAGGCTTTAGTCGCGATTGCCCAGCGGCTAGAACAGGAGATGCGCTAATCAATAAAATAGAGAAAAGACCATTCGTTATCGAGAGAGGTTCTTGAGGAAGCTAGACAGCTTATCTTCTACTGTCTCAAAGGCGGAACCGATATCAACATTAATCACCGGGTGCATCCCACTTTCGTAAGTCATTTGCTCGCCCTCACCCTAAATCCCTCTCCTATCGGGAGAGGGACTTTGAATCCGGTTCCCCTTCTTCCTACTCTACGAGAAGAGCAAGCTCTACGGAAGGAAGGGGTTAGAGGGTGAGGGCTCGATAGCTCTGCATAAGTGGGATGCACCCTCAGAAACTTCAATAGGAACAACACAAAAAGCCAGCGCTGTCCTGCATGATCAACAGTCACACAGGATTTATGCGGACGCACCCGTCTTTGGTAGCAGACTTTTTCTCTCTTTGTTTTCTTTTTCTCTTCTTTTTCTCTTTCCACTAAGAAACTCTTATGCGAGTGCGCTGCAACTGATAATAGTAGAGCTCTGTGCTGACTTCTTATACCCTCTGCGCTAGCACAAGCGCGCCCAAAATTCCCGCCCTACTCCCTAGCTTAGGCGGCACGATATAGTCTTCGATGTTGTCGGTAATTTGAGATACGCTCAGATAAGCGTTGAGCTTTTTACGCACCTGGTTGCGAACTTGCGTAAAGAGCTGTTTCTGTTCCATAACGCCCCCGCCTATCACAATTCGCTCGGGCGAAAGCATTAGGATAAAGTTGACTAATCCTGTTGCCAAATAGCCAGCTTCCAGTGCCCATGCCGGATGATCTTCAGGGAGGATTGCGCCTTTTTGCTGCCATCGCTTTTCTATCGCAAACCCAGAAGCCAGTCCTTCTAAACAGTCCTTATGAAAAGGACAGCAGCCGGGAAAAGGATCCGCTGATAAGTCGTGAGGAATCAAGATATGGCCCATTTCAGGATGCAGTAGGCCGTGAATAGGTTGACCTTTGACCAGACCGCCGCCGCCGATACCTGTGCCCACGGTCAGATAGATAAAGTTCTCTAGCCCTTGGCCATTGCCCCACTGGTACTCGCCTAGGGCAGCCGCATTAACATCCGTATCAAAACCCACAGGAACACCTAACTCTTGCTTGATTACGCCAGCGAAATCTATCTGCTGCCAGCTAGGTTTGGGTGTATCTAGAAACCAACCAAAAGTAGGAGAGTCTGCTCGAACATCTACCGGCCCAAAAGCGCCAATACCGATCGCATCTAGAACGCCTTCTTTAGCTATTTGCTGACGAAAAAAATCGACAACTTGGGGAAGCGTTTCATCTGGAGTGGTTGTTGGAATACGGACAACAGCTCGCAGATCATCTGGGCCAGTACCCACCGCGCAGACAAACTTAGTACCCCCTGCTTCAATCCCGCCCAAAAGTGCCATTTCATTACCCGTCTTATAGATTACGTCTCCCTATCAATTGAATCAAAAAACCGCGCTAGAAATGGGCGTTACTATTTTTGAGATGTCCCCGCGATTCTAAATTTCGGTTTCGGTTTCTGATTGGGCTTCGATGATGGCTAGTGTTTTGAGGGCGATCGCCTGCGTCGGGTTGAGCTGTATAGCCCGGTTCAAAGCGGCAATGCCTTCCGCTTGGGCTTCTGGGGTCTGCAACTGCAAGCTGACTACGCCGATCGCCGCCCAGATATCGGCATTCTCCATATCTAAATCCAGCGCTATCCGGTAGCTGCTCAAAGCTAGCTCGTATTGCTCTAGGGCCACTAGCACGACTGCTTGCGTTTGCCACGCTTCAACCAAGTTCGGATCGAGGGCCACGGCCTGGTTTGCAGCTTGATAGGCCCTATCGAATTTGCCTAGAGACCATAGTGCTACGCTGCTATTTACCCAGGCATCTGCATCTTCAGGGAGTTGTGCCAAGGCAGCGCTGTAGGCGCTTAAAGCGAGATGGAAGTGATTTCTTGCTGTTTCAACAGAGCTTAGATCGGTGTAGATCTGTCCTAGCGTGAGATGGTAGCGCCCAAGGTTTGCTTGAATGCGAGCGATTTCTTCTAATGCAGTTTCTTCTAGTGCGATCGCGCTTTGGCTCTGTAGTTCTAAAGCTTGCTCTGCGGCTGCGATCGCCCGTATGTACTCTTCTACAGCTACATGCACATCTTCTCGTAAATTGCCCACATACCAATAGAGCACGCTCTGATTACTCCAAGCCTCTGCGTAACCAGGCCGTATTCCAATTGCTCGACTAGCTGCCGCTAAGCCTGCTTCGTAGTTGCCCTGTCCCGCCAGTGCCTGGCCGCTTTGATTCCAGGCTTCGGCCTCACCAGATTCCCACCATAGGGCATCGCCTTGAATTGCCTGCTGACAGGCGGTGGCTGCGCTCTCGTACTGGGCTAGCTGATTGAAGGCGATACACTGACCGAGTAAAGCCCGAGAAGAATTTGGCAAGATCTCTACGGCGCGCGTGTAGGAAGTGAGCGCCGCGACAAACTGTTCTTGTTTTGCTAGCGCTCGGCCCTGCAGTGTCCAAACTTCGGCGTTTCGTGGATCGATAGACAGCGCTGCATCGTAGGATTGAACAGCCTGAGCATACTGTCTTAGACGAGCGTGAGCGACACCCTGATATAAGAGAGCGAGTCCTCTAATATCAGCCTGCTGCTGTTCATTCTGCGGAGTACTCTCTGAGCTGTCTTCGGTGTTGTTTTCTGTGCCGTTTGCCTGAATATCTTCCGAGTCCTCCGTCTCTAGGCTCTCCGTTTCTAAATCCTCCTGTACAGCTGCTTCTGCCGAAGTTTCTTCCGGGGTCTCCGAGCTTTCTTCTAAATTCTCTACTTCTGAGCTATTTTCTAGATTTTCTTCTGTACTTTCTTCTAGATCGATTGCTGCAATTGCCTGCTGACAGCTTTCGATAGCTTCTGCATATTGTTGCAGCTCAATTTGAGTGCGACATTTAAACGTCAGCGTCTGCGGATCGTCTGGTGCCAAAGTCAGGACGCCTTCGTAAATAGATAGGGCTTCTCCGTAGCGTTCGGCTTGCTCTAGCGCATTACCCTGGTAGCGTAGAGCCTCTGCGGAGCCAGGCATTTCTTCAACAGTTTCTAGCGCGAGTGCTTGGTCGCAAAGGTCAATAGCGATTTGATTTTGTTGAAGTGCGCTGTGAGCCAAACACTGATAGGTCAGCGCCGACGTATTTTGCGGATCGATGGCTAACGCTCTTTGAGCAGAGGCGATCGCTTCTGGATACCGCTCTAGATTTAATAAAATCTCACTGTGAATAGCCCATTGAGCCGCCTCTCTAGGTCTGAGGGCAATCGAGCGCTCACAGGCGACTAGCGCCGCTTCATAGTCTGCTGCTGATATCTGCAAGCTGCACAAAGACTGCCAGTAGTCGAAGTCTTCAATCTCTACGAGCCCTGCCTGCGCCCAGACAGGGCTCGATAGCTGCCACAGCCCGATTGCCGATGCGATCGCTAGTTTTCTCCAAACTGTCATCGTCGAATCACCTACCTTCCTGACCTTTGCTCCAACTTCCTGAGTCATCTTTTAGCTGAATCTTAGTTAAATCGAGGCGGTCGACCCGAAGGCGAGAGGCGATCGCTCTGGCCTGTAGATCGGCGGCTACCAGCATTTTGACCAGAAGAGCCCATAGAGCCATTGTTCTGGTTTGCCTCTGCCTGGTTCGCTTCTGTGATTGCTGTTGTAGTGGCACTAGCAGCGGCGGCAGCAGCAGTAGCCGCAATCTCTTCCGGCGTGGCTGGCTGCGTGGGATCGTAGGTTTCGACCACAATCGATTGAGAGACAGACTCACCTGCCGCGTTTTCTGCCTGCAAGGTGATTGTCGTACTACCGGATTCTGGCTTGAGGGGAATGGTTAGCTGCCCGCTAGGCGGAACAGCGCCAGGAGAAGGCAACAGTTCCACCTGAGTGGTTGAACCGCCATCAACAGCCCACGATAGTGGAAAGAACAGATTGGCTGAATCGATCGGAATGACGTATTTCGCGGCGGCGGGCTGTGAATCGACAAATAGCTGAATCACTGGGGTGAGTGGTTGAATTGTGATGGTTTCGGTAGCAGCGGGCGCTGGCTGCTCGGCTTGATTTGCGGCTGATGCTGGATTCTCTGATGGGTTTTCATCGGTGCGATCGCCATCGATCGGAATCGCCAACAGCTCAAACTGATAGCTACCAACTGCGGTCAACTCGGTCGGCACGTTTTCACAAACAATTTCGCTAGCACCAAATTGACAGCTTTTTGACAGTTTGGGAATGTCTGGCCCCGCCTCTGTCTGTTCGACTTGGTAGACAATATTGCCGATAGAGTCTCCTTCCTCCGTGCGTCCTGTTAGCTGGAGCGCCTGTAGATTATTGGCTAGCTCGACTCGCCAGTTCAGCAAAATCCCATTACGATCAACAATTGGAAGATCCAGAGCAACTGCATCATCTGTCGTCGCCGCTGCTTCTAGATATCGATTCTCAGACGCCAAGAAGTCAGTAACCTGCGGGAAGGGGGTCGGCGCAATGGGCAGGATGTTCACTACATTTGTTCTTTGAGTAATCAGCTCTTTTTGTCTTCTATCTTTTGATTTTAGGCTGAGCTCAAAGGTATATTCGCCGGGTCTGCTCGCGTCTGTACGAACGTTGCTACAGCGCAAAAGTCTCTCTTGTTGATTGCAAAATGAGGCTAGCTCAGCGGGTATGGTTTCGTCTGTAAAGCTATAGGTGAGCGGGCCGCTAAGAATTTCACCGCTTTCGCTATAGCCAGTGAGTTCTATTTGTTCTATCCGCTGCGAATTATCAATTTGCCAGTTGACCCTAGCAAAATCATTGTTAGCCTGCTGATATTCAGTATCTGCGACCGAAAACTCTAGAATTGCGGGCGCGGGCGGTATGCGAAAAAATCGCCACCAAATCAACCACGCGCTGAGTCCAATCAGCCCCAATGCAGCTAAAACACAAAGGAGAAGCTGCCACCACGGACGCGGTAACCAAGAGAGGTTTCCAGGTAATAGGGGCGTCAGCAGCGGATGATTGTCAGTATCTCGCAATTTGACTCTAAAGTTGAGTAGGCGTCCGCCCCCATAAAAGGGACGCTTCCACCTTCCCTGAGGCTGTGCTTTTAGCAATACTTGACGAGTGCTAAATGGCTCGACTCTAATGTATTCAGGCTCTAGCGCATACTGGCAGATTTCTGAGTCGTCGAGGTTTTCGACTTCTAGCTGTAGCTCTCTGTAGGTATTACCAGAGTTGATTAGCTGTAGCTCGAAAAGTGCGGTTTGATTGCCTACTCGGTTACGCAAAATTTGCAGCGTTGACTGCAGTAGATAAGTCGGGCTGATCTGTAGATACAGCAGTTCTAGAAGATTGAGCGTAGGGTTGTTTTGCGATCGCAGTCGAATAGTCGGAATATACACCTGGGCGATCGCATTGGCCGAGGGTTTGATCATCAACAGAATTTGCCCTTTTGCCCCTGGGTTAAGACCTAGACTATTAGCGTCTCGAACCAGTCCAATGCCCTGATAGTCTTTGGGATAGTCAATGGAAACCTCCCAGTCGGTTGGCAATCCCAGACAGCTCAGTCGAAATCGGTCTACCCGGTTAGATCGATTCTCCACCCAAATCTGTACCGGCAGGCCGCCAATTGGTTGAACGATTGCTGGCCGCTGCGTCGTGGTCTGAGGCTCTAGATAGAAGACCGGATCGCTTGCTTCTACGGTGCTTTGCTCGGCTGGCAGTATGTGCAAAGACTGTCGATAGCGAACAGGAGAAGCATTCACATATGCCTCTGAATCAACAATTAGCTCATACTTTAGCTGCTGTGGAAAAGCGTCTAACGGCACTCTAAATTGAAACGAGAGTTCACCGCTGCGATTACTCTCTAGCGCTAGCTGTGCCTGCATTGATTCGCACCAGTCAGACAAAAGAGGCGAGTCTGCATTGATTCTAGCGTGGGCGATCGCACTGCTACCGCCATCGTTTTGAATGGTCACCCCTAGGGTAAACGTTTCTCCTGGTCTGACAACATCGTCACCCGATGAGGTGAGAACAACGGTGAAGGGGTTAGTTATTGGCAAAAGTGCTGTCATATCTTCTATCTCCTATCTTCCTGTGTAAGCGCATTGACGAAAGGACTGAGTATTACCCGATAGGCGCAGCGTATTGAGTCTGACTTGATGGTCGTCGCCACCGCTGACGACATGTAGTCTGTGGCGCTGCTGAATGATATCGACTGCGTTTACCGTCTGAGAACTTTGCCGTAAGGGGCGGCCCTCAAAAGCTTGAGGATGACGTTTTCCACTAGTTAGCAGCGGCCAAAGCATGACGCGACCATCGTCGCCAGCGCTGGCTATATAGCAGCCGTCTTGACTAGAGGCGATCGCCCGCACTGCCTGAGCGTCATGTGCCAACCAGCGATCGATCGGTTGGCACTCACCCGGAGATTGCAGGCAAGCTCGCATATCCCACAGTGATATGTAGCCTTGTGAATCGGCGGTTATTAGCCGATTGGGCTTGGCCGCAGCGGTGGCTAGATCTAAAATTTGATCGGTTTGACCACCTTGCTCATAGGCCGAGATTAGCTGCTGATTATCGGTTTCTAGATCCACAATTGCTAGCTGATTGTAGTGACCAGCGATAGCTAAGTGACTGTCGCTAGCCCCTAAGAGCGCGATCGCTGTGATCGGATCGTCATCTAAAAAGGTAATGCTTTTGAGCGGATTTTCTTGAAAAGCGGTGCGCGTACTCGGATCGCTCGGCCACAGATGCACCTGGCCGCTGCCGTGGGCGCTAAACAACAGTCTTGCATCTCGGCTAAAGGCGATATCAAAGACACGATCGTCGCTGGCCGCATCAAAAATTGAGCTGCGATCAGAGAATTCATCCGCAACCTGAATTCGGCCATTCTCGAAGCCTGCGACGACCTCGTCATTGTCAACCGGACGGTACAGCGCCGCTCGAATAGCTTTATCTTCTCTGATTAGCGTTCCTGCTGAGGTTAGGCGATCGCCCTTGATCTGCCAGCGCCGCAGGGTTGCATCGGTAGATCCGCTAATGACTTCAGTGCCCTGTCCATTGATTTGAACGGCGTTGACTGGTGCTCTGTGTTCTTTTGTAGTGAATAGTACCGCTGCGATCGCTAGCACCAGCGCACCTACCGAAGCACCCACTAGCTGTAGCCAAAAGGGAATGACCGGCGCTATTTGCACGATCAGAGTGGCAGACGGATTTTCTAAAGCTATTTCTGACGGTGTTCTTTGTTCTATTAGCTCTAGGCTTGAGCTCGCTTCTGTCGCTGTTTCTATCGCTGTTTCTTCAATTGTTCTAAGACCTATGCTCGATCCTACTGTGGGCTCTAGAAGAAAAGCTTCCAGTGCAAACTGGCGAATTCGCGTCCAGCCTAGCCACGGCAGACGCTGCTGAAAAAGAATCGGCAGGTCTACCTTTTGATTAGGTGGAACTACTACTGTCTCTGATTCGAGCAGACTGCTAGAAGCCGCCGTAGCAGTAGTCGGATCGATAGGAGCATGTCCACCAAAGGCAGATTCATCGGCAACTGGCTGGGCCGAAGCAACAACCGAAGCAACAACCGGAGCAACAATAGGCGTCATCGCCACCGATTCAACCAGAATCGGCTCAGCAGATCGACGTCTACTCAAGAATCGGCTGAGAATACGACGGCGCTTAGTCGGCGGGGTAATGGTTGCATAGCCTTCTACCGCCAAGTTGCTCTGATTATCAAAACTAGCGTTGATAACTGCCTCGTTACGACGAGGGTTCAGCCATCGACTCGGCTGGTGAGGTATCCAGTATTCGGTTGGATCGCAGCTAAAGTTGACGTGCCCGGCGGGGAGGATGGCCACCGTCGATTTGCCAACAGCTTTCTTGATAACTGGCTGTAGCAGATCGAATGAAAGCACATACTGCCGCTGAGCGATTAGTGCTGGCGCTGGAATCTGACAGGTAAATAATAAGGTTTGTTCTTGACCAGGCGCTAGTCGCGCTTTCTTGATATCGCCATCAGTAATCCAGCTGCGCTCAATTCCCCTAAGCTGTACTGCACAGTTGATTGGGTCGTGCTTAGGATTAGAGAGTCTGACGCCGACCGTAATCTGCTCATTGGGTAAGACGTCTAGATGATCTTTTAGAACAGAAACTTCTGGGAGATTTTGGCCTGGAATGCTCAGCGTAATACTCTGGCGATCGTCGTCCCTCAGCTCAGGAGAATACACTAGCGCTGTTAGATATATCTTTCCTCTAAAGTCTTCTCCAACCGGCGGAATATCGATGATCTCGACTTTGAACTGAGTGCGATCGCCCGGCGGTATTTTAGAAGAAACATTGGGGACTAGGCGATACCAATCTACTGCGGACTCTTGCTTAACCCCCGGCGCAACCAAGCTGAGCTGAAAAGAGGCAAAGCAGCTATCATTCTTGCTCTTGTAGCTGTCGTTATAGACTGTGATGGTAAAAGACTCAGACCCTCGGCCCGCTTCTATGGCACTTTTGTCGAAGGTTAGCGAGTTTCTAGAGACTTCAGTAGAAATATAGTCGGCCATCAGCGTACACTATCAGCTCCTTTCATCAGTTCGTCTTGGCATAATATGAGTGTTCTTATGAGCGCTTTGGTAGTCATTTGGCGGATGGGCCAGCGGACGCTGTAGCGCTGCTAGATGACGCCGCTGCCAGGCAAAGTGATACAGGTTGATGCCCCACTCTTGGGTACTACGGATATTGGGCCTGGGCAGAAATAGCTGTGGGTCTAGCTGCCACGCATTGATCAAGTCGCTGATGATTAAAACAATGCCGCCCCAACAGAAAACATAGCTGGGCTGTTGTTGGACAGTTGGTGGATTAGAAAATAGAAACGGCTGAGTTAGTAGAGGATGGCTATTGCCCAACTCACCCGTGCCTTCAATCGAGAAGTTAGTTTGAGCGGCTAAGTTGAAAATGCCCTTTTGGTCGGTTTGTATCGTGAGAGAAATCTCTCTATCGATCGCGTCAATCTCGCTGAGTAAAGCGGTTTTTTGGGTCTCTTTTGAGTCAGCTTCTAATTCAGAGAGCGCAGCGAATAGCTCTTGGCGAATAGCGTGTAGATCTTTTAGATTAGTTTCCAAAACGTCCATACAAAAGCACAGAACGCCGCCTGCGTTTAGATACTGTCTCAGCGTACCAGCGGCCTGAGCTAGGCTATCTATATAGGCATAGGGACAAACGACTAAGCTATAGGCCGTCAGTTCCTCTTTGGCTTCCTCTTTGGTTAGGTGCTCTAGCGGTAGAGATTGAATTTCTTCAGATTGCAGGGTGGGATACAGTGCGTCGGTCGATTGTAGAAGGTGGTTCAATCCTTTGCATACGGCTTGATCCTTAGGCGAATCGTTAGTGATATGAGCAGCTCGAAGAGTTTTGTGGGGGCGAGGTCTAACGGCGAGTCGATAGCGATGGTCAAGCGTATTGGGATCGGGCTGGTGAAAGTGGGTGGTCAAGCTCAAGCTTGGAACGCTACCGCTGACTTTTTCGGTGAGAACGATGCGGCAAAGTTCTACGTCTGAGTCTTCGATGGTTGTTTTTTCTCGAATGCGAAAGGTTTCGGTTAGCGTTTCTTGATCGGGTGGATAGTTCAGGTTATCTGGGTCGACATAGTTTGCCACTAGGTAGATCAGCACCGTTTTTTGCTCGGCGGATGGAATGGATTTGATCTGATAGCTGAAGGGTTCTGTGAGCACAATCGGATTGCCAGCCGCATCAAAGGCAATGCCAGGTTTGATCTCTACCCAGCGGCCATCGCGATCGCGCGCAGCAATCTCATCTGGTGGCGTCGATAGAATACTCACCCCTAGCCCGCAGACAATACCCGGCTGATAGAGAGATTGAAACTGGAAATTTTGACGCCGACGGTGATACGCATGACTGCTCTCCCAGTGCTCTGGCGTGATCAACAGCCCATCGGTGATGTGCAGTCGCTCAAAAGATTTAGTCGGGGGCGTTGGAAAAAGTTTCATAGTCTTTAGAGCGCTTCAACAATCAGGTCATACGTACAAAAAGCTGGCTTTTCTTGAGCGATGATGGCGTGGATCAGCGGCTGGTCGAGCGGGTATGGCGTTTTCAGCCTGACCGTAAAGTGAAAAGGCTGTCCGCCGCCGATAATCGCATTTTGACCCAGGCGAGCGGCCCCGATCAAAAATCCACGGCTGAAGTTTTCTTCTATCGATATTTCTCCTAACGTTTCTTGTTCTTGTATTTGGTCTTCTTGGGTATAGCCTTCTTGGGTAATACTCTCTGTTTCTAGAAAGTCAGCTGTTTGGGTGGTTGATAAAGCCGTCGGCGGCTGACCTAATCCTGTGTAGAGATGAAGGTAGAGCATCAGCCCTTTGCGGGTGCCTCGCCAGCGATAGATCTCTACGGCTCGGCGAATGAGTTTGCGCTGCTGATCGACTCCCCAGGCGGTCTCGGTCGGCCAGCCTACCCACTGCGCGAGGAAAGGAAGCATGGCTTCTGGGGCGCTCAGCGGGTCTAGATAGGCCCAAAGCGTACTGAGCGTTTGGACACTCGGATCAAAAGACTGCTCGAATATCTTCAGCAGACGGCCAATAAAATCAATTTCACTGTAGACATCGGGTAGAAAGTCGAGATATCGGCTGCTAGGTCGGACATGCAGGGTGAAAGACTGCGTCGCCATCAATGTCTCTGCAACCGATGTATTTGCAACAGGCCGCATAGCTTCTGTTCTAGAGGTGACGGCGTATAGCTGTATCTGACCAGAATAGTTGATGATTTTGGGCTGATCAGACGTTACTGGCTGAGATTCCTCAAAGAAATTTGCGGGTACGTCAAAGATAAAGGTTGCATGCAGCGTTTCCCCAGCAGAGAGGATTTTAACTGAGCGGTCTAGCCGTTCTAGCTGTTCTAGCTGCTGGTTTGATTGAGTCTCTAGTTGCTGCTCTAGTTGTTCTTCTGGCCGTGGCGCTTCCGGCTGTGCCTCTGGTCGTACTTCTAACTGTCCGTTTGTCTGAATGAAAGTCAGCGTTTGACCGATCTCTTCTAGTGGACTTTCTACTTTCTCTTTGCACCAGATAGCTGGAAAATTACCGTTTGCACTGAGCCGAATAAATAGGCTGCGATCGCTTGTATTTTCTACTTTTATTGAAAGTTCACTAGGTTCACCGGGCGTGAGCTTGAGCTGACGGCTGGCCATACTCGCGTCAGCAGTGCCATCTGCCCAGCCCAAATGTACATTCACCGGATTGGCGTCCGGTATCTGCATCGGCGTTAGCTGTAGCTGTAGCGACTGGGTTAGGCTCACTTAGGCTCTCTCCCGCATATTGTCGCTTCTGCGAACAGGCCGAATATTGTGACCTGATTGAATAGCAAGATCCGACCAAGAACAAATCAATCCCAGCGACCCTGGATCGATGATGCCATTGCTCACGTTTTCCTTTGTCCACAGTTCGCCCTGACGCCGCAGCGCATATAGCTCGACAGCACCCAGGTACTGCACGCCCGGTACAGATTGCAACAGGCCAATAATGTCTGATCTGTAGGCGGGCATGCCAAACTTCCAGCCTGTCTGGTCTAGGCCGCCAGTAAGGGGATGGAGAAAGCGATAGAGACGCGATCGCACCTCCGTTAGAATCTTCTGCTCCGCCCTAGGCGTACTGTAGTGAGGCGCAATGCCGACTTCAGCTTGAACTGAAACGCCCACATAGTTGGGTTCTTCTAGCAAGACTTCAATACCCAAAATCCGCCGCTCATCCAAAAAATCTAATACCCGTTTGCGAAGCGCTTTCGTCAGCTGAAACTGTTCTGGCTCGGTGCCTAGTAGCTCTTCTTCTATCAGAGAAGACTCTGCTTTAGGCACGACTAATACGCGAACCTGTCCTCTGGCTTGTTCTTTGGGGCAATAGGCCCTAGCCACGGCCCGGTCAGCCTGCCCGGTCAGCGTTTCAAAATCTTCTGGGGTAACGGCGCGATCGCGTGTTCGCAATAGGCTAGGAACGCGGATCACCGCTTCGTCCAAAGATTCAGCATCGGCACCGTCAAACGCTGGCTGTAGGTTAGTCACCTGAGCCACGTAAGGCACTGCTGATTTAAGAATACGAACTGTCCTGGGTTGAACGTTGCCGCGCCTGCCGCCCCCGGTGCGATAGGTGGATATGCGAACGGCGGCCCCCCTTGGTGGAATTGCGCAGTGCTGTCTTTCTAATAGTTTGGTAGCCGCTAACCCACCGGGGGTTCTCTCTAGCTGCTGAACCTGCCGACGCAGCTCGACTTCTCTAGCCAGATGAGTCGGCTCACGAATCGAAGGGCCAAACTGAATTTCTCCAGTCAGTGAATCTAGTACATAGTGGCGGTCTTCTGGCCCAGACTCGGAGAAATCTTCGACTTCTATCCACTTTTGTTCTATATCTTCTCCTGGCGGTAAGATCAGCAGATACTCGTTCTCGTGGCGCGGCAAGATTGCGCCAGAGAGCAGCTGCATTTTTTGCCCTGGCTTACCATTACTTTCACCCACTAGCTCATCAATCACCGATGTACACTGGCTAGCTATCGTCGTTCCACCAACTGCGTCGGCAAACAGGGCAGTGAGCTTTGGAGAGCGGTTGTATTCGTCTTGCGATCGCGCTGTTTGAGCATATCGGCAGCGCAGCCAGCGCCCTCGATAGCGGCCCGTGGTTCTAGCTGGCCACTGAATCGGTAAATGCAGACGAATAGAAGCCTTCTGGGTACCTACCGTTTCGGCCTGCCCTGCCGCGCTAAAGCTAAAGCCTCGGCTTTCGTCATCGGCTTCGGCCAGCAAAACCGACTGCCAGCGCCGACCGTCCCAAGCTTCCCAAAAGCGAGGCGGATGGTCAGGATTAATGCCCGTCGATCCGGCAGGTTCTCCTTCAATTCTGAGCATGATCACATTGCCATCTAGCGGCTCAGCTTCGTCAAAGACCAGATAGAGACAGTTGCCTAGCTGGGGGTAGGGCTGAAAGATAGACTGCTCAGGGCCAGACCAGTGCCCGGTGCTGTCGTCTTGTGTCCAAACATTATTGAAGCGATCGCGCAGCAATAACGCATCGGTCTCCGCCGCGTCGGCATTCTCCGCCGATAGACAGTATCGAATCAGCGGTACGCCCACTTGCAGCACCTTATCCGTGCTAAAAATCACCGCCTCGTCTGCCTCTGTGCGCTCTGTTGCAACTTCTGTTCCAGAGAGCACTGGCAAGATCGGCTCTGCGTGACTTTGCGGACGGCTGAGATAGAACGTGATTTGAGTTTTTGCTGGCGTCGGCGCTTTTAGCCGGATTCCTAACAGCTCTAGAAAGGCTACATAGTTGCGCCTCGGCACCTGATTAAAGCGCAGCAGCATCTGGTCGGTTAGCCAGGCAAATAGCTCAATTAGGGTAATGCCTGGGTCAGACGGGTTGAAGTTACTCCACTCCGGGCAGTAGCGCGGAATGCGTAAGATACACTCATCTACTAGATCTTTGTAAGTGCGATCGTCTAGATCGGATTTGGGCAGATTGGGCAAAAAGTCAAACTCCATAGCTAGTCTCTACGCCTCCTTCAAAGCCCGCTCTGACGCTGGCATGAGATAAAACGGATAGACCAAACTGCGTGCATCAGGACTATCTTTAGGCGTATAGCTAATCAAAACATCTACCCGGCCCTGTTGTGGATCAGGGTCAGTCGTCACCGCCAGCAAATTGATTCGGGGCTCCCATTTTTCGAGTGCTTCTTCAACATAGAGCCGCAGCAGCAGCAGCGTTTGAGTATTGAGCGGAGCGAAGACCAGCTCAGATAGACGAGAGCCAAAGTCAGGCCGGTAAAGGCGCTCGCCTAAATCCGTTCTCAAGATTAGCTGAATACACTCAGCGATATTCGCATCGTAGGCACTTAGCTGTAGCTCTCCTTGCACCGTCGTCCGAATTGGAAAAGCAATCCCTCTTCCCCAAAAGGCTTCTTCACGTTTTAACAGATCGGATTGAGAATCTGGCATAGCGACCCATCAGCAAGCATTACTGCCCAATCTATACCAGCGATTCAAACCCCACTACTTGCCGAAAGTTAGGGTTTGAATCGTCATTCTTTTAGAAGAAGTATTAGAAGCCGCATTCACGCTCAAGACTACGGGATCTGAACCGTCACTTGACCCGGATTCAGAATTGAGATGACGCCGCCCCATGTACACAGGCACTTTGAGGTGTTGTTTAGAGCAGGAAAGTTGTAGATCAATACCGTAGGCGATCCGGGTGCCCAGGGAGCAGGCGTTACCGGAACGCAGGGCATCGGCGTCAAGACACCTAGTGCGGCGGTAGTTGCCGTGGCCACCGCTGGATTAGCAATCGAGGCACACATGCCAAAGGGCAAAATATTGACTAGCGGCACATGATCCATAATTGTCGCCGCTAGCGGCCCGCCTGCCATCACGGGCGGCCCTTTAGGAATCACGGTCAAAGTACTTGGCACCGCGCCAAATGTGCATTGCGTTGTCGCCCCCATACAAACTTGAATCGCCATAGCGCTATATCTCCATAGGTTTTGAAAGTCATCGATTCTGGGGAAAGGGAGAGAATGAAGATTCCTTGGTTCATCCGCAGTTCGACCAACGCGATCGCGCTGCGCCGGGCCGGTCTCAATTTAACTTCAGGATCGCGGCCTGAATTTTTGCAATCCCTTTAGCGATCACATCAATCAGCCCGCCCTCGATTTTGACCTGAGCGGTTCCTTCCACTTTTACCTGAGTGCCTTTGACGCTCACGCCTGCGGGGGTCAGCTCTACTTGTGAACTGCTGACCGTTAGGCCGATCTTCTGGGGAGCGCTCATCTCAATTGAGCCAGTGGATTTTAGAGTGATTTTCTTGGAATTATCTTCCATCTTGAAAGTGTGTCCGCCTTTGGTTTTTATTTCAATAAACTTTTCAGAATCATTCAACCGGATTTCGTGGCCGTACACACTCACGAGAGAAATTCCCTGTTTGACAGCTCCTTTATCTTCTTCCACAAATTGCAGCGTGTGTCCTGTGCGCGTTTTGAATGTGCGTAGACGAACCTTGCTGTCAGCCACAGCATCGGTCACGACTTCTGGTGGTGCGTCCTTGCCATTCCACACACCGCCTAAAATATACGGACGGTGAATGTCTCCATGCTCAAAGGCAACTAGCACTTCATCGTCAATTTCTGGCAGACAGTCAAATCCTCGCCCTGCCCCCGCGCCAGCGCCGACAACCCTAGCCCAGTTGCTTTCATCCTCTTCGGTTAGGGTTGGACATTTCACTCTCACTCGGCCAAATCCTTGCGGATCGTTATTCTCGGTGACGATACCGACTAGAAGTGTCTGGGCCGCTTGCGGTCGAGCAGGCGCAGATAAAATAGACAATAAGTCTCCCCCTCGCAATCCTCTAACGCTAAAAGTTGTTGTATATACGCCTTCGCTGAACAGATGGCGGCCTTCGGTGATGTAATAGCTACCGCTATACTTGCCCATATTCGACAGTTTGACGACTTTGCCAGGGCGAATTTTAGGATTGCCTTCGGCGCTAGCGTCTGCCTGAACAAATTCGCCGCTGAGTTCGTCGCATAGAGCCTGGGCGATGGTGTCGGCTTCTTTTTGGGTAAAGACGGGCTGGTCGACAACAATCATCTTTGGGCTTGAGGGCTTTTCTTCAAAGGCGTTGCTAGTGGCTTTGCCCTGGCCATATTCATTTTCTGTTATCACTTGAGCAGAATTTTTTTGGGCGACAAAAGCCTGCTTTTTGGTGTAGTCCCAGCCACGTACTTCGACATCGCTCACTTGCTCTGCGCTGCTGACCTTGACCTGAAAGCTGTTGAGTTCCTTTAACCAGGTCAACTCTAGCGAATCATCGGCTTTTGGCTTTCTAAAGTTTAGCTTGCCATCTTGTACAAACAGCTCAAACCCATTCCTGGCAGCGCGCGATCGCATAAAATCCATGTTGGTCTGATTCTGTTGAAACACGTAGTCATGGGGCGCGCCGCTATCGTCTATTTTCTGAGTAGGAATGCCAACCTCACCAGCAATTTTTTTAACGATATCGCTATCGGTCATATTTTGAAAAGAACGGTTAAAGCGACCTCGGTGCATTCGATGAGAGGCGTCATAGCCACGAATCACAATCGGTGCTTGCGATCCAGCGGTAAAATGAGCCTCAATGGCAGTAATCTCTCCTGTAAGGATATCGCCTTTCTCTTGCTTTTCAAATTCGGCAGCGGCAGTCGCGCTAGAGCTAAAGCTGATTTTGATAGACTTACCAATTTCAAAAAGCTTTTCGTGCTCCCAGAATGTAGA
>NZ_JADEXO010000101.1 GCF_015207105.1 cf. Phormidesmis sp. LEGE 11477
GAAGGCTAACCCGGCTAAGTAGGGATGGCCATCGATTAAGCAGTGAAGAGACTTAAGCTGCCAGGCCCCCGATCCTTGCAACAATCCTTCTAACTCGTAGCGCCGCGCTAGTTCTTTGAGCTGGTCGAGGGTAAATGAAGGTAGGCTCAAAGACAGCCCCACATTGAAAGGAGACTGGTTAAGGTTTAATGGGATATAAAAATCAGTTGCATGAACCAAGACCAGCCGCAGCTTCTGCCAGAGAGCGTCATCCTTGGATTGCTCGTGCCAAACTCGCAGCATCGGTAAGAAGTCACGCGCAGTGGGCATATGTTCAAATACTCGGTTCAGCTCGTCAATACCTAGCACAATCGGCTCGGATATTTTCGATAGGATATATCGCTCCATGTACAGCTTGCAGTTCACTTTGCTGCCCATCTCTTCATCCCACAGGGCATCTACTTGAGAAGGCAGCGACAACTGCGAGCTAAGGTTGGCACAAAACCAGCGTAAGAAGCGATCTAAGCTGCTGAAGGTAGCCGTATCTACTTCGTTGAGGTTGAGCTTCACACTTCGGTAGCCTTGCTTTTGGCTATAAACTAGCAATCGGTTGAGCAGCGAACTTTTGCCCATATGCCTAGCCGCTTTAATTCTAAGCAAACAGCCTGGATAGCTAATCTCGCGGAACGTGGTTTCTTCTATGGGCGATCGCTGAATATATAGCGGAGAATCAAGCGGTACGGGGCCAGAGGGCATCATTGTGATCACAGATGCCTGGGATGAACTGGGCTGTGATGAATTGGGCTGTAATGACTTGGGCTGCGATCGCCCTGATGGACAAACGCGCTGAGAACTCGGAAAAGCTGTTTCTAAAATAGCTGTTTGTGAGATAGCGGTCTCTGGAAAAGTCGTGTGGGCATTCCGAACCTGTAAGAAATCTCGAAAGCGTGCTTCTGTGAAAATAAGATGTAAGTTTTTTTTACTAACCGTCTCATCTAGGATGATAGAAAGCTCCGACCAAAGCTTGAATCCCACATGCTTGACATATTCTGCGCCATAGCTCGACTTCTGCGCCATTTGAGCGTAGGTCCGCTTTAGCCAAGATTCATTTAAAACGAATCGCTCTAGCGGTTCTAGCTTTCGCTGCAGTAGCTGTTCTACAACGCTATCAAGGTTATCGACCTCTATTTGATTGCCATTAGTCAATGCACTAGCCATTTCACGTTTCTCATCTTTCCTATCATAGAGGCATCCGAAATCTATAAGATTCGCCCGTAACGTTATTTAGAGAAAACCCACTTTTATCGCTTTTCACACTTTGTCTAGCTGGCAAAAACGATGTACAAACCAAACGCCCCTCCAACAGACTAACTTTTCTCCCTTGACCCTCTCTTAACCTCCGTGAGAGCATCTAAAAGTAAGCATTGAAAGTAAGAATTAATCTCGCCTCTACGACAGTAGACATAGGGTGCATCCCATTTATGCAGAGCTATTGAGCCCTCATCCCCTAACCCCTTGCTCCCGTAGAGCTTGCTCTTCTCGTAGAGTAGGGAGAAGGGGAACCGGATTCAAAGTCCCTCTTTCATCGGGAGAGGGATTTAGGGTGAGGGCGAGCGATAACTTATGAAAGTGGGATGCACCCTAGACATATCGCTGCACGTCTATCGGGGCTGGGCTGCATGTTAATTAGACACGGTTGGTTTACGCGCGTGCTTAGCCACGGGTGAAAAGTTGTTGTATTCATTATTTAGCTACATAAAAAGGTCAGTTATGACGAGTCAGTCGAGTCAGTTAATTCCTGGAACGATCTACGTTCAAGACTACAGCCAGAAGCGAAGTAATCTGTATACGCTGAATATTGTCAGCGGCAGGACTCAGCTGGTGGGTGAGCTTGGAGCTGAAATCTACGATCTCTCAGTTGTTGGCCAGCAGCTATACGGCCTTAAGAAGAGAGGTCGCAAAGGGTTTGGTTCACGCAGCACGATGAGTCTGATCAAGGTAGATCCGGCTACAGGTCGCTCAACTTTGGTAGGAAATACTGGATTTTCGCTAGCGGGCCTCTCTTATAACTTGGCCGATCAAAAGCTGTATGCATCAGCGGCAGACAAGATTGTGGTCGTTGATACGAAGATGGGCCAGGGTAAAGCTGTGGTTACCTTGAAGGCGCGCGATCGCGTCTGTGGTGAAATTGCGTTTAATCGTGCAGGCGAGCTCTTCATTACCCTAACTGGCACAGACCTTAAGAAATATCTTGCCACTTGCGATCTAACAACAGGCAGCGTCTCGCTCATTGGTGAAACTGGCTTCCCTGGGATAGCCAGCATGAAGTTTATTGACGACGTTCTCTATGGGGCAACTGGAAACTATCCCGGACTAGGTGGCACTAACGGTCAAATTGTCCGCATTGACACCACCACCGGTAAAGCAGTCTTGTTTAACAACACAATTCCGCCTGCCTGCTGGGCCGGTATGGCCGTCGTTCCCTCTATAAAAAGCCAGCCAGCAGCAGAGAACCAGCCGGCAGAGAACCAGCCGGCAAAAAAATCGCAACCTAACTCGCAACCTACTGACCTCGCTACAGAAGAAACTATGACTTCCCTGACTATTGATACTAAAGAGAATTGCTATGTTATCAACGCCGATGACATGAAAGTCCTGCAAGAATCGGTTGCTAGCGCCTACACCATCAGCGAAGGCAGCTACAGTATCCGCATTCAAAGTGGTCAGTACCAGCACACCGAGCGCAGCGATGAGAGAGAACCACTCGTATTACTCTGGCTGTATGGCGCGAACAACAGCAGTTTTATCAACAAAACGACCGGCTATGAAGCCGGGACTACCTGGACAACGCTGAATGGATACAATGACACGCTTCGGATAGAAGCCAAAGAGCCCGTCTTCCTACATGCGCTGTTCTTTGGCTTTACAGGGGTGAACAACGCTGGCTCTGTTACCCTCTCTATCGCCAGCGAATCTGCCCCCGACTCCCCTCAGACGCTGAGTATCGAGGCCAAGAAAAATAGCTTTCTGCTACAGCCTAAGCTGCTATCCCAGCTTACTCAACAAAATGTCAATAGCCTGACGTTGACACCTGGAAACTACCGCTTCAACATTCGAGAATCAACCGCTAGCTACTGGAGTGAAGAGAAGAAATTCCAGCTTGAGCCTTGGGCAATTCTACTCATTCAAGGCGGTAAGTTTATTAATAATCTCACCAACGCCGAAATCAGCGAGTCTTGGTGTTCACTCAACAGCCTGCAGGACTATTTCATTTTAGAGGTAAAAGAAACCACTACCGTATCAGGCTTTTTCTTCGACACCTACAAAGAAGATAATGAAGGCCAGATCATTTTAGACGTGAATGCGGTGACCGAAGCTGAAGTGTCTAGTGAATATCAAAAAGCAGAGGCGCTAGCAGCCTCAGGCAGCGTTACCAAACAAACGATAGAACAAACTGCTGGTAAAACGTTTAGCCAGAGTACTACTCAAACTTCTAACTCGTCGTCTGAGCAGATATCTAAAACGACTAGTCAAACTAGCACCAGTTCTCAAGGCACTAGCTCCGAGAGTACTAGCTCTCAGGGCACCAGCTCCCAGGGCACTAGCTCTCAGGGCTTCAATAAAGAGTTTGCTTTTAGCTTCCAATTTGATGCCAACCAAATGGAAGAAGTTTGGAAACAGGTTGCCTCTCAGTCCGAAGCGTCCATATCGACCCAGGGCCAGACCCAGGCGGATACTTCATACCAGTGGGATCAGCTCGAAAGCTTCATCACGAGAAACTCTCAGGCTCAAGTTAAGAGCTTAGCGAGCCAGGTTGCCAGGATGGAGTTCATGATGAAAACGCTGATGCAGCAAATCGAGCTTAGCTTTAACCAGACATTCGACGCCTGGTCTGGCTACTTTGATCAGCGGTTAATCGAGCTGCTAGATACTAAAATCACCACTATTATTGAAGATCAGATCAGCGCTAAGCTAACCGCGCAGCGAGGGGAAGAAAGAACAGAAATTACTAGAACGGTTCAAAGCGAGCTAGATAGACGCATCAGCTCGACGCTAGAGAATAAAGTTGTCAACTTGCGTAACGATGTTTCTGCTTCGGTGACTAGAGATATGACCCAAAGTATCTCTGAGGCGATCAAACGGCTCGAAGAGCAGCTAGCGCTGAAAATTGCCGATCAGTCCAACGATATTAATATCTCAGTTACTAAGGTCTTTCAAAATGAGCTAGATAAGCAGATCACAAGCGCTTTAGAAAGTAAGATCGCTAGCCTTCAAAGCGATCTGGCCGCTTCTATCAGCAAGGACATGACTCAAAATGTCTCTGAGACGGCCCACAGGCTTGAAGAACAGCTCACCCTCAAAGTAGCTGATCAGTCAGAAGAGATCAAAGCCTTAGTCACTCAAAACTTCCAAAGTGAGCTTGATAAACGCATCAATGCGAATCTGGAAAACAAAGTTATCAATCTGCGTAACGATGTTTCTTCTATTGTGAATAAAGAGGTTACTAATAGCCTGACGACCTCGGTGAAAATGGACATTTTGGCCGATATCAAAAAGCAGCAGCTCACCTTTGATGTGAATGCGTTCAGAGAGGAAATGAGAAAGTTCTATGCCCAGCTCGCTCAGTTTGAAACCAAGATCAACACTCGGATCTCTCAAGGCGATACTGACCTGTACAACTGGACATTAGAGCAGCTAGTCACATTACAAAGCTGTATAACCGATCGTCAGGCGCTAGCAGGTCTGTTTGCTTCCTTTAGCGCTGAGCTGCAAGATAAGCTTGATAATGTGCCCTGCGTTCAGCCTAACCGGTTCAATGCCTGGATTCGAAGAGAAGACGCTCAGCTCCAGCCTAGCCAGTCAAAGCAGCTAGCTGGAGACTAGAAAACGACTAGGCGAGTGCGGGCTGCTTTGCGCGTCTAAGCACGACTTAATCTGCTGTAGTTTCTGCTGCAGAGCGCCGCTAGCGAGCATCGCGTTTGCCAGTTCAAACCCCTGCTCTATGCTCTCTACTCGGCCCGCTCGCCAGAGATAGAAGCCGCTGTTCCAAACCGCTGAGCGACTGATTTCATTGGGTTTACCGGCGATCGCCTCTCGATAGTCCAGCGATAGCGTTTCGAGCGAGGGTAAGACTGGGTCCTTGCTCTCAAAGCCGTAGTCTCTGGGGTGCAGCAAAAGCCGCTCGGTTTTCAAGTTTCCTGCTTCTAGCCGGTTGAGGCTGATAATGGCGGTGCGATCGCGAGCAATATCACAGCTTCCTTCTAGCCCTTTCACCGTCGTAAAGAAATCGATGCCTCGCTCAGTAAAGGCAATTTGTGTTCTTTCTTCCGTCGGCGGATGAACATAGCCGCTCACTACATTTTGACGACCGCTGTAGGGTGACCACATAATTTCAACCGTCGCTAGCGTCGGCCTTTTGCCAATCTGCTCGCGATAGTCCACGAGTGCCTCGGCTAGAGGAAACAGAATCGGCTGATAGACAAAGCCCAAACCCGTCTGGGCGAAGACAGATTGAACCTGTTCGAGGGTGATCAGCGTCTGCCAATCGAGTCCAAGCGCGTTAAAAACTTCGATTAAAGGGAGACCGTGCTTGGTGGGCATTCTGCCGCTACCGTGCAGCACGACTGGCGCGTCGGCGGCGACTAAAATCAGGGCGGTGAGCGGGGTGATTGGAGCGGTGCGCGATCGCCCATCATAGGGATTACAAAATACCGTTACTGGATACAGACTATCGATTGCGCTGAGCCTAGGTCCAAGCTGGTCGTAGGCATCGAGCATCCCTGCTAGTTCAGTAGGCGTGGGCCGCTTAATCCGCTGGGCAATCATGAACGCGCCGATCTGGGCGGGCGTAGCGGCCTGCCGCAGCAGCATTTCAGTCGCAACTGCCGCTTCTTCTCGGCTCAAAGACTTCGATGTGTGAGTGCCGCTGCCTACTTTCTTAAGCAGATCCCTAAACAAAATATGCTGTTCATTCGTCAGTCGATCACTCATCGGTAAAAGTGTTCTGCAAAGGTGGTCTAAGAAGGCAGCCTAGAAAGCAAGCGATCGCCCCCAGGCATCCTAACGCTACTCAGCATCGACTGCCGGGTATCAGCAGAATCAGCTAATGATCCCAAATCTCTTGGATCCGTCGCTAAGTCGCTAATCTGCGAGAAGCAATCGCTCGCTTGCTGTGAAACCAGCTCGCAAAACTGTTGAATCGGTGGAATCATCAGCCGATCTTGAGTCGTGACCATGACCACTTTGCGCGATAGGGTCGGCGCGCCAATCGGACGCACCACCAGATCGGGATCGCGGCGACTGTCAGTGAGTGCTGACTGGGGCAAAAGGGCGATTAGATTGCCCTGACGAACGATCCCTCGAAAAGCGTCTAGCGTATTAAGCTCTAGGGCAACTTTGAGTTCTTGGCCATGCTCTTTGAACTGATTTTGCACCACGCGCTGCATCCCATAGCCGTCTTTAAACACCACCTGCGGAAACCGGGCTAGCTCTGACCAGGGCACCACATCGTGCTTAGATAAAGGATGTTCGGCTGCCATCAGCAGCTCCACAGGCTCTTCGTAAAGTGGGGTAACGACCATCTCTTGATTGTTGGTTAGCAGCGGGTTGTGCATGACAATAGCAATATCGACCAAGCCATCGCGCAGGACTTTGAGCGCGCGATCGCTGCCCAAAGCGGTCACTCGTAGCTGCACGTTGGGGTGGCGCTGACAAAACTGAGTCACAATCGGCGGCAGTAGATGAGCACAGACCGAATGAATACCTGAAACACACAGCTCGGTCTGCTTGCCATTGATCAAGTCTTCAATCTCTTGCTGAGCCTGCGTCCATTCCTTACAAATGCGTGCGGCCCTAGGCTTGAGGCTATTGCCAGCTAGCGTTAGCTTGACTTGCCCGGTTCGGTGAAACAGCGGCACGCCCAAATCTTCTTCGATAGAGCGCACCTGGCGACTGATGGTAGATTGGGTCACACTACACTGATGCGCCGCCGCCTGAAAGCTACCCGTATCGGCGACCGCCAAAAAAGCCTGCAACTGTTCTAAACGCATAGGGGTAGATGAAGTAGGAGCTATGCAATGCAAGCAAGGGGTTAGAAAACCTGTTCTTAGTCACATAAACTGCATACCCAAATGTAAAACATGCAACTCAATCGTTTTGTAGGGGTTGCTACCTAGCGTTATTGCCTGGTAGCTGCTACCTATGATGATCGATGATTTGTTCTCGCTCTTACAGCTATAACTCAGAAGACCGTTACGTTATCCAAGGAGCCTCCCTTACCAAGTTTTGAGACTTTCTTTTACTTTGTCTTTTAAGACGTTGGAGTGTCTTGCACTAATTAGATAGCGCTGAATCTGAGCTCTAGCCGCTTCGGGATCGATCTGGTGAAGGGCGCTGCGAGCATGCATCTGAATTCGCAGATCTGAATCTGCCAGTAGCGGAATCAGCGCGGCGATCGCATCGGTTTGACCGAGCCCAGCGAGAGCGGAGACGACCGCTTGCTTGAAGGCCGATACGGGCTGAGCAGACAGATTTTTCCACTCGTTGGCACTTTGGTTGGCAGCACTTTGATCCGTTAAGGAATCGGGAGACAAGTTATTGGTCGGCTGGCTGTTTTCTCGGTGTAACCAGGCGATCAACGGGCTGGCCGCCTGTGACTTTAGCTGGGGCTGACGGGTTTGGCCTAAAGCCCGAGCAATCTCTGGCTTAATAGCAGGCATGATTAGCGGCGCACTCTGCTCGAAGGCGATCGCCAGTGACCGCACGGCACTCTCTGTCTCTATCCAGCCTAGTGCCCGGACAATCGCTGCTTTTACTGGGGTAGCCACGGGCTGCATCAGCGTTTGACTAAGCGCAGCAACAGCCTCTTTTGTACCTAGTCGGCCCAGGGCGATCGCGCTTTCTTGAGCGATCCGAAGATCCTGACGGCGCAGACATTGCCGCAGCGGATTCACCAGATCGACCTGCGGGAGTAGATCGCTGCGACGACCTAGGGTGCGAATAGCCTCTATGCAAATCGAGACATCAGCGCTATTAGTATCGGTTTGGGCATCGGGTTTGGTAGTGGTTTTTAGAGCTGCTAGCAAGACTGGCGTAATGCGCGGGTCGTGGAAGCTACCTAAGGCTTCTAGGGCGATCGCTCGAATTTCTGCGCTGCTGTCTTCCACCACGCTCAGCAAAGGATCGATCGCCTGGCTACGACGGATATGCGCTAGCACTTTAACCGCTAAAATGCGCTGCTCTATGGGGTTTTCACGGTCGAGCAGAGCGCTGACTGTTTCAATTGCGCTACCGCCAATGCGGGTCAGTGCCCGGTGCGCCTCTATCTGCAAATCCTCACTTTGGGTAGTCGCCAGCAGCTCGGCAATCGCCTCAATCACTTCAGCTTGGTCAAACTGACTGAGGATACGGACTAAGAACCACTGCGTATTAGGATCGCTTGCTGCTCGCAGACAGTGAATAAGATGAGGGATAGGGCGATCGCCCCACTGGCTAATTTGCTCAGATAGCTGTTTAGCGCTTTGCCAATGGCTATGAAAATCATTTTCTTCAAGGGATGCGATCGCCTGATCGATCGCATCTGCAACAGCGGTTCTAGATATAGACAAACTTTCAGCCGCAGCATGTTCTGTCGAAGAAACGGGGTTCACAGGCAGCATATTATTAGACTTCTCCTCACAATATTAGGGCAGCAGTTGTCACAAAAGACAATTCCTACTGCCACCGTTCTCTGTCTACCTTCGTTCAAAATTGTATAGGGACAAAATTAGTGAGATGAAAATAACGCATACTCAGCATGCAAAAAACGCAAAATAAGTCCGTCTCCCGATATAAACCGTAGTAGATAATACAAAACAGAGGATTGAATTTCCATATCTTAGGTTCAACTCAATACAAAACGAGTTAGACAAACCCTAAAACGGTTCCTTATAAGCGTGGTGGGTAGGCGTATTAGCTGCCAGTGGTAATTGATGTGCCTACCACTTTCTTAACGATTTCAAATAGTTGGCGATCTTAAGCTTGTTTCTCTTGTGCAGTATTGTCTGTTTATTGCAGTATTACAGGGCTTCATAGGCTTTCAGGCGCTGATTTCGTACGACTTAAAGTGTTTTTGCAGGGTTATTTTGTCGATTGGATGGTATTAGCTACATACTTCGTTTTCTCTCTTGGAAAAGTCATTCGTACGAAAAGATAGACAGTAAATTTCAGCACTAGACTATTAGCATTTGGATGGAGCATGGTTACATCACCAAGCGTTTTAAAGACAGAAAAGAAAGAAGCTAAAAAAAATAAGTTTGAAAAGTATAAAGCCGAAAAGGATGGCTTAGCTGTTAAGAGCGAGCTAGACAAGTTCGCGGAAATGGGCTGGGAGGCGATCGATAAAACAGATCTCACCGGCAGGTTGAAATGGCTAGGTGTCTTCTACCGCGAAGTGACTCCCGGCAAATTTATGCTGCGAATGCGGATGCCTCACGGCGTGCTTTCTAGCCATAAGATGCGTTTGCTAGCTGAGATCGTCCAGCGCTATGGCGATGATGGCTGCGCTGATATTACTACTCGCCAAAACTTACAGCTGCGCGGTGTTCGCTTAGAAGACATTCCAGACATCTTTAGGCGCTTCGAGCAGGCCGGGCTGACATCTATGCAGTCGGGGATGGACAATGTTCGTAACATTACTGGCTCACCCGTTGCCGGTATTGCTGCTAACGAACTGATCGATACGCAAGGGCTAGTGATCAAAGTCCAAGATATGATCACTAACAATGGTGAAGGGAACTACGACTTTACTAACCTGCCCCGTAAGTTCAATATTGCCATCGAAGGGAGCCGAGAAGACTCTATTCACTCAGAAATAAACGACATTGCCTTTATCCCTGCCTTTAAAGATAGCGATGAAAGTAGCGAGCTAGGATTTAATGTCTTGGTGGGTGGCTTTTTCTCGGCGCGGCGCTGCGATTCGGCAATTCCTTTAAATGCGTGGGTGCCCGCCGATGATACGGTTGTTGAAATTTGCCGAGCTATTCTAACGGTCTTTAGAGACAACGGCTCTCGGGGCAATCGTCAGCAAACTAGACTGATGTGGCTGATCGAAGAAATGGGCCTCGACGCTTTTCGGGCGGCTGTAGAAGCGCAGATGGGCATAACACTATCGCCAGCTGCACCCGAAGATGCCATCACAGAAGAAGGAAAAAGCGACCATTTGGGCGTGCATTCTCAAAAGCAACCCGGCTTGAACTATGTAGGTCTTCACATACCCGTTGGCCATATCTTCGCCGATGATATGTTTGAACTTGCCCGCCTAGCCGAAGTCTATGGCAATGGCGAGATTCGCCTGACCGTTGAGCAGAATGCCATCATTCCAAACATCCCCGATTCTCGTTTAGAGGCGTTTTTACAAGAAGCGCCGGTTCAAAAGTTCTCAATCAATCCCGCACCGCTTTCTAGATCTTTGGTTTCTTGCACCGGATCTCGCTTTTGCAACTTTGCCCTAATTGAGACCAAGCAGCGAGCGCAGGCACTCGCAGAAAAGCTAGATTCGAGTTTGAGCGTAGACCAGCCAGTGCGGATGCACTGGACCGGCTGCCCAAATTCTTGCGGACAGCCCCAGGTGGCCGATATTGGCTTTTTGGGCACCAAAGCTCGCAAGGATGGTAAGTCTGTAGAAGCTGTGGACATCTACATGGGTGGCAAAGTCGGCAAGCATGCTCAGCTAGGTGAGCGGGTGATGAAAGCAGTCCCTTGCGAGGATCTAGAATCGGTGCTTACCGATTTGCTGACAGAAAAATTTGGCGCAGTGGCCAAATAGCGAGTATTCGTTGGCGGTGGGCAAGCACTTTTTAGAAAGTCTCGTATCTGCGTCTGCGGTTTCTCTATAAAGGTACCTACATAAAGGTGCCTCTACAAAGGTGCTTCTACAAAAATAGAAGTCTTCCAACGATGGGAGCACTCCCTGGCCTGACATCTGATATCAGCTTGTCGGGCCACAAAAAAGAAGCCTACGGGCGGCAACCCAAAGGCTTCGAGCTTATCCGTTTGTGACTCAGCGTTTTCCGAATCACAACGTCTTTATACATAGGAGCATAGCGCAAGATGATCGGAGAGTTGTTTACTAAACCAACTCAAGGCAGGTATAAAATTTTACACCTGACCTGGTTTGCATTCTTTTTGTCGTTCGTAGTGTGGTTTAACTTCCCTCCATTTGCGACGACCATTCAACAAGAGTTTGGCCTATCAGGCCCTCAGCGCGGCACGATTGGCCTTTGCAACATTGCTTTAACAGTTCCGGCCAGGATTATTATTGGCATGTTGCTAGATAAGTATGGGCCTCGAATTACCTACACCTGTTTGCTAGTGTATTCGGCGATTCCCTGTTTGATTTTTGCAACGGCAACGAGTTTTAATCAGCTTGTAGTTGGTCGCTTGCTGATGGGTATTGTCGGTGCGGGTTTCGTCATTGGCATTCGCATGACGGCAGAATGGTTCCCGCCGAAAGACGTAGGTACGGCTGAAGGTATCTATGGCGGCTGGGGCAACTTTGGCTCTGCCTTTTCTGCTTTTACAATGGTGCTAATCGCTATGGCTTTGAGCTTCTTGCCGGGCTCCTTTAGCTTTGCTGAGGCTAAGCCTTTTGCCGTGCTAGGCATGACCTTTAGTAGTGAAGTATTGAACTGGAGAGCGGCGATCGCTGGTTCTGGTATTTTTGCTGCTCTGTACGGTATTTTCTACTACTTCAACGTAACTGATACGCCACCAGGCCGGGTCTATCACAAGCCTAAGAGCGCTCGCGGCATTGAAGTAACCACCGTGCGTGACTTCTGGTTCTTGATGGCGATGAACGTGCCGCTCACAGGCATCTTAATGGTGCTCGCTTGGCGCTTACAGAAGGTTAACTTCCTGTCCCCTAGTGGCATGGTGATTGCTTGGATTGGCTTGCTCGGTCTCTATATTTTCCAGTCTTACAACTGCTGGGCTGTGAACAAAGATCTGTTGGCTGGGCGCAAGGTATACCCGGCTGAAGACCGCTATCGGTTTAAGCAAGTAGCGCTACTAGAGCTTACCTATATTGTTAACTTTGGCTCAGAGCTAGCGGTGGTGACCATTCTGCCCGCTTTCTTCGAGGGCACGTTTGGTCTCAATCCGGCGATCGCCGGGATGATTGCGGCTAGCTATGCGTTTATGAACCTGGTTTCTCGTCCGGGCGGCGGCATTATCTCCGACTCTGTCGGCAGCCGTAAGTGGACAATGGCGGTGCTATTGATTGGCATGGGCATTTGCTATCTAATCTTCAGCACAGTCGGTAGCGGTTGGCCAATAGCAGGCGCTGTTATCCTGGTCATGGTCTGTTCGTTCTTTGTCCAGGCTGCGGAGGGTGCTACCTTTGCCCTAGTACCGCTGGTTAAGCCTCGAATTACAGGTCAAGTTGCCGGTAACGTGGGCGCTTATGGCAACGTGGGTGCGATCGCTTATCTAACAACCTTGCTACTGCTAAAAGAGGCGCTCGTTCCTGCTGGCGATATCACTGATCCAACCGTCATTGCTGGAACTGCTGCTGCCAATGCCGCCTTCTTCCAAGTGCTAGGTGTAGCGGGTCTGGTAGTCGGGTTCCTCTGCGCCTTCTTCCTCGATGAGCCTAAGAACTCCTTTGCAGATGCTCATGCAGGCCAAGAAGAAGCCGCTGTTCCAGTAGTGCCTAATCCATCGGTCATGGGTTAACGCCCATTAGGAACACCGACGGTTGATCGCGATTGATAGCTTTAGAGGGCTGTTTTTTATAGATATTGTTTTCTATAAAGTCTATCTACCGAAAAGGGGAGCACTAAACCAGTCGTTCCCCTTTTGTCTATAAATACTGATCTGTTGATAATCTCCAAGTGGCAACTATAGCTTTGGTCACTTGACTGAGGTACAGTTTGCAGGCTGAAAGCTTTGTGTTGCAACGGGTCAAGTGACGCGCCTATCCCGAATGCATCCGGTACAGGCTATATACATTGTTCAATTACATATTTAACTACACGATTTCCAACCATACAATCTGTAAATATTCTGACTATGTATCAATTTTGTCTACTAGTGGTGTTGATGGAATGTCACGCTAAAAAGTCAGTTTAAAGGAGACTAAACGGTGCCTCGCTTTGACAGCTCATCCTCTAAAAAGCCCCTATCGACCAAGACGCTTTGCCCATACTGCGGGGTGGGCTGCGGGCTAGAAGTGTTCCCACCAGCGCGGCCAGGGCGAAAAATTACGCGCGATAGTCAAGGGCGACCCGTTTGGCAGGCGGTGGGCAACAAGGCGCATCCTTCGAGTAAGGGGCAGGTTTGTATTAAGGGGGCGTCAGTGGGTGAGTCGATCGATAGAGATCGGCTGAAGGTGCCAATGATGCGCGACTCACTCGATCAGCCGCTAAGACACGTGAGCTGGGACGAAGCCTTTAGTCGCATTACTTCAGAGATTCAAAAAGCAATTGTTCAGCGCGGCCCCAACTCCATTTGCATGTACGGCTCCGGGCAGTTTCAGACAGAGGACTACTACACGGCTCAAAAGCTGATAAAAGGATGCATTGGCACCAATAATTTCGATGCTAACTCACGCCTGTGTATGTCTTCAGCCGTCGCTGGCTACAGCCAAAGCTTTGGCTCAGATGGTCCGCCCTGCTGCTATGACGATTTAGAAGCAACAGACTGTGCCTTTTTAATTGGAACAAATACGGCTGAGTGCCATCCGATTATCTTCAATCGGCTGAGAAAGCATCACAAAAAGAACAAAGAGGTGAAGCTGATTGTCGTAGATCCGCGCCGAACGGATACGGCCAAAGATGCAGATCTGCACCTAGCGATCAGGCCAGGATCTGATATTGCCCTGCTAAACGGTATTGCCTATTTGTTGATTCGCGCCAACAAGCATGACCCCGTTTTTATTGACTACTGTACAGACGGCTTTGTGGACTACGCCCAGGTAGTCTCGCACTATCCGCCCGACCGAGTGGCCGAGCTCTGTGGCATTACCGCCCAAGAAGTTGAGCTAGCGGCCAAGCTGTGGGGCGAGTCAAAAAATGTACTCTCGCTCTGGTCGATGGGCGTCAATCAGTCGACTGAGGGCACTGCGAAAGTGCGGACAATCATCAACCTGCATTTGATGACAGGCAATATTGGCCGAGCGGGCGCAGGGCCATTCTCTTTAACAGGTCAGCCCAATGCGATGGGTGGCAGAGAAGCGGGCGGGCTAGCGCATATTCTGCCGGGCTATCGATCGGTGAAAAACGCCGGGCATCGCCATACGGTTGAGAAAGCCTGGCAACTGCCAGCAGGAAGCATTTCGGCTGAGCCGGGGATGGCGGCTTGGGACATGATGCTGGCCCTAGAGCGTGAAGCGGTAGGTGTCATGTGGATCGCTGCGACCAATCCGGCGGTGAGCATGCCCGATATCAAACGCACACAGGCGGCCTTGCTAAAGTCACCCTTCACTATTTGCCAGGATGCCTACTACCCAACCGAGACCGCTGCCTACGCCCATGTGGTACTACCGGCGGCGCAGTGGGGAGAAGCGCCTGGGGTGATGACCAATTCTGAGCGAGTGGTGACCTTCTGCCCCGCCTTTCGCGATGCGGTAGGAAAGGCCAAGGCGGACTGGGAGATTTTTGCCGAGGTCGGTCGCCGACTGGGATTTGAGCAGCAGTTTAATTTTGCCGATGCGGCAGCGGTCTATGATGAGTTTGTATCGCTGACGGCAGATCGGCTATGCGATATGAGCGGGCTCAGCCACGAGCGGCTAGCCACTGCCGGGCCGATTCAATGGCCTGCGCCGATCCACGAAACGGATGAGAGCGCCGCCGATAAATTCGACAAGCGGCTGTACACAGATTCTCGCTTCTTAACAGAAAACGGACGGGCAAAGTTTGCCGCCTTTCATTTAAAGGGTCTAGCAGAGCCGCCAGACGATCAGTTTCCGATGGTATTGACAACGGGGCGGCTGCTGGGTCACTGGCATACGCAGACGCGCACGGGCAGAATTGAGAAAATCGTAGCTAAGTATTCGCATCCGGTGCTGGAGATCAATCCAAAAGACGCGCAGCGATTACAGGTGCAGTCTGGGGACTGGGTTGAAGTGCGATCGCGTCGCAGCGCCGCTAAGCTGCCCATCCTCGTCACTCAAAACATCCGCCGAGGCACCGTATTCATGCCGATGCACTGGGGCTTTCTCTGGGCCAAAGACGCCGAAGTCAACGCTCTCACTCATCCAGCGGCCTGTCCGATCTCGCTACAGCCCGAGCTTAAAGCCTGCGCCGTACAGCTCGCGCCCATTGCCGCCCCAGCAGAGCAAGCCCCGCCCGAGACAGCCAGGCAGCTATTAGCCATGGTGCAGCCGTCTCAGGTGGTCACAAAACAAGCGGTAGTTGCTGGACAGGGCTAACCCTATTAAGACTGGAGTCTTGTGAAAAATAGCAAGCACTACGACTCAATCAGTTCCCATTCCAGCAACTTTCTCCTGACGTGTCTGTACATATCAAGTACTTCTTCTTTGGATATATTCGCTTCGAGGCTATGTACAGCCCTATTTCGAAGTGCTAGAAATCGACTTCCTAGTTCATATTCGTCGTAGGAGATCTCACCAAGCGAGTACATATAGTTAAGAACGCTACGGTCAGAAGTAGTATCCATTGGAATATTCGCTTTTCCCCCTATAATTCTCATTGCTGAGATATATACCGACCAGATATAGGGCAAGGTAAGGTCGAAGTTCTCTCCAGAAAGAAGAGACTCTATTTTCCAAAGCATTCTGTCAATAGATTGTAAGTTCGCCTGTGGCTCGGCTGATATGAGAGCCGTCGTTTCAACATCATCAATAGTCGAAAGCATGAACCGCCAATCTTTATGACTGCTGATGATATCAGAGATTTCCTTGTATCTTTCAATCGACCGATGGGAGCCTTGTGGCCTGATATCGATAATAAGATTATCCTGGTCGCGAGTTGCTAAGATACTGGGCTGGTATTGGCGCAGATCAAACGGAATCATTGACGGATCAGGCTCAACAACGACAGCGTAGCCTTCTTTCTTCAGGTTTCTAGCAGCTAACTGAATAGCAGGTGACTGAGCAGTCAATTCACTTCGCACAAGCTCATTCATACTTTGCTTTCTTATTATCGCTATTTTTTGACTGATAGGAAACAGGTCTTCTAGGCAAAAGAAGCTCAAAAATAACCGTCATGAGCTATGCAACTCGTACGTAAAGTATTCAACCTCACTCTAGGCTAAACTCAGAACCTATACCGAAAGAGCATCACGCTCACAGCACTCCTGCCCAGCAGAGCAGGCCCCGCCCGAGACAGCTATACAGCTATTAGCCAGGGTGCAGCCTACTCAAAAGATAGCCAAACAAACGGTTAGCGTTGGCCCAGGTTGAAAACTACTGCTTACAGCAAAGCTATTTTGGAAACGTAACTCTTCCTGCGTTTAGAACCTGCTCAGCGGTGAGTTTCATCTTCAGGAACGTTGGCGAGCTGATCAATTGACTGTCACGTAGGATGGTTTTTTGGTATCGGTCATCTTCGCCTAGAGTGCAAAGCGTTAGCGTTGGCTGCTTGGGACGCCCAATGAAAAGCTCTCCTCCCAATCCCTCGTAGTCAACTATCCAATATTCTGGAATCCCTAAGACTGCATAGTCTTCAAACTTTCGGGCGTAGTCGTTTTGCCAGTTGCTGCTAACCGCTTCGGCAACAAACTTGACTGAATCGCCTAGCGTCAGCATGGATTCTTTCGCCCAAAGCGGTTCCTGGGCTAAGGACTGAGTGTCTACCACCATAACATCTGGGCGGAAAGCTGTAAGATCACCCAGCGGTTTGAGAAGACCCCGCTGCAAGACAAAATAAGGCAGCTCTAATTGATCAATTTGGACATTAAGCTTGCGGTCGATGAAGGCAGCTACCTGCTCGTGACGCCCTGTAGGTTCCAAATCAAAGACCTCACCATCAATCAGCTCATAGCGACTGACATCATGGTATTGAGCAACAAACTGACTGACTGTCATCGGCTTGGCTTGTACTAGTGCCACCACAGACAACTACCTCCACGAACAGTACTCGCTTACCTCCTAGATCTTAGCCTAAAAGCTTGAGCCTGTAATATAGGCAGGTACACGTCAGCGGCGGCATAGATTCAGGTGTGAAAAAATTTACTCGCAACCATCTGAGTGATGAGGGTTTCTTACGAAATATCGGACGATTCGAGGGCTGGGTTTCTAAGCTGCTCTCGGTGGCGATGGTGCTAGTCGTCATGGTGATCATCTTTGATCTCTTTATATACCTGTTTGCGTCGTTGGGTGCAGAAATACGAAATACTGGATCGGGCGATCCGAAGATTTTCTTTGGTCGCACGCTGCTAGATATCTTTGGTCTGTTCTTGAGCGTTTTAATCGCGCTAGAGATTCTAGAAAATATTACGGCCTATCTGCGAAAACACGTTGTGCAAGTAGAGCTAGTGATTGTCACGTCGCTAACGGCGGTGGCTAGAAAGATCATCATCCTAGATCTCAAGGAGGTGTCGGGGGTGAGCTTGATTGGACTGGCGATCGCAATCCTTGCACTCTCTATCAGCTACTTCATTGTCAAGAGTGTTCACGCTGACAGAACCTCCTAACTCTCGCTGAGAATTAGACATATCTATTTACAAAAATTGAACTATCGTTCATAAATGGTTAATATTAAAAAATAATTAAGCAACAGGTCAGTCAATGAAACGCATGCCTTCGCGATCGCTCAGAAGTTTTTTGATCAATACCCTGCTAAAAGCGACCGTCATGGTAGCTGTTGTGGGTGGACTGGTGTTCACTGGGTTTGTCGACGGTGCTATGGCCTACAACATTGACTACGGCATGGATCAAGCTCGCGGTGCAAAAACCATCGAATACTACGGCGAGCCCGTGCGCGATATCGTTGAACAAACCATGAAAAACAACGTTAATCACCCAGAACCCAAGTCAACCTCTCAGAATTCTTACAAAAGAGAAAGCAAGCTCAACAATTTGCTGCCAGAAAGACGCGGCGAAGCTTTTTCTCTAGAAAGATTTCTATATATTAGAGAAACTAGAAATCCTACTAACCATACGGTTTATTGTCGCCTCACACCGGTACGTTTAGCTGCTTACCGGTTTCGTTCGATCGATGCGTTAGATCCATTAATAGCTGTGAGTAGATTCCTTCTGGCATCGCCGGGGCCGTTGCTTTATTCGCTTCTATGCAGTCAATCCAATGATTGACAACGCGCACAAACGGCGCAATCCGGCCATCTGCATACACCTTAGGAAAGGCGAGCTGTTCGGGCGTAGGTACCTCTTTTAGCGCTGCGCCTAGCTCACTGGCAAACACTTTGAACCCATTGACATAGTCTTTTTGACTAGGATTTCCCAGCACCAAAGTACCTTTGTCACCATACACTTCAATGAAATGGCCGCGTCCGGCGTAGCTAACGGCGCTGAGGGTGATTTGGCAGAGGGTGCCGTCTGTCAGCGTGAGGGCGATCGCACACACATCATCAGAATCCACTGGCTTCATCTCTCCTGTGTTTGGATCGGGCCGCTCCAGAATAGACGTGCTTAATGTGGCACTAATCTTGCTAGCGGGGCCAAATAGCCAGTTTACATAGTCAAACGTATGCGATCCAATTGAGCCTAATGCGCCGCCGCCCAGCTCTTTTTGGGCGTACCAGTTCCAGGCCCGCTCTGAACTAGCGCGGCTCGACGCGATCCAATCGATTTTGATCAGCCGCTTTTTGCCGACGATGCCTTGGCCTAGCAGATCGGCAAAGTGCTGCCAGGCTGGAATAAAGCGAAATTCAAAGTCGGGAATCGCAATCACGTTATTGTCTATCGCTAGCTGCTGCAGGTGCTTTGCCTCTGTAACACTTAGCGTGATTGGCTTTTCTAATAGCAGATGCTTGCCCGCTTTGAGGATGTCTTTGGCCATCTCGTAATGAGCAAACGGTGGCGTCGCTAGCGTTACTGCCTGAACGGTTTCTTGGGCTAAAATTTCGTCTAGGCTGCTGCTGGCAAACGGAATGTTATGCTCGCTAGCAACCTGCTGGGCTTTGGCGCGACCGCCATTCCAAACCGCCACTACCTCTGTGCGATGATGCGCCTGCAATCCGGGGATATGCACCTTCTGCCCGAAGCCCGTGCCGATTACTGCTACGCCAATATTCGCCATCAATGCATCCTTACTTTGCTATACCACTTGATAAGAGCATACAGTCATAGCCTCAAGACTATTCTACTCATCTCAAAAGGGCTAGCCGAGCGCTAGAAAAAGGCCATCTATGACGTCATTAGGGCGCGTACTCGAAAATCTAAAGTACTACGGTTGGCTCACCCTTGGAGCGATCGTCAGCGTGCTGTTGCTGACAGTCGCCAATGCATTGACGCCGCAGCTATTTCGCCGGGGAATCGACCAGGGGATTGCCCCGCAGGATCTTTCGGTCGTGCTGGTGACAGGCGCTCTGATGGTGGGTGTGGCGATCGCACGCGGTCTGTTCAACTTTGGTCAAAGCTATTGGAGTGAGGCCGTCTCTCAAGGCGTTGCCTATCGGCTGCGATCGCAGGTCTTTCGCAAAATTGAAACGCTCAGCTTTAGCTATCACGATCAGGCGCAAACCTCTCAGCTACTGACGCGCATCACCAGCGATATCGAACAGATTCGCACGTTTGTAGGAACCAGCCTGATCCAGGTGATTAGCTCGGTAGTAACGCTAGTTACCATTGCCACGATTTTGCTGATAATGAACTGGCGTTTAGCGCTGATCACACTGGCGGTGATTCCCTTAGCCGGCGCGCTGCTGTTTCGCTTTTTTGGCCAAAATCAGCCTTTGTTTGGCCAGGTGCAAGAGCGGCTAGGCGATCTCAACGACGTCCTGCGGGAGAATTTGCTAGGCGTGCGGGTAGTCAAAGCGTTTGCGCGCGAGTCGGTAGAACAGACCCGCTATACCCAGATGAACGCTCAGCTGGTGGCGGTTTATATCAAAACGCTCAGGGCGATTCGCAACACGTTTCCGTTTATCTTTTTGCTGAGTAATTTGATTACACTGGCGGTGGTCGGCTACGGCGGAGCGCAGGTGATCAATGGCGCGTTCACGATCGGGGAACTGGTCGCGTTTAACGCCTATTTGTTGTTTATTTTGCAGCCGGTTTTGCTGATTGGCTTTGCCGCGCCCGTGATCGCTCAGGCGGCGGCCTCAGCCGATCGGGTGTACGAGATTGTCGATGCGCCGATTGAAATCACCAATCGTCCGAACGCGGTGCCCTTTACTCAGTGCGGCGGACGAATCACCTTTGAAAATGTGTGGTTTCGCTACCCAGGGGCAGCCACGCCAGCACTGCAAGGCGTTTCTTTTGAAACTCGGCCCAATGAGCTAATTGCCATTCTAGGTAGGACAGGCTCGGGCAAGAGTACGGTGGTGAATCTGCTGCAGCGGTTTTATGACGTGACTAAGGGGGCGGTGCGAATTGACGGACGCGATGTGCGAGATTTTGACCTAGAGAGTTTGCGATCGCGTATCGGCATTGTCTTTCAAGAAACCACCTTATTTTCTGGAACGTTGCAAGAGAATATTGCCTATGCCAAGCCGGATGCATCGCTAGATGAAGTAATCGAAGTGGCTAAGCTAGCGCATATTCACGAGTTTATTCGAGGATTGCCTGAAGGCTACGACACGATTGTGGGTGAGCGCGGTGTGGGACTGTCCGGTGGCCAAAAACAGAGAATTGCAATCGCTCGCACCCTGCTAACCGACTACAAAATCTTGATCCTAGATGACAGCACCTCAGCGGTCGATGCTCGGACCGCTGCCCAAATTCAGGCAGATCTAGATGGAATTATGAAAGCACGCACCTGTAGCGCCTTCGTCATCGCCCAGCGGATCAGCACGATTAAAGCTGCCGACCGCATTCTTTTAATCGATCATGGCAAGCTTGCTGCCTGCGGCACTCACGAACAGCTCATGCGAACCAGCCCCTTGTACGGTGCCATTCTAGAATCTCAAGTCAGCCAGTAATTGGTCTAATTTCTGTCTATGAACACAGCCTCGAACACAGCCCCCGATACGCCTAGCCAAATCCACAATCAGCCAGTTCAGCAGCCACCCACATTTCGTCGCCTGCTGAGCTATCTAAAGCCCTATCGGCAAGAGCTGCCGCTGGCGATCGGCGCTGTAATCATAGGAGCCTCGACTCAGGCTGTCGGGCCGTTTCTCATCGGCTGGTCAATCGATAATTTGATTCGTCCGGGCAATCTAGCTGGGCTGCTGAGAATGGTGGTGGGCCTAGCTTTTGTTTATGTCATTGGCACCATAGCGATTCGAGTCCAAATCTTTCGGGTGGGCACGATTGTTCAAAATGTGCTGGCTCAGATTCGTCAGGACATTTTCACTAAGATTCAAAGTCTCTCGATCGGCTACTTCGACAAGAGTGAAGCGGGCGATCTGATGAGCCGATTGCTAAACGACGTCAGCGTTATCGATCAGGCGTTTGGTCGCAGCATTCCTCAGATTTTAGGCAATACCTTTAGTTTGATTGGCATCATCATTGCGATGTTTTTGATTAACTTTCAGCTAGGCTTGCTCAGCAATCTAGTGGTGCCTGTGATGATCTTTACCACTAGCCTATTCTCGCGCTGGGCTAGAGCCAGATTTAGGGTCACCCGTGAGACGATCGGCGATCTCTCCGCTCGGATCGAAGAAGATGTCAGCAGTGTCAAAGAAGCTCAGGCCTTTAACCGGGTAGATTACAACATTGATGCCTTTGAAGCGCTGAATGCGGCAAACCGAGATGCCAACATCCAAGCGGTAGCGGTGACCGCAGCGTTTCTACCCTCGATTGATTTTCTCAATACGCTGGCAACAGCAGCGGTGCTGGCCTATGGCGGCTATCTAGCAGTTACAGGTGCGGCAACCGTAGGCACGGTGACTGCATTCTTGCTCTATGTCCAACAATTTTTTAGGCCGATTCAGATTCTCAGTCAGTTCTATACCCAGGCCCAAAGTGCGATCGCTGGCCTAGAGCGCGTGTTCTTCTTACTCGATGAGCCCGAACTGTTGCAAGATGCCCCCGATGCGATTGAACTGCCGCCGATTACTGGCAAGGTCGAATTTGACCGAGTTACCTTTGGCTATGTGCCAGGTCAAACTATTCTTGACAATGTTTCTCTCTGCGCTCAGCCCGGCCAAATGATAGCGCTAGTCGGCCCGACCGGAGCGGGTAAAAGTACGATTATCAATCTCATTCTGCGCTTCTATGACGTAACGGGTGGCGCGGTAAAAATCGACGGGACGGATGTACGTCAGGTGACTCAGGCTAGCCTGCGACGTCAGATTGGCTATGTCCTACAAGACAACATTCTGTTTAGCGGCACGGTGGCCGAGAACATTGCCTTTGGCCATCCTACCGCCGAACAAACCGATATCGAAGCGGCGGCGCGAGTCGCTAACATTCACGATTTTATTACGCAGCTACCGCAAGGCTATGCCACCGTGCTGGGTTCGCAGGGGGCGACGTTGAGCCAAGGCCAGCGGCAGCTGATCAGCATTGCTAGAGCGGTGTTAATTGATCCGCGTATTTTGATCTTAGATGAGGCGACTAGCAGCATCGATACGCAGACAGAAGGACTGGTGCAAGACGCGATCGCCTCACTACTCAAAGGTCGCACCAGCTTTGTGATCGCCCACCGCCTTAGCACCGTTACCCAGGCCGATCAGGTGCTGGTCATTCAGCAGGGTCATATCGTCGAACAGGGCACGCATCAACAGCTGATTGACCAGGGCGGCGAGTATGCCAAACTCTACGCCCTACAGCTTGGCGGTCAGACGAGTAGCACCGATTCAGCCCTTCACCCCGCGTCGCCATAAACGAGCCTCACCCGAGATAATCAGCGCCAACAACTGTGCAAATTAAGTTCTAAGACACTCAGGGTGCTAGCGGTGTCTGTGAAGTCGAGATTGAAAGAATTGAAGCTGTTTCAACATCTTCAGAATCAAGTGCAGGTATGAAGATAGAGAAAATCAACCAGTACAAAATCAATCGCGTCATTATTTTGTAGATCAGACTCAGACTAGACTTGCTTTATCGTTTTTTCTCCGCCTGGCTGCCTAAGCGCTGTACTGTTATCCATCTATAAAATAGTTGTGCGAGACATCCAAGGAAGTGCCTCCTGTCTCAAGTTTCGCTGTACGTGTATTGAAGTTAACCCGAACGGTTACATCAGGGTCATCTGGCACTTTCTCACCGGATGTGTAGGCTTCACCTGTGTCTACATAGTCCGGATCGCTATAATCGATGACGTATCCTCCTTCTCCATCTGCCCTAAGATTGGAATTGCTCACAAAGTTATAAAGGCGCGTTCCTGGAGTAAGTTCATCTAACGAGGAGACGTTGCTACTTTCATTCATAGAATTCATATTCTAGTC
>NZ_JADEXO010000218.1 GCF_015207105.1 cf. Phormidesmis sp. LEGE 11477
GCGCGGGACAGAGCCCGTCCAGCGAAACGCCGAGCGCCAGGGCGAGACGATAGAGGGTGGAGATCTTGGGGCAGCCGACCCCGCGTTCGATCTGGGAAATCCGGGTGCGGTGGAGCCCGGCGCGCCAGCCGAGTTCCTCCTGGCTCAGGCCAAGCGCGCGGCGCCGCGCGCCGACGCGCCGCCCGACCGCCTGCGACAGCGCCGCGACCGAGAGGCCGGGTGCACACCCGCCGCCGAGGGCCTGGTTGCTGGAAGGGGGCGAATCCGTGGTAAAGCTGCTGATAGCCATGACCTGACTCCTGTAGGTAGTCGGGTTGCGGTCAGGCGCGGGGCGGGTGTTCCAGCACCCCCTCGTGCCGCTCGGCCCCGGGCACAGCTTGCGCCCGGAGGTTGAAATGCTACTCTACAGGCGCTCGCCACCTCTATTCAAGAGAAAATATGCTACTAGTCGGACTTATTATTCCATTCAGACAGCCATGAGCCTGACCACCAAGGAACAACTGCGCGGCGCCCGCGCCATGCTGGACTGGACGCAGCAGAACCTCGCCGACCACAGCGGCGTTTCCCTCAGCAGCATCATCCGTTTGGAAACGGGGAGCGGCCCCCTGGCCATCCGCCTGGACACCCTCCAAAAACTCCAAACCACCCTCGAAAAAGCCGGCATCCTCTTCCTCCCCGAAAACGGCGGCGGCCCGGGTTTGAGAACAAGGAAGTAGAGAACTGGCTGCTCGCCCTGCACGGCAAGTTGCAGCGCGAGGGTTTGGTGATCCATGTGGTCGCCGAAGACCTCATCGACTTCACCCCATGCTTGCTGGATTTGAAACCCGGTCCGGCCCTAGAACTCGTCCACGCCGACGAAGTCCGCCGCCCGATAAGGGATTACCGCACGGCGCACTACGAAACCGTCACGGCGAGACACCCGTGCAACTAAACCCCATGTCCAAGTTGCGGGATTTTCGTTGAGATAAATGACGCAAAGCATATCCGCTCTTCCTAAATTTACAAATGCTCGCGGCCCTGCAAGGCGACTGATCAGTTCGCCTCATGGATGAATTGACTTGGCACGGCCTATAGGCGATGCATGATCTCAAGAGAAATACAAACGGGAGTAGCAAGCTAGCTTGCGCTGCCGTTCGACGGGAATTGATGAAATGCCTAAGAGCCAGAGTGTGCTGCGAGTGTTTCTAGCTTCGCCAGGTGATCTTGAAAAAGAGAGATATATAACCCGTTCAGTTGTTGAAGACCTCAATACCTCATTGGCAAGGCGATTTGGTTTCCACTTGGAACTGATGGGCTGGGAAGACACGTTACCTGGCTTTGGAAGACCACAAGCCATCATTAACAGGGATTTAGAGCAATGTGAGTTCTTTATTGGACTTCTTTGGGAGCGTTGGGGCTCTCCAACCGGAGCTTACTCTTCGGGGTTTGAGGAAGAATATGAGATTGCTATAGAAAGTCGCGAGAAGGACGGGAGTCCCGACATAGCGATTTACTTGAAGGACATCGATCCTTTGAGGGCTAAGGACCCCGGCCCGCAACTTCAGAAGGTTCTCAATTTCAAAGACCGATTGGTGTCAGAACGAAAAGTGCTATTCGAGAATTTTTCGACCGATGCAGAGATAGAGAGGAAAGTGAGAGCGGTTCTCACTGACAAGCTTATTACGCTGTGGGAGGACGACCTCGGTGTTAAGCAAAATTCTTCGGAGCGAGACGAGGTTGGTGATGGGCGAGAAGCCGCTAAAGTAGACTCAGATCCAAACCGAAAGCCCCTACTCTCTGTCGAAGAACTCCGATTCCTGCATGGCATTCAAGAACTGGGAGCCGGGGCATCGACGGAGAACATAGATCGATTGGGAGTTGCGAGGCTGAGGTTGTTGAGTGGAGCGCTCCGGACTGATGGCAACGACAAAACGACAATTGGTCCGCATGATGCGAACATATTGTTTTCAAATCGAGAAAGGGTTGCACTCAGTGGTCGAGAGATTGCCGCATTGATCGATGCTGGCATTGCGCATTTTACTCACGAGAACGCTCCAATATGGCACTGGCTCTATGGGGTGACGCATTTCGGTGGTTCGTGGCTGCCTCTTTGTAGCCTAGGTATTTCTCCAGGTGGGAAAGCTGCGGCTATCGATGTCATGAAAGTCGTCCGTGAACCCTTGCCTTTGTCAGTCAAGCCCAACAAAGCTGATTATCTCAGAATGTGGTTGGAAGGCGATGACCAATCTCAAGAAGTGAAGGTTGCAGCGATTCGATATCTTGGAGTGATGGGAAGTTCTGATGATATCGCTACGCTCTTAAGAGAAGTTAACAAAGGAGACTACCGAACTGTTAGTGCAGCCAAGGATGCTGTGCTTGGTTTGGCGTTAGCTGACAGTCGCTCAAAGGCCTTACAACTCCTGTTAAAACAAGAACTGGTTTCAATCAGTGATTCGACGCTTGATCACGTATTTGGTGATGGAAAGGGGATCGATACCAACATGCTACGATCATGCCTGAAGTATCACGAAACCGGAGTCAGAATTCGGGCCATAACTATTCTTCGAGAGCGCAAAGAGATATCTCAGCCTGATGCTAACGCGCTCCTAAAAGATGAGAGTTCCGTCGTTAGGTTGCAGGCTCTGTTGTCGCTGCTTGATGGTGGTCAAGGCCTTCCACTTGGAGAAGCCAGAAGAGCACTCTTGCGTAGGACAGGTGGTGGGTTGTTCTCAGCGATTGGTTCGACTACTGGCCAGGAGCAGTATGATGCCTACCGAGCGCAATATCTCCTGGCAATGACAGAGGCGCAGTTGCTCGCGGCAATAGAGGATGGTCCTCTTTACGAACAAGATGCGTTCATCGCGTTGTGTAACAAAAAATTCTCCAAATACCGCAACCAACTGGTCAAAAGTTTGAAGGTAAACTTCACCGACCGATTTGACGATGCAGTAGCGCGACTTCGAGCTCTTCATGGAGAAGATACACTAGTGGCCGAAGCCGCGTCGTTGCGCGAAAGCTTCACAGCAAACCTGACCAAAAAGGGGCTCGATGTTCTTTGCGAGTTTGGCGATAAGGAAGCTCTTCCATTAGTGAGGCGATTAGTTTCCGAATTTGAAGTGTCGCTTAGTCCACAAATTGCAAGATTTCTAAAACGGTATGGTGAATGGGATGACATCGCCCTGATCGCGGATGCCGTCAATCGGCCAGATAGCCCCCGACGCGCAAGCTTGCTGAGTTTGCCTAATAGACATCGTGATGAGGCAATCCAAGCTATTTACCAGATTGGTAAAAACCGGCTTCTAGAGCTTAGAGCGTGTCTGCGTGATCAGCATCTCATGGCTCCAGTGATCTATATGAGTACAGCGAAAGCTTTCAAGCAGCTTTCCGATGACGATATTCTAGAGCTTTTGAACGATAGGCGAGATCAAGTAAGGCGAGTAGCTGCGCTTAAGTCGGTTTTGCACCTTTCGAAAACCAGAGCTAAGAAGATTCTTCATATCTATCTAGAGAACGATATTTATCGC
>NZ_JADEXO010000102.1 GCF_015207105.1 cf. Phormidesmis sp. LEGE 11477
CCACGAAGCAAATCTTGTCTATCTTTCGGGACGGCAACAACACTCTAGCTTCTAAAGAAGCCCCCGCTATAACCGATCAGGTTTAGTGGTGGGAGTGCGTCACTATCGTCTTATCCAAAAGCTATGTCCTAGGCTGCCATTAATAGAAATCATGAACAAGAGCGCTGAGATTATTTGTGTGGGGACAGAGCTGCTGCTCGGCGATATTTTGAATAGTAATGTTCAGTATTTAGCTCAGCAGCTAGCCAGCTTAGGCATCGCTCATCACTATCAAACGGTAGTCGGCGATAATCCCACTCGGATTAAGCAGGCAGTCGCTATTGCCTGCGATCGCGCTCGTTTGATCATTCTTACAGGTGGCCTTGGCCCTACCCCAGACGATCTCACCCTAGCTTCTCTCGCTGATTTCTTTGACACTTCTTTAGTAGAACGGCCAGAAATCGTTGCCGTTCTAGAAGAAAAATTTGCCAGACGCGGACAGCCATTAACCAGCATGAGTCGGCGACAGGCTCTGCTACCAGAGGGCGCAGAAGAATTACCTAATCCTATAGGCTCTGCGCCGGGGGTCATTTGGTCACCTAGATCGGGGTTGACGATCATGACGTTTCCAGGTGTGCCCTGGGAAATGAAGGCGATGTGGCAGGCGAGCGCTGTTCCTTACTTACGCGCCAATGGCTGGGCAAACGGCGTTATCCATAGCCGAATCCTAAAGTTCTGGGGGATTGGCGAATCAACTTTGGCTCGGCAGGTAGAATCTTTTTTATCGGTAGAAAATCCAACGGTCGCCCCTTACGCGCTAGGCGGCAAGGTAACGCTACGAATTTCAGCGAGGGCCGAGTCAGTAACCGCTGCCACCCAACTGATTGATCCAGTCGCTATAAAGATCAAGGAAATTACCGGAACAGCTTGCTATGGCCAAGATGATCAGAGCCTAGCAGAGGTTGTCGGTGAGCTTTTGAAGGCGCGATCGCAAACCTTGAGTGTCGCTGAATCTTGTACTGGCGGCAGCCTGGGCGGATTGATTACTGCAATCCCAGGCAGCTCTAGCTACTTTTGGGGTGGGGTAATTTCCTACGACAACCAGGTTAAGCAGCAAATACTGGGTGTAGACAAAGCGGTCTTAGCTCGCTGCGGTGCGGTCAGCGCAGAAGTGGCTGCGGCGATGGCTGTCGGGGTGCGCGATCGCCTTGGCACTGATTGGGCACTCAGCATCACGGGCATTGCTGGGCCAGGCGGTGGCAGCGACGAAAAGCCAGTTGGCCTGGTTTACATTGGGCTGGCCTCAGCAGGCGGGACCAAGACAGAAAAGCACCTGTTTGGCCAAGAAGCATCGCGCGATCGCATTCGACAGCAAAGCGCATTGAGCGCATTGAATCTCATCAGATTGAGCCTATTGCGATCGCAGGAGGACACTGCTGGGGCTGGCTCATAGTATTCAGCCATAGGACAAAATAGAGGGTTTAACCTTCTCTTCATACGATCCCCAATGAGGCCGTTCTACATATGGCTATAGTGATATTCCCGAATCATATATCTAAAGAAATAGGGGAGATTATGTAAATTCCCCCGATGCTCTTCTTGATCATTGCTCAGGATTCGTTATCATAAGTACACAGATGAAGATGATCCCGCTATTGTTGGCCAACCATTTTCTTTGAAGATAGCTTTCTTCTTATAGGTGGCCTTGCACAACGATAGCTTTATCTTATAGAAAGGGTTCATGTTGATATCTGTTTTCCCGTATGCTACGTGACTTAGTCTGACCTAGGTTGCGAGCAGCAAAGTTGCTAAGAAGATGAGAGGGAGCAATCTAGCTCATGGACTATATCGATCAGGCACTTGACAAGCTCAGAGAGTGGGTAGACAAGGTTATGGATGCTTTGTTTGGCCCGCAAGCTCAGCCTGAGCATGAAGCGATCCCGATCCCTGTAGATGATCGTAGACCTAGACGCCGTTAGTCGGGGCTAGAGAGCAGATCAGCAGTAGACCAAAAGGCAAGTCGTAGCGCGAGCTAGAGGGGTTTGTACTAGCTCTCAGTGGGTTCTAAGCGGCTAGCTTTTCTCTGGTTAAGCTCCGATTCAGTGAATGGGTCTGACAAGTGACAGAACCTTATTCCTGAAGGGCTATATGCCAGTGCTCAACGTCCAGTGCTCAACGTTTCAATGTTGAAGATCTTGGTATTAAACGGTCCCAATTTGAACATGTTGGGAAAGCGAGAGCCAGAGATCTATGGTTCTCAGACTCTAGAAGACATTAACCGCGAGCTTAAGCAGATTGCTCAAGCGCTGGGTGTTGATTTAACCTTTTTTCAATCAAATCACGAAGGTGCCTTGGTGGACACGATTCAGAATGCTCTGAATGTTCACCAGGGCATTTTGATTAATCCGGGTGCCTATACCCATACCAGCGTGGCAATTCGAGATGCGATCGCCGCTGTCGCCTTACCTACGGTCGAAGTCCATCTCAGCAATATTCATCAGCGCGAAGCCTTCCGACATCACTCATATATTGCGCCAGTAGCGGTTGGCCAGATTAGTGGATTTGGCGCAGACAGCTATCGCTTAGGATTAGAGGGGCTCGTAAAGTCTCTACAAGAAAGGCCAGTAAAGGCAGGCCCATAAAGGTAGGCCAGTGAAGGCAGACCGGTAGAATAAGCTCTCGCTTCAATACTCACTTCGTTTCAACATTTGAGCTTCTATGGTTGTTGCTAGTTCGGTGCGCTCGAAAATCAAGTTCTTAAAAATACCTACTTCCCAGGCATGGCTCGATCAAGCGCTGGCCGATATGGATACTATTTTGCTAGACCATGCTCAGTGCGAGCGCAAGGCGGCAGGAACCGCAATTCAGATGATGTCGCGCTATCCATCGAGCCTAGAACTAGTACGAGAATTAACAGCGATCGCTCAAGAAGAACTCAGCCACTACGACCAGGTTAATAACTGGCTAGAAAAGCGCGGCGTTCCCTTACAGCCGGTTTCGCCACCGCCGTATGGAGCGGGTTTGAAAAAGTGCGTGCGTCGCCAAGAGCCAGATCGCATGTTAGATCTGCTATTAGTGTCCGCCTTGATTGAAGCTCGTAGCCATGAGCGGCTAGGACTTTTGGGTGAGCACTGCCCCGATTTGCAACTAGCAAAGTTTTATCGGTCTTTGATGGCGTCAGAAGCTAGACACTACGGCAGCTACTGGCTGCTCGCCACGACTTACTTTAATAGTGATCTGGTGAGTGAGCGGCTAGCTGAACTGGCTGAAGTGGAAAGTGAGATTCTAAGTACGCTGTACCCTGAGCCTCGGATCCATAGCTGACAGGATACATAGCTAACGGGATACCTCTGAGAAGATCAAGCGAATGGATGCGAAGTTTAAGGATTTTTGGATTCGAGACTGGGTAGCGGGCGATCGCGACGAAGCGGCCAACGTTGTCAGAACCGTGCTGACAGAATACGGTCTGGGTTGGGAAGTCAGCTGCGGTGGCTGTAGTGACCAAGATGCGGTTGAGGTCGAAAAGTACTATCAGCAGACGGGTGGAGAATTTTGGGTGGTGGAGCGCGATCGCACAATCGTCGGCACAGGTGGCTACTATCCAATCGAACGAGAGCCAATCGAACGAGAGCAAAAGGCCGTTGAGATTCGCAAGATGTACCTACTACCCGACGTTAGAGGGTATGGCCTTGGTCGTTTTTTACTATCGCAGCTAGAGCAGGCTGCGGCCAAAGCAGGCTTTCTAGAAGTTTGGGTAGAAACCGCTACCGCACTGAAAACAGCCGTTCGATTATACGAGAGAAATGGCTATCAACCAGAAAGCAGCGTAGATACTGAACGATGCGATAAAGCCTATCGGAAAAAGCTTTCATAGATCTCTTACAGCTATCGTTACCTGCTATCGGCGTCAGCAGGTCTAGCTGGTATGCACTTGCTTTCGTATCCTCTGGTGCTTCGTATTCTATGGTAGAAGAGAAATTGCCAGACCAAAGATAGAGGACTAGCTTTGTGAGTTTGATTAATGCCTCTCCCACCAAGAACTTCTTCGTGGATATGCTCACTAGAGACATCGACCTAAAAGATGCCATCTTGGACCTGTTAGATAACTGTATAGACGGCATTCAACGGACAACGAGGGGAAGAGAACTGACAGAGAGGCCCTATGAGGGCTTCTGGGCAAATATTGAACTGTCTGATACTGCTTTTTTAATTGAGGACAACTGTGGTGGCATTCCGCTAGAAGTGGCCGAGCGCTACGCTTTTCGGATGGGCAAGCCCAAGGGAATTGATGACGATGACGACATCTTTACTATCGGCACCTATGGCATTGGGATGAAGCGGGCCATTTTCAAGATGGGGCGTTCTGCAGAGATATTTTCTCAGACTGATGGAGAGGCGTTTAAGGTGCTAATTCAGCCAGACTGGCTGATCAGTGACGATAGCTGGGATCTGCCAGTAGAAACAATTGATCGCACTGATGATGAGGCAGGCACCTCAGTTGAGATTTTAGAACTGCGTGACGAGGCTGCTAGACAGCTAGGGTCCAAATCTTTTCAGGACGATTTAGCTAGCGAGATTGAGGGGCTCTACAGCTACATCTTGACCAAGGGGTTTGAGATAGTAGTCAACGGTGAGCAGATTGAGCCCAGGTCAATAATGCTGCAATGGGAAGGGCTCAACAAAGTGAAGAATCGTGACAAAGAGGCGATCGCACCCTACCTCTATGAAGCCACCCGAGAAGATGTTGAGATCAAACTGGCCGTTGGCCTGCGCCGAAAGCTGCCAACCGCCCAAGAAGTCGATAGAGCCTCTGAACGCAAACGGGCCAAAAGAGACGATGCTGGCTGGACAATTGTCTGTAACGATCGCGTCGTTGTCGCTAACGACAAAACCATTTTGACGGGCTGGGGGGAAACGGGCATTCCTCGCTATCATCCTCAGTTCATTTCCATTTCGGGCATTGTAGAATTCAAAAGCAAGGACGCCAGACAGCTGCCAATCACCACCACAAAGCGAGGCATCGATGCCTCTTCTGAGCTATATCTGTATGTCAAAGAGCGCATGCGAGAAGGCTTAAGACTGTTTACTTCGCATACCAACAAGTGGAAGCAGGTAACTAAGGCTAAGAAAGCGGCTGAGAACGCAGAGCAGTCTCAGGAAAAGCCGAAAAGAAGCCGCACCAAACTAGAGACGCCAGCGGCGATGTTTGATCAGGTGAAGGCTATTGACGAGCGTTCGGCGACAGCTAACACGCCAAAAGTTTGGAAATCGGTGAAGTCCGATCAGTTTGAGGTAGAGCGGCGATATATCCCGAATCTGCCTTCACCGCCTGTGGTAGATCAGGCTAAACGGATCAGTTTTTCTAAGCCGTTAGAAGACATTCAAACAGTAGGGGAATTTCTGCTAGGCGACCCGGACTGTTCTCCTTCGGCAGTAGGCGAAGCCTGTTTTCAAACGGTATTAGATCAAGCGACGGCAGAGGAGGTCTGAGCTAGAGCGGTAATTACCGGGCTCATTTCCGCCTCCTGTAAGTTGCCAGGCTTGCTCCAGGTGAACGGCGCTTGTTTGGCGGCTGATATCCACAGCAGCTTTTTGGCCCGAGTCATGGCGACGTAGAGCAGGCGAAATTCTTCGGCCCGCTTTAGGTTAGTGGCCTGCTGCCAAGCGTCTTCGAGGTTGGGAATCGGCGCAGGCTTGCGATCGCGCGTATAGACAGCGTGGGTGTAGGCACGCAGCTGAGCGCGAGCAACTTCATCGAGAGAAAATTTACCCAGAAACTGGATCTGCGGCGGCACCCAAGAGTCACCCGGAAGATTGCGTTTGTGAAGGAAAGGGAGGCAGACGATATCCCAGTCCAACCCTTTAGCTTTGTGCATGGTCATAATCGTGAGCCGACCGGGCTGAGCGTACTGTAGTTCGCTATTCTCAGCTTCGATAGCACGAAATCTTTCGCTAGTAAGGAGTTCTTGTAGCGCGCCTAGCATGGCACTCAGCGTGCTGTCTTCGAGGGTTTGCTGGGCAATGCGGGCAGCGAGTTTGTCGGCGGTGGCTAGCTCGCTTTGGTTGTATTTCAAGGTGAGGCCAAGGAAAGGAATCAGATGATAAGCAGGGAGTTCGAGTCTGGCGCGGATGAGGGCGGCGCAGTAGCGACGAGCCTGATGGGCGGCAGTATCGGTAGGTGGCTGATCTAGCGGGCCTGGATAGAGAAATTGCTCTGGATAAGTGGCCAGAGGATTCAGATCTTGAGTGGGAATTAGCTGCCGAGAGACGAGGACGCGCAGGGCCGCTTTAATATTGTCTGGCGAGTGAGGCCGCTCGATGAACTGCAGTAGCGTGAGCATTTCTCTAGGAACGTGGTTCTGGCGATCGCGCTCCCCCACATCATAGATTTCGATTCCTGTCGCGCCAAAGTCAAACCCTAGCCGCTCTGGATCTTCTAAAATTTCGCGAATGAACTTTCCCTGCCGACTTTCTCGCACCAAGACGGCCATACTTAGCTGACTATTTTCCTGATAGGCCGCGCCAATCCGTTTAGCCAACTGCTGCACACTTTTGACGACCGTCTGCGGTCTGACAACCTCGACACCACCGCCAATCGGCGCAGGATTGGCATGAGGCTGCGGATCGTTGGGGCCCACAGGAAGGATGGCCTGGCTGCGAAATGGATTACTAGGGCTGTGGCGGTTGACCCACTCAAGCACGAAGTTGGCGGCGGACATGATGCGATCGCAGCTTCGCCCCGCCTGTTCAATCGTTGCTAGCTTCCCGTCCGCCTCGCCTTGAGCACAAGCATCACAAAACTGATTAAAAAAGACCGGATCGGCGGGCGTGAATGTTGAATTAATCGCCTGATTTGGATCGCCTACCCGTACTAGATTCAAAGGCTTAGTCGGATCTTCTGGATCGCCTGCTAGCACTTCTAGTAGCTGCGTTTGCAGCGGCGAGGAATCTTGAGCCTCGTCTTCAAAAATGGCAAACACACGGCTCTGCCACAGCTTACGAATATCCGGCTCTGTCAGTGTCTTTAGCGCCGCTAGGATCATATCGTCGTAATCAATCAGGCCCTGCGTAGAAAGCAGCGTCTGATAGTGGGCGTAGAGGCCAGCCGCCATCACCACAACGGCATAGTCAACGGCATCTCCTTCAACCCTGACTGTCATCCCCTGGGCGATCTCCATGAGCGCCTCCGGCAGCAGTCCTGAACTTTTCGCCTCGTGAATAACGGTGTAGGCCAGTGTGGGTAAAACTTCGGTGCGGAGTACAGTGAGTCGTCTGAGCCGTTCCGCTTCTTCACCGTCAAAGCCCTGGCCTTCGATCAGCTGCTGATACATCAGCGGATTTTCCTCTATCCATTGCTCAACAGCCAACCGAATCAGCCGATGGCTTTGAGTCGGAGAAACTAGCGTGGTGCCCTCTGAATCTAGACTAGAAAGGTTGATACCAGAGATTTCTGGGTGACGGGTAGCCACGTTTAGCGCCAATCCATGTAGCGTATGGACGACAAAGCTGTTTTGCGGTAAATGAAGATCTCTAAGATGCTGGCGGACTTTTGCCTTGAGGCTAGCAGCAGCAGAGCGAGTGAAGGTGACTAGAACCAGTTGCTTGCGAGCGTGAAGCTGATGATGAGCGATCGCAATTGCCGCGCCTGCGGCCATGCCAGTTGATTTTCCCGAGCCCGGCACTGCCGAAACCGCTAGTGGACCCGATCGCCATTGAGCCAACGCCCTTTGGCCAGGTCGTAGACTGTTCGTCAACGCTTGGATTTGATCCTCTCTTTCTGCTTGGATCTCAGCGGGATTAGGCGGCGCAGCAACCATAGATTGAGAGGGTACAAATGAACGTCTGGGTAGACATGCAAATTGTAGTGGCAAATCGCAGTGGATTCCTAGAGTACCAAACGAGACAGTAGGAGCTGGCAAGTGATGTAGCTAACACTGGATACCTTCATATGCTGGCTGACCATTTTGCTCTTTTATGACCAGAGTTTCCCTGCCAGAAAGTACGTGGAGCAAAGTAGCGAACGCCATACTCAGCGGTTTGGGTAGTTTTCTTTGAACCAGCTGCCTAATTGAAAGCGAGCGGGTCTCTTGGACAAAGCACAGCGGTATTAGGCTAGCAAACCGCATCAGCGCTGAGATCACAAAAATTGCTGGCAAACCAAAGCTGGGTAGTTCTGCCAGCACGCTGCCAACCGTAACGCCTAGCGCGCCAGTAATGCCGATGACAGCCGCTGCGATCGCAAAGTAGCTAGACTGCTTAGCCCTAGGCGCGAGCTCTAGTTGGATATTAGATAAACACAGATCTAGCGCGGCGACTGTTCCCCCTTGCAAGCTGTGTAGCAGCGGTAGGAGCAGCCATAGGGACAGACTGCTGCTGTCTGTGTAGAGCCAAAGCAGCGGCAAAACGGCCATCAGCAGACCGTTTAGCATCAGCACCGGACGATTGCCAATTCGATCGGCCAGGCGGCCCCACAGCATAATCGTCAGCAAAAATGCGCCATAGACTAGGCCGCCGTAGAGAGTGACCCACTGTACGTCGATGCTCAAGCTACTGAGTAAATAGAAGTTGAAAAAAGGCGCACTCAGGTTCAGCCCGAACGTCCAGAGGCCAAGGAAAAGTAACAGCGTCAGGAAATTGCGATCACAAAATATGCCAGCCGCTGCTAATGGCTTGTTACTTTGGCTCTGGGCGCTGTCGTCTGTCGGCTTGCCCGCCGATTCAGATAGCTGATGAGTATCTGCTTCTAGCCGATGGGTATCTGCTTCCACCTGCGGATTCACATCACGCATCCAAAACTGAAAGCACAAACTGCCCAGTCCTATCAGCACCGCCATGATTAGCACAATGCCATAGCCTTCAATTTCGCCACCTCGCCAGCTAGAAACCAGCCAGCCACCGATTGGAATTGTCAGCAGCGCTGCCAAACTAGAGAGCGATCGCCGCAAGCTAAAGTACCGTCCCCGCAGCCGAGTCGGCACCAAGACTGCCATCCAGCTCATCCAAGACGCACAGCCAATAGAATCTAAGACATTGCTGAGTGTCAATACAGCCATCGTCAGCAGCGTCAACCCATGGGCGTCTATTCGACCGTGAGTGAATGCGAAAATACCCGCCGCTGGCAGCAGCCACAGCGCCCTAGACAGGCCATAGATCCAAAAACAGTAGAGATGGCGGCTTGTCGTTTTTTCCGAGAAATATGCGCCCAAGGGTTGCAACAGATGCGCCACCATTGGAATAGAACTCAGCAGACCCACTTCAAACGCACCTGCCCCTAAGCCCAGCAGAAAATTGCCAATCAAAACGCCTCTGACAATATTCTCAAAGACTGCAGAAAAAGTGCCATCTAGCGTCGAGGCTTTTAGACTTCGTTTGATGTCTGATTTGGGGAGGCGATCCTCACCGCCTAATGCCGAGCAGGTAGATAGCGATCGCCTAGAGCCTACAACTTCCGCAGAGGGAAAACCCACAGCCTTCGATCTATCCGCAGGCTGCGCTTCCGGTGAAGAAGACGCTTGAGAAGGAGCAGTATATGCAGCGATCGCAGCTTGTACGGATGACATACGCAATCGTCATCAGAAGATGAGTAAGAAATCAGTAGGTTAAGACCAGAACATAAACTTATGTATCTCTTCACAAAGCTTAAATCAGTCCTGTCAAGCTTTGTAAGCTCCTATCCACAAATGTTTCTCGAAGACTATGAATCGTTTTTTAATCCTTAGATCTACCTGACTTTTGGTTGGCAGCAATTAACTAGGCATGGTGTTGACAAATCAACCTAACGCTTGATCGATTGAAAAACTGGGTTGGCATTAGCTTATAAGCCATCCTTGAATTAAGTAGTCTTTGAATAGTCAATGCTTCAAACATGGCCGCCTTGTATAAAATATCCGTGCTGTTCTGCTCTACTTTGCACCTACCGATACAGCCGCCCACTGATAATGCCTAAAATGAAGGTTGACGCCTAGAACGAAGGCATATTGATAGAACATTGGCAAAGATGTTGGGCGGCGGCAGTTGCTAGATGCATTCTCAAAAAGGCTGCGTCTACGACAGCCGTGAGTCACTGGGCTCACTGATACACGAAGCGTCGGGCCAACCGTACTGTGCCTCTGCCATGTGACCAACCCTATAGTCATATGACCAACCCTATAGTGTCAGGTAGTGTCAGGGAATAAGAGTAGCTGTGATTCAGGAATTTGGACTATCCATTACTGCCGTAGGTGACGATCAATACTGGGTACGCACCGAAAATGTTGCTAAGGGCGTACCACTAGCCGAAGAAAGAATGGAATGGCCAGTAGCAGATTGGATAGAGCAGACTAAGTCGCTGATGCACGACCCGCTATTGGGTTTGCTCAAAGGGCAGCAGACCCGCGTAGCTGCTGCTCATGCCGACGAGGTGCCGCCTGCCGAAGCAGATGCGAACCTCACAACCCTAGTCCAGCTTGGACAGACACTTCATAACGAACTTTTCAAAGGTCAGCTTCATGACAGTTGGGGCATCGCTCAAGGCGTAGCCCAAAATCGCCAGGATTTACTGCGTCTACGCATCGGCATTAAAGACAGCCAACTTCAGCAGCTCCCTTGGGAAGCACTACATGCAGGCACCAGACCTTTAGCGACTGGCACTGATGTTATTTTTTCGCGCTACATTCTCAACCGTCGCCAGCTAAATTCCGCCGTGTCGGTTCAGCTTAGCGCTGCGACTCAGGTATTGCGGATTTTGATGGTCATCGCCGCACCTGGTGACCAAGAGCGTTTAGAGCTTAAACAGGAAGCTCATCACCTTCAAACGGAGCTTCATCCCCAGATTGTTGAGGCTAATGATTCGACCGTAGACATTCAGCTAAAGGTATTAGAGCAGCCCGGAAGAGCAGAACTGACTCAGGAGCTAGAGCGAGGCAGCTACCAGGTTCTGCACTATGCAGGCCATAGCAACCTAGGCAACGCTGGGGGTGATCTCTATCTGGTCAGCCGTCAGACCGGTTTGACCGAACGACTAAGCGGTGAAGATCTAGCTGGTTTGCTCGTCAATAACGGCGTCAAGCTGGCAGTCTTTAACTCTTGCAGAGGAGGCTATAGCCCTGGCTCTGAAGGCGGTTGGCAAGAGCGAAATCTAGCTCAGGCGCTGATCAATCGTGGCATGCCAGCCGTCATTGCAATGACCGAGCGCATTCCTGACCATGTAGCTATCACCTTTACTCAGCTGCTGTATCGCAACCTAAAAAAAGGTCAGGCTCTCGACTTGAGTTTGAATCGCACTCGGCAAGGACTGATTTCTGCCTACGGATCTCACCAGTTTTATTGGGTGCTGCCCACTCTCTACATGCATCCTTTGTTTGACGGCTACCTGGTCAAGACAAAGGCCAATGTAGAAAATACTAATTTGCTCGATGCAGCTGACGATCCTTTTGAAGATATGTTTGCCGAATCAAGTTTGGCAAAGCAGGATCGACTTAGGTCCAAAGCTCCACAGGCTTCGCCGAGGACTTCGGCGACTGAGGGGGCGATCGCCCTGCGTTCCAATTCCTCTGGCTCTAATTTTTCTGGCTCTAATTTTTCTGGCTCTAATTTTTCTGAGCCTACAGATGAGAGCAATTTCTCAGGCGTAAAAGCTCAAGAGAACGCGACCGATCGATTAGAGACTTTGCCAGATGAAGCGGCGACGAGAGCAAGTTCCACATCTGCATCAGCGCCTTCTTCATCAGCATCTTCATCAGCATCTTCATCAGCTAGGTACGAAGGAACATATGATGACTCGTCCGTGCTGGCAAACGGCAAAAAGCCAGCTGGCTTCTATGGTGAATCAGAAACCGACTCCTTGATAACGGCTTCTCGCCATTCGGCAACTGGCTTACCCGAGCTAGTCGGTGAGCGACACACCCGCAGCCATACGCTGCACACAAAAATTTTGACGCTGCCTGGGGCAATGGCGATCGCACTGGTGGCGCTATTCGGTTTGACAGCAGTCACCTGGCTACAAAGCGATCCAGAGAGAACAGCAACCGTCGAGAGCGTTGGCGAATCAAACCTACTAGCTCGAATAGACAATGGTCTAGCTCAAGATGATTTAGATGAGGTGACCATCGCCATGCAGTCTCTCATCAATGAAGGGCGATTTTCTGAGGCAATCGCAGCACTTCTGCCAGCCAGCGAAGCGCAGCTAGAGGATGCTGTAATTGCTCTTTTAAGAGGACGAGCACACTGGGGACTAGTCAAGCAAAATGACAGCGACCACAGGCCCGAAGATGCTATGCGAGCTTGGCAGACTGCTTTAGAAAGTGAAGCGGATTGGATGGAAGTCTTTATGGCTTTAGGCTTTGCTCAATATGCTTTGGGTCGTGAGCAGCCAGCACTAGAATCCTGGCAACAGGCAGTTAGATTTGCAGACAGACAAGCGACGGACACAGGTGCCTATTTTTCCGATGAAACCTTTGGTGAGTATGCGCTTAATGCCTATGCTGGTATTGCGATCGCGTCGCTATCACTTTCAGAAGCAGAAACCGATGCCGCTGAGAAAGAGCAGCTATTAGCACAAGCCGTATCCGCCTACCAACGGGTCATCAGCCAGGCACCTGCTGACTTCAATGCGAATACGCTAGGGGCAAACTGGCTGTGGCTAGAAGATGCAATCATCGATTGGGAAGATACCAAAGCTATCCTTAGCCAAACTATTCAGATTGAATAATCTCACGACGCCAATTCTTCTTGCGCTCTGTAGTAGTCGGCGACTGCTGACATGCTCGCGACAGGCTAGCGCCTAAACCAGCGCGTTAATTAGCCTGAAACGATCGATCAGCAGTCGCTGATACAGTGGGCTCGGCAGCCATCGCTGTATCGTTGTAGCGGCGGCGGATCTATAAATCGAAAAGCGTTGCAGATCGAAAAGCGCTGCGACCTAGATGAGCCGCAGCGCTTTTCTGTCATTATCTGGAGTTACAGCCTTTACATCGTTCGACCTTCAGGCACATACGACGTGATCCAGCAGCGTTCAATATGGCGCAGCTTGCTCTGTCTCCAGAACTTTTGAGGATTTACAATAACTGTGTAGTCGGCTTGGCCAATAGGTTGACTCAGATATTCCCAGATCGGGAACTTGGCATTGGGGTTGGCAGGTGTCATGGCAGATTTAAGAAGAAGCGTATTTTTAGAAAGTGCGAAATACTGTGAGGCTGTCGCGATCGCTCACGTACTTATAATTGGCAATTCACGCTTGCTTTTCACTCCGTACAACTACTTCACTTGATGTTCTAAGGGCGGTCCGTTGTCTCACTTAGACTATGTTTTGAGCTGCCAAAGTAATACTCAGTAGATTGATTCAATACTGAACTGACGATTCTTCAAACCGGCACAATGCCTCTCTAACTCTGGAGCTTTCTATGACAGCGCCCAATTCTTCTCAAGCGAATTTTACAAAAGCGACTACCCCATCAGTTAACTGGCAGCAGTTCGCCCAATCGCTCAGTCCTATCGAGACTTTGCTAGATCCCAATCAAATCGACAAACTATCGAAAGACTACTACTACTTCAGCCCAATTTTGACCGAGCAACTAGAGAACAAGGTTGGCGATTTGGTAGTGCGGCCCAAAAATGAGGCTGAGGTACTAGCGGTAGCCAAAGCCTGCGTAGAGGCCAAAGTGCCCCTGACGATACGCGGTGCAGGTACTGGTAACTACGGTCAGGCAATTCCACTAGCAGGCGGTGTCATTCTCGATATGAGCGCAATGAACGCTGTGAAGTGGGTAAAGCCGGGCCACGCCTGCGTAGAACCTGGTACCAAGCTTGCGGCGATCGATCGAGTTACCCGCCCGCAGGGCTGGGAAATTCGGATGACACCTTCGACCTATCGAACGGCGACGATTGGCGGATTTGTCGGGGGCGGCAGCGGCGGAATTGGCTCGGTGATGTATGGCCAGCTAGCAGATCGCGGCAGCATACAGGCTGTGCGAGTAGTCACCATGGAAGATTCGCCACGGGTGATTGAGCTACGCGGCGATGCGGTTTATCAGGTGAGTCATGCCTATGGCACCAACGGCATCATCACCGAACTTGAGATTCCGCTCGGCCCAGCCTATCCCTGGGCCGAAGTGATTGTTACGTTTGATCAGTTCATCACTGCTGCTAGTTTCGGTCAGGCGCTAGGGGATGCTGACGGCATTATCAAGAAGCTGATTAGTATTCACGCCTGGCCGATTCCGAGCTATTTCAACGCACTCACAGACTATTTGCCAGAGGGAAAAGCGGCGGCACTGCTGATTGTTTCAGAGGCCGACTTAGAAGCTTTGAAGGCGCTGTCAAAAGAGTGGGGCGGGGCGATTACCTATGAAAAGGATGCCAAAGCCACAAGGAAGGGGGCAGCCATTGCAGAGTTTACTTGGAACCATACAACGCTTCACGCTCGTAACGTGGATAAGACGTTGACTTATCTTCAAACCGTGTTTCCTTATGATCCAGATCTAAAGCTGGTGCAGCATATGCACGAGCACTTTGGTGATGAGGTGATCATGCATTTGGAGTATTTGCGATCGCAGGGCAAAATTGTTCCGGCTGCGCTTCAGCTAGTTCGCTATACCACCCCAGAACGCCTAGCCGAAATCATTCACTACCACGAGCAAAAGGGCGCATTTATTGCCAATCCTCATACCTATGTACTCGAAGACGGCGGACGTAAAACTATTGACGAAAATCAGCTGAAATTCAAAGAGAAAGTTGATCCCTACGGACTACTTAATCCTGGCAAAATGCGCGGCTGGCTAGAGCAACACGCCATTCAATAACACACACAACTCAATCACTATTCAGTAGCTGTATCGATTGGAGGGGTACCGAACCCCACCGCTCATCTTTGTAATCTATGTCGATACTCGATGTAATTTTGATGACTCAAACATAGAAGACTCGACGCTGCTAGAGACAAGGCCAGCAGCTATTAATCTAGCAGCACTAAGACAGCAGCTCATCGACCCCAATGCTGAAACCTGGAAGTAAAATCTGCGTCTTCACAAGTTCGTGGAACCTGAAGGTTTGCTCACTTTCGGCAGTAATTACTACTATTCGTTGGTTGGTTGGAAGAACTAACCAAACTTCTTCGCCACCGGACGCCAAATATTCGTCGGCTTTCCTATAGACGCTTTCCGCATAGTCGAAAGGAGAGACGATTTCTGCACTCAGTGGAAAGCTCTGTGGCAAACTTTTGGTTGCGCCATATCGTTCTAGCAAGTCCTGAGTCAGATAAGACACATCAGGCTTTCGTCCTTGCTGGCCGGTATTGCAAGGTGCCTCTGTATAAACCTCGCCGCCCAACTTTTGCTTTGCTTGATGAACAGCCCATGCTGTACTCAACCTTCGTTGAACTTTGCTATGAGTCAGCGTCATACCATCCTTCTCAATTAGCTGATTCTCTACCCACTCTGTTCCTTCTATCGGGTTTTCTAACCATGCCTTTAAAGAACTAGGGGAAGGGTTGGACGGCTGAATAGCTGGTCTTTGGACGGCTGTAACCATGTCTGTCTTACCACCGATTGATATCTCTGATATTGATTCTATCTCTGATATCGATTTCAGCTTTTTAGAAAGGTGACAAGCTGCTCTAGCTTTTCCCAAGCCGCGCCGCTCTTGATAATTTCTTGCGCTTGACTCACGCCATGGACGCAGGCTGCCTCAAAGGTTTCACCTTTAGCTAAGCCGCCTACTTTCAAGGCCAAAGCCGCATTCAAAGCGACAGCATCTGTCTGCGCCTGCGTCCCCTTACCCTGAAGCACGTTACGCAAGATAGCAGTGTTCTCTTCTAGCTCTCCCCCTTTGAGCGCTGATAGAGGCGCAGGCGTTAACCCTAGTGATTCAGGGTTCAAAACTTCCTGAGAGATGGTGCCGCTGCTAATCACTGAAACATCTGTCGGTTTGCCTAAGCCCGCTTCGTCTAGAGTTTCTCGACCGTGAAGAACCATTGCCTGCTGAGTGCCTAGCTGCCTTAGCGCTTCTGCCATCGGCTCAATGACTGAAGGGTGATAGACGCCGATAATTTGGCCGGTGGGTCGCAGCGGATTAACCAGGGGTCCTAGCAGATTAAAAACGGTGCGGACTTTTAGCTCACCGCGTAAGGGGGCCACGGCCTTCATCGCCGGGTGCCAACCCCTAGCAAACAGAAAAGTAACGCCGACTTCTTTGAGCGCCGCTTTTGATTTCTCACTGGGCGCGTCGAGATCTACGCCTAGACCTTCGAGCACATCTGCCGATCCGACTTTACTAGAAGCTGAGCGATTGCCGTGTTTGGCTACAGGAATGCCTGCTGCTGCGGCGACGAAAGTGACCGCAGTAGAAATATTGAAGGTGGCAGAGCCGTCGCCACCAGTGCCGCAGGTATCGATGCGAGGAGTCGGCAGGTCTGGATCTACCAGCATGCCGCCAAGAGACTGGCCCTGTAGGACGCGGGCCATGCCTGCAAGCTCGTCTCCAGTGACGCCCTTGCTTTGAATAGCGGCGAGGATAGCGCTAGAAAGAACAGGCGAAAGAGTCTCGGATAGCCAGCTATCCATCAGCGCTTCGGCTTGGGCCTGGGTGAGCGATCGCTTTTCAATCAGCTGCTGTAATAGCTGCGGACCGTTGAACTCAACGTGCTTTGTCGTGACCATGGGGATGAGGGCTAGAGTTAGGGGTTGTCATGTGTTTGAGGCGCGTCTTAGATTATCGGCTGTTAGGTTCTGTTCCTCAAGCTATCTCGCCAGCCGCTCCTGCTTTCTCACTCTACTCCTGCTTTCTCACTCTATGAGCTGGCTGATTAGGGAATGGTTTCTACTGAGCTAATACTACTGACCTAGCATCTGCAATTTGTACAGGCTGGCGTAAAGGCCATCCTGTTTCAATAGTTCGTCATGACTACCCTGCTCAACTAGCTGGCCTTGCTTTAGTACTAGAATGCGGTCCACGTTGCGAATGGTAGAAAGACGGTGGGCGATGATGATGGCAGTGCGATTCTCTAGAAGTTTGTCTAAAGCCGCCTGGATGGTTGCTTCGGTGCCCACGTCTAGATTGGCAGTCGCTTCGTCTAGAACGAGGATGCCAGGATTACGAATGGCAGCGCGGGCGAAGGCAAGTAGCTGCTTTTGTCCGCCAGATAGGTTGGTGCCGCGTTCGCGCAAAGCGGTGCCGTAGCCCTGCGGCAGCGCCTCAATGAAGGTCGCGACGTTGGTTTGTTCGGCGGCGCGCTGTACCTGCTCAAAGCTGTAATCTTCGCCCAGGGTGATGTTGCGGGTGACGTCGCCAGAAAATAGGAAGCCATCTTGGAGAATGATAGCCATGCGATCGCGCAAATCCTGCTGAGCAATTTCTCGAATGTCTACGCCATCTAATAAGATCTGTCCGTCGCTCACTTCATACAGCCGACAGAGCAGGCGAATAATCGAACTCTTACCCGCGCCAGTGGGTCCAACTAAGGCAACTTTCTCGCCGGGCCGAATCGTAAAGTCAAGATTTTTGAGCACATAGTCGTCTGCTTTGTAGCCGAAAGAAACGTTCTTAAATCGAATTTCACCCGGAATTACAACGTCGCTATCCTTCAGCGTCTGAGCCGGCAGCTCTACTGGGTTTTTGGCATCGCGGATGGCAATTGGTTCGCTCATCAAGTCGTTCAGGCGTTCAACGGCGGTCAGCCCTGCCTGAATGGCTGTGAATTTGTCAGCAAACTGGCGAAGCGGATTGAATAGCCTTTGGGCAAATAGAATGAAGGTAGTGAGAATGCCAATCTCAATGACGTTGCCAGTGACGAGATAGCCGCCGAGAGCAAGGACACCTGCGATCGCAGCTAAAGCCACCCATTCCAAAGTTGCTGACACGGCTGAATCATAAAAGATCGTTGTATCGACTGCGCCGACATAGCGCTGGTTGATGGTGCGAAACAATTCGCTGTTGAAACGTTCGCGTCGAAACAGTTGCACCACGTTGATACCGCTGATATTCTCCTGCAAATTGGAATTGAGCGCTGAGAGTTCTTCGCGCGCGATATAGTTCGCTTTGCGGTACTGCTGCTGAAAATAAATAATTAGCGTAGTGATAGGCAACAGCATGATGATCAGCATGAGACCTAGCCGCCATTCTTGCTGCAGCATTGCGCCCATCAGCACCAAAATCAAAAATAGATCGCTGATGATGCCGATTGCGCCAGTCGAAAAGACATCGCCAAGCGCATTGACATCGCTAGTAAGCCGAGTAATCAGGCGGCCTACGGGCGTACGATCAAAAAAGCCCATCGACAAATCAGTGACATGCTTGAACAAATCGCGGCGAATAGAAGCGGTGATATTTTGACCCACTTTCTGAATCTGATAGCTTTGCCAGCCGTCTAGAGGGAGGCGAACTGTAATCGCCACTAGCAGCCCAACAATAATCCAATTTAGCCCTGTTCGCAGGCTCATTGTCGTTAGAACGTTCCAAGCCCTGTCCTCTTGTTTAATTAGCGAAATTGCCTGACCGATTAGTATTGGTTGAACCGCCTGTGCCAAAGACAGCGGCACGAGTAGCAGCATCGGCAATATCAGCTGAGACCGATGCTGCTGGATATATGGCAGCAGTCGTAAAAATAGCCGCCAGTCGCTTTTGATACTGCGACTTTTTCCGTGCTCAGCATCTAGATTTGACTTGTTTTTGGAAGCCGACGTCATGAAAGATTCTCAAAAGAGGTTGAAGGAATGGCTGAAATGACTAAATTGCACCGAACGCAACTGAAGCGATCACAACTGAAATGGTCGCCACTGAAGCGATCGCACTAAAGCCGTACATAGAATATGAATCTCGATCGAAGCGCCAGACTAAAATGCTAGAAAAATGCCAGATTAGAGCATCAGCACTCAAGCTGTAGTGCTGGTCATAGCGGCTGCTTGTACTTGCTCGATCAAAGTAGTAAGACCGTCCTGGTTTAAACGGTAGCTCAAAGGATGAGCGATCAGCCTGGCCGTGCTGTGATAGAGGATCTCTAGTTCAGTCAGGTTGTTCTCTTTAAGCGTACGCCCTGTCGATACCAAATCAACGATGGCCTCTGACATCCCTGTAATCGGGCCTAGTTCAACTGAGCCAGAGAGCGGCACAATCTCTACCGCCAAATCCAAAGACTGAAAATACTGACGAGCGCTATTGACAAATGTAGACGCCACCCTACAGTGAGGCGGTAAATCCACTGCCGACTGATAGCCACTGTCAGCAGAAACAGCTACAGATAGATGGCAACCCCCAAAGCCCAAATCTGCAATCTGCGCGACTCGGGGCTGCCGTTCTCTTAGCACGTCATAACCGACAATACCTATTTGCGCCTGCCCGTACTCGACATACACCGGAACATCTTTTGCCCTTACCAGCAGTCCTCTCGCCTGACCACTACTGTCCATTAGCTGAAGCTGCCGAGTCCCAGTTTCTAGAAATCCGCTGAAATCTAAACCTGCGGCTTTTAATAGGCGAATACTCTCTTTTAGAAGAGAGCCTTTTGGTAGAGCAACTGTGATCATAGATGGGCAAACAATAAAATTGGATGGGAGGCAGCACGGTCTATAGACGCTACTCCATATTAGGGGCTACAGCTAGCCGCCAAGATCCTGACAGTATGAATCTGAATTTCATATCGTTTGGGCTTGATACGTTAAGCAAAATTGATATGGATGTAACAAAAGGTGTACGTAAACAGCATTGGTGAGATCGATCACATCCAATCGTCAGTCATCTGCGTATACATGTAGATAGAGTTCCTGAAACATCGATTGATCATCTGCATGCAAGTCGACGCAGCAATCCAAAGCAAATGAGATTATTGAATCTAGCGGTGGTGTTCTTCATCAGTCGATAGAGTCAGCTCAGCTTTGTATTCTTGATGCGTGCAGATGGTCAAACACACTTCACCCACTATCTTTATCCAGTACCTTTACCGTTCATCACTTGCTAGCAAGTCAGGTTGAGAGAGCTGAGCTTCTATTGCTTCTCTAGCATTTTTCTAGCATCGAGCCTTTTGGTAGTATCAGCAATAAATTATTGAGAATAAGTTGCTCTTTTTTTGAAGGTTGGTCTTTTAGACCAGCCTCCTTTTGTATAGTTCTGCAGAAATCTGCGCCTATAACAATCCGCCCCCAGCTTAAGCCATATCAAGACGCGGTAGTCCTTGTCGCACACAGCGCTGAGTGCTTGGATGTAGTAGCTGTCAGTTCAAATTGCTCTTGTTTAGCAAGCGGCAGGTCCAACGGCAGCAGCGGCGGCTTCTATCGCGATCGCCACATGCGTCCAGTGTGTGCCGCCTTGGCAGTAGACTACATAGGGCTCTCGCAAAGGTCCATCTGCTGATAGCTCAGACGTGCTGCCATCTATAAAAGACCCGCCTGCCATCACGAGTTGATCATCATACCCTGGCATCGCAGACGGCACAGGGCTAACATACGACTCAATCGGAGAGTGCTTTTGGATAGCTTGGCAAAAGTCGATTAGTTTTTGTTTTGTCCCTAACTTAATAGCCTGAATCACTTCGCGCTGTAGTGCCGAAGCGGGCGGGCTGACTTCGTAGCCTAGTGATGCAAACGTCTTTGCAATTAGGTAGTTGCCTTTCATCGCTTCGCCTACCATTTGCGGTGCCAGAAACAGCCCTTGATACATCAGACGGCCTTCCCCCAGTGTGGCCCCACCGCTGAGGCCAATGCCTGGCGCTGTCAACCGGCAGGCTGCCGCCTCTACGAGATCGGCCCTACCTGCAATGTATCCGCCTGTTGTGGCAATGGTGCCGCCTGGATTTTTGATCAGTGAGCCGGCCATCAGATCTGCGCCAACCTCGGTGGGCTCTTGAGAGTCAGTAAATTCTCCGTAGCAGTTGTCTACAAAACAAATTGTATTAATGTTTTGTTGCTTAACTAAATGTATAATTTTGTTAATATTGTGAATGCTAAGGCTAGGACGCCAGCTATAGCCACAAGAGCGCTGAATTAAGACAAGTTTAGTTTTTTCACTAATTGAGGAAGCGATCCTGTCAAAATCTATTTCACCCGCTTGTGTCAGCGACAGTTCCTGGTAGCAGATGCCAAATTCTTTAAGAGATCCTTGACCGCTCCCCCTGGTGCCAATCACTTCTTCTAAAGTGTCGTATGGAGCTCCTGCGATCGCAAGCATTTCATCCCCTGGCCTTAAGGCACCAAACAAAGCACAGGCAATGGCATGGGTACCGGAGACAAACTGTATTCTCACTGCTGCTGCTTCAGCGCCTACTATCTGAGCAAACACCCGATCGAGGGTATCTCTACCCAAATCATCATGGCCATAGCCTGACACGCTAGCAAAGTGATGAGTTCCTACTCGGTTTGCTCTGAAGGCCGCTAACACCTTCGTTAGATTTCGCTTGACCTGAGTGTCGATTTTGTAGAATGCTTGCAGCGAGGAGGGCTCCGATTGCAGCGTTAGTAGCTCTGAGGTAAGTAATTGTGAGTCGTCCAAGGGATTCAGTCCAAATGATTCATCTATGTTGTTCCAAACAGCTCTTAGAGAAAACCAAACCGGTAGATAAAACCAAACTTACCTGCTCAGTAACTTGACTATCGTGACTTTGGCTATCTAAGGTTTTGGCCGTTTAGGCTCACAAGGCCATAGTGATTCCCATAGTGATTCATAGTTCAGGTCACCAGTTCAGGTCGCCTTGAAAGTGTTTGAGCCCCAACTTTTTGCATTGAGATTCTAAATGACTATTGCACGCTCGTCTGACCGTCCTCTCAACTGGCCCATCATCCTATTTATGGTGGCCATCCATTTTGGCGCTTTGTTTGCGCTGCTGCCATCCAACTTCAGCTGGAGCGCGATTGGCATGGCTTTCATACTCTACTTTATTACTGGATGCCTCGGAATCACTTTAGGATGGCATCGACTCATCTCCCATCGCAGTTTTCGGGTGCCTCAGTGGCTAGAGTACTTCTTTCTCTTTTGCGGCTCGCTTTCTTGCCAAAGCGGTGCGATTGAGTGGATCGGGTTACATCGTCACCACCATGCTTTTTCTGATCAAGAAGCTGATCATCACAATTCTGGTCGCGGTTTTTGGTGGAGCCATATGGGTTGGCTGCTGCATGATGTTCCCGCCAAGTCTGAGATTCGCAAGTTTACGAAGGATATCAATACGGACCCAGTCTACATTCTGATCGATAAGTATTTCTTAGTTCTACAGATTGCTCTGGGCGCACTGCTTTATGCTTTGGGTGGTTGGCCTTTCGTCGTCTGGGGCATCTTCGTCCGTTTGGTCGTGGTCTATCATTTCACCTGGTTTGTCAACAGCGCGACTCATAAGTTTGGCTACCGCACTTATGACTCTGGCGATCGCTCGACCAATTGCTGGTGGGTGGCGCTTTGTACATTTGGTGAAGGCTGGCACAACAATCACCACGCCTACCAATACTCTGCTCGGCATGGTCTTCAGTGGTGGGAAATCGATGTGACCTGGATGATTATCCGTGGTCTTCAGTCAGTTGGGTTGGCGGACAAAGTCAAACTGGTTAAACAAGAAGCCAATTTGGTTAAGCAGTAGGTCAGCTCAGAAGCCCCCCTCGCCGCAGGTCAGAGCTTCTGCTTGAGACTTCTGCGTACCAAAGCCTATAACTGGGACGCTAGCTAGATTCACCTGGAAAAATCCGCTGGTGCGCTCTCATTAGGTTCATCCCAATGAGACCGCTAGCTGTGCCCTTTCTATTGGAGATGCCAAGGGCTATTTCGCCAGGATGTTCGGCGTTGCGAATAAATTGGGGTGAAGTGTTGATATACAGCGCTGTACTGCGGCACCGATTACTGAACAGACGGCTGTCGGAATAGTCAGTGGTAGCGATACTATCGGCATGGCCACTGCTGTGCTGATTAATCCAACGGATGGCCTCGTCTGTATGTTTGACCTGGTGAAAGGCTATAGTCCTTTCAAGGTAAGCGGATTCCCATTCCGACGGTTCAGCAATAGACAAATGGTAGGTCTGGGCGATCGCCATGTCGGCTTTGAGTTCAAATCCTTCTTCTCGTAATCGGCTCCACAGCCGAGTTAGCGTTGTGGCGCTATGCGACTCGTGGAAGACTACTTTTTCGATGCGGTTGATCGCATCTGGCGTGCCCTGATAGCTGCTGACAATCATGTGATAGACCTGATCAACGGCTCCGCTTGCCGACCAGTACAGGTAGCAGTTGCCCATCCTAGAAGGCACTACTGGAATGGTTGCACTCTCAACGACTTGTTCAACTAAGCGAGGGCGACCGTGAGGAATGATCAGGTCAATACCTGAGCACCGGGCTATCTCTAGGCGAGAGACGTCTGTATGTTCGACTAAAAGAATCAGCGTTTCAGGCAGACCCACTTCAGTCAGGCTGTTTTGTAAGAGACGGGCAATTATTTGATTGGTGCGGCTAGCCTCGCCGCTGCCTC